>QQUG01000023.1 GCA_008501705.1 Flavobacterium sp.
GTTGCTTTTGGTACTTTGGAAAAAGCGGGTTGGAAAACGGTTAGACTCAGATCCGATCATAGCCGATGCAAACTGTACCCTGGTATGCGTTTATATGTCGGTTATTCTATTAATAAGCAGCGGAATTTTCGAATTGACCGGCCTGGCCTATATCGATAGTATTGGAACACTCGGCCTTGCCTATTTTGCCTTTAAAGAAGGAAAAGAATGTTTTGAAAAGGCTAATAGTGATAAATACTGTTCCTGCGATTAAGCAACGACCCTAGCAAATGGTGTTCAGTAGAAAAATCTTTTTTAGGTTTTTTTAAACATCTTAACTACTAACTTTTAATTAACTTGTAACTGTAAAAGCCCAACTTACACGCTTTTATGTATTGAGCTATTTTTCCACAACCTGATTCTTTTAGTTATGAAAAAAGTAATTCTATCACTCACTCTAATAATCTGTTCCTTAACATTATATGCGCAAAATATAATTGGAGCATGGGAGTCCTACACCACTTCCGATGATGGCGAAAAACTTCGGAACGTGGTCATCTTTGCCGAAGGATACCAGGTTATGGCAACCTTCAATGCGACCACCGGTGAATTTGTTCACACCAACGGGGGCACCTGGAAATTAGAAGGTGATATGATGACAGAAAAGGTAGAATTTCATTCAGACAACCCGGATTTTGTTGGAAAGGAAGTTAGCTTCAAAGTAAAAATATCTGCCAATGAAATTGAGATCGTTGGGTCGGGATCGAAAATAAATCGAATCGATGATGGTACCCCCGGTGCTTTGCAAGGTGCCTGGTTGATGTCCGGCAGGATAAGAGATGGAGAAACCCAACTGCGCGATATCAGCAGGCCAAGAAAAACCATGAAAATATTGTCCGGGACACGGTTTCAGTGGATCGCCTATAACACAGAAACCAAAAAGTTCATGGGAACCGGTGGCGGGACCTATACAACCACAGATGGTGAATACACCGAAAATATCGAATTCTTTTCCAGGGACGATTCCAAGGCAGGGCTCAGCTTAAAGTTCAACTATGAACTGATCGATGGTAAATGGCATCATTCCGGGTTTTCCAGTAAAGGCGATCCCATGCACGAAATATGGAGTGTAAGAGAATGATCTACTTCAGTTAAATTTCGGATATAAATATAACGAGATGAACGCCACGGAATTAGACAATTCCCTGAACTCACAATTTTCTCTTAAAAGTAATTACGAATTAAAATTTAGCGTAATTTTATCCTTCACTACGAACCATATTTTCGAATATAAAAATTTCGTTTAGTGGTGTTATCATGAGAATGGGTTCTTTCTTTAAGGAACTGAAAAGCCGAAATGTTCTCAAAGCTGCCCTGGCCTATGTTATCTTTAGCTGGGTCTCTATTCAGGCGGCATCTATATTATTTTCGATTTTTGATGTATCTAAGTTCTGGTTGCAATTTTTTGTGATCATGCTTATTATTGGACTTGGTATCTGGCTATCCATCTCCTGGCATTTCGAGATTGGCCCGAGTGGTATAAAGCGAATCCACCCTGCCGAAACCGCAAGATCAAAATCCTTTCTACGCCGCTTTTCGTTAAACTATATTATTTTATTGCTCTTCATTTCCTTGATCGTATCCACCTCTCTTTTTATTTATCTGAAAATAGAGCCGGATCCCGGCGAAAACATCGCCTCCGGAACTATTACTCCGGAACTGGAAGGGAAAAAATCGATCGCAGTATTAGCTTTTTTAGATCTGAGTCCGAACCGTGATAATGAATACTTCTCCGATGGCATCAGTGAGGAGATTTTGAACCATCTTTCGAAGAATCCGGAACTGAGAATAATTAGCAGAACCTCCTGCTTTTCTTTCAAAAACAAGGATGTGGATATTCGAACCATAGGTAAAGAACTCAATGCAAATTATGTCCTGGAAGGAAGTGTGAGAAGAGTTGATAGCAACTTGCGAATTACGGTACAATTAATTCGTGCATATGATGGGGTTCATCTATGGTCTGAGACCTATCAAAGACAAATGGCAGATGTCTTTCAGGTTCAGGATGATATCGCTAGAAATGTGATGCAAAATTTAAATACTAGTCTGTTCGGCAAAAAAATAGAAGAAACCCACCCTGGAGCTTATACGGCATTTCTCCAGGCAAAGAACCTCGGCCTCCGATATACAGAAGAAAGCGCCAATGCCGGCCTGAAACTCATCGCTCAGTCCCTTGCGATAGATTCGACCTACGCGCCTTGCTGGTTGTTAAAAAGCAAACTTCACTTTCAGATAAAGGTGTACACCAATGAAATAGAAGCCTTAAACGAATCCTTGTATGCCGCCGAAAAGGCCATTTCCTTAAATCCGGAATATGCCGAAGCCCATGCCTGGTTAGGCAGATTAAGGGTTATTAATTCGAATTTCAGCGATGCATTTACCTATTTCGAAAAGGCTTTAGCTCTTAATTCGGAGAGCAGTGAAGTACTTAGAAATGTATCATCGTATCCTGCAATTTCTCTAGACGATCGCATACGGTTATTACAACATGCACAAACCATCGATCCACTGGATTCGGGTAATTACAGGATGTTAGCCATCTATTACTTTTTTCAAAATGAATTTGAGCTCGCCTTAGAATCCATGGACAATTATTTAAAATATCAACCCTATGGCAACGGTGACCACGGACTTAGAGGCGAGATCCTGGCCTGGCTGGGATGTAAGGATGAGGCTATGGTAGAAATTGAAAATGAAGAAGACGAATTTTCTAAAGCTTATAGCGATATTATGGCATCTTTGGTCCTTGAGCTGGAGGGTGCAACGGCCAAAGTGGAGGATCATAAGCATCTTTTTGAGAAAGATCAGCCCTATTTACTGGCTCAAATGTATGCCTATATGAATGAAAAGGACAAGGCTTATGAATTACTTGATAAAGCTCTGGATGTTAACGATTATGATATGTATCTTCAATTGAAGAATGATCCGTACATCAATCATTTGAAAAGTGAGACCCATTATAAGAATCTTCTTCAACAAATGAAGGTCCCAAGAACACTGGAACTAAAACTACATATCCCAAACTAAGCTTCTTTGTATATCGTACACGTAAAAATTCAGTATCTTAACTACTAATAATCACATTGGGCAGCTTGTGTCTTCGTCCAGTAATAAATCGAGATCATGAAAGTTACACCCGAACATAACGCTAGAATTGCAAAACTTACCTTCGCATCTGTCTATCCTCACTACGTTAACAAGGTAGAAAAGAAAGGACGAACAAAAACGGAACTGCATCAGGTGATCGATTGGTTAACCGGCTACGATGATGCTAAAATTCAAAAACTAATTGAAGATAAAGTTACATTCGAAGAATTTTTTGCAGGAGCTACCCTTAATCCGAATGCCCATCTTATCAAAGGAGTTATATGCGGTTATCGTATAGAGGAGATCGATAACACTTTAACCCGAAATACGAGATACCTGGACAAGTTAGTTGAAGAATTAGCAAGAGGAAGAAAAATGGAGAAGATCTTACGCCAGGAACCATCATAAAATTGTTTATCTTAGTTAATCCAATACAGGGTTAATGGCAACTATCTTCCGGCACTTTCTATAATCACATAAATTATTTGAAACATCGTATTTACATGAATCTTAAGTATTTACCTCTCATAGGATTACTATTATTTTTAAGCTGTAATGAAAATGGATCTGTTAGCTCGATTCATCCGGAGAATTGGACGAATCGAACGGCAAGAAATATAGACAAAGACTCGCTTGAATATGGCAAGTCCTACCTGTCTATCTACTCTCAAATTTATAGCATTTCGGAACACAGAACTCATGGATTAACCGCCATGGTTAGTATGAGAAATACCAGCGATAAAGATACCATCTACCTACTAAGGGCGGAGTACTTCGACACACACGGGAAATCGATTCGCAATTATTTTGAAGATCCGATCTTTCTGGCTCCCATGGAAACCACAGAGATCATTATCGATGAAATTGACGTGACAGGCGGCACAGGATCTAATTTTTTATTCGAATGGAAGATACCGCATAATTCTCCTGAACCTCTGTTTGAAGGTATTATGAACTCCACCATGGGACAACAAGGGCTATCCTTTACCACACATGGAGTTCGGATAGAATAAAACTAATTTTTCACTTTGTTACCAATCATTTATCATATTGGCTTTTACACCAGGCTCTACAAGGTTAATTTTTTTATTCTCTGAATCTTGAAGCGCTGTTGTTTTAAAATTACTTTTTCGAATAGAATATCATAACCAAGTCAATTTAGATCAAAATACCTATCTTTTCTCTATAAAAACGGGAAAGCCGAAATCCGAATCAAGTAGGCATTAAACAACCAATAAAAATGAAAAAACTAACCAACCACAACCTTCCTTTATCAGTACTCGTAATAATATGTCTCTTTGCTTTTTCGATACAAAGCTGCGACCAGAAAGAAAAAGAAGAGGACGTAAAAGTTGAAGAAGAAGTCGTCGTGAAATCTGATGAACCGGAATACTTCTTACTTCGCCCCGATGTTGAAAAAGCATACGGCTATTCGCATGCGGTTAAAATTGGGAATAGCATAAAAGTTTCAGGAGCTGTGAGTATGGATGATGCGGGTAACCCTACCGCCGTTGGTGACCTGGCGCAACAAATGAAGAACTGCTATGCAGATCTGGACAAAATTCTAAAGCATTTCAACAGTACCTTCGATGATGTAGTGGTAGAGAATATTTTTACCACAAATATGCCCTTGTTCCTGGAGAATGCTGCTTACCGAAATGAGATCTATACCAACCACTTCCCTACAGGGTCCTGGCTTGGCGTGAAAGAACTCGCCATCCCCGAATTTATGATAGAAATCGAACTGGAAGTACATAAATCTGAATAGGATTCGATCTTAAGAATATTTACATTTAAATATTCAATTATGGCCTTATTTACATCTCCAAGGGAAAAATTATTGTGGATTTGTACTGCCCTGGTCATGACCGTGATCTTCGCAACATTGTTCGTTGCTAATCCTTTGGTAGATTTTTTCAAGAACCAGAATACACAGGCTGTAATGTTTCTTTGCGGAATGTTCCTAACAGGCCTGGCTATCCTAATTAACGCAATTAAGCTGAGGCCGGGCAGAGCCGAATTATCGGTTTGGATTGGAATTGCCGCTGTTAACCTTATGCTCTTACTACGTTTAGGGATCCCTGAACGTAGCCATCTAATTGAATACAGCATTTTGGCGATTTTTATGTACGAAGCATTGCGAGAACGAAAAAGAAATGGAACGAATATCCGAATACCAGCCTTGCTAGCCCTGCTGATAAGTTTTTCCGTAGGGCTACTGGACGAGGCACTTCAATATGTGCTACCTAATCGAGTATTCGATCCGATCGATATACTGTTCAACGGAATGGTGATCGCAATGGCCATCGGTTTTACACTCTGTATCAGTTGGTTCCGAAAGCGTTCGGCTAAGTAAACTGAGTTTTTTTCTGAATACATTCTAACAGATCTTCTTATCTTTAATAAACCAAACTACTTACCCATGGCTACAATAAACACCTATCTCACATTCAACGGAAATTGCGAAGAAGCCTTCAACCACTACAAAGCTGTTTTTGGTGGTGATTTCTCATCGATTTCAAAATTCAGTGATATGCCTGAAGACCCAAAATATCCTGTGTCTGAAGCGGATAAAGACAAGATCATGCACGTATCCCTTCCTATTAGTAAAGAAACCGTGCTCATGGGAAGTGACACTGGTGCCGAATGGGGTAAACAATTTAAGCAAGGCAATAATTTTTCTATTTCTATTAACGCAAACAACAGGGAAGAAGCAGACAATTTCTTTAAAGAACTTTCCCAAAACGGAGAAGTTATTATGCCTATGAGCGATACCTTTTGGGAATCGTATTTCGGCATGCTTAAAGACCGATTTGGTATACAATGGATGGTAAGTTATGATAATCCTTCTCGTGTAAAATAAGCCAGTATGGTTCGATTATAAACCAATTTCATAATCTTTATTTTACCAAATTTTACTGCAGTTTCATGAATAGTCCGGACCAATTCTACGTAGACAAAGACGAGCCCAATAGAAGTTGTTTGCTCGCTCTGCGAAAGATTATTCTCGATATGGATAAACATATTTCAGAAACAAGAAAATATGGAATGCCCTGTTTTTGTTATAAAAATAAAATGTTCTGCTATTTGTGGGTGGATAAAAAGACAAGCGAACCATACATACTTTTTGTTGAAGGGAGTCATCTGGACCATCCCGATCTGGAAGCAGGGAACCGTAACCGTATGAAGATCCTTAGAATACCTCCTAACCAGGATCTTCCTGTTTTAATTATTAAGCTATTACTTAATAAAGCCCTGGATCTGTATAGAAATGGAACTATAAAAATCCACTAAATAGTGATGTGCTTTATTGTTTGTAAGTTGGAAATAGCCCTATCAAATTATTTGTTCTGATAGCTTAAATGAAAGAAGAGATTCTCCCTTAAAAAATTGTGGTCAATCATAACTAATGCGATCCCTGATCGTACCATCTGCGCGGTGTATGATCACATCGGCTTTGTATTTTCTTGCCAGGCTTTTAGCTTTCCGAAGCGCTGTGCTTTGTTTTCTGTGTTTGGATGTGATACGCTTGTTACCTTCCCTGCGTACGGCCCAACCATCTTTGTATGGAACTACATGCTGATGCCAGGTTCTTCCCCTGGATTGCCTTCGGGAGCTTTCGAAAATAGCCGATATCAACTCAACAAGCTTGAGTAACCACGATTTTTCCTTTGCCATAGATCTGTATAAAATCGGTTTAAGATACTATTTTTAAAAGATACGATCGTAACAATGAAATTTGGTCCAAATTGGGGAGGGCTTCGGGTTATAATTTCAAATTTGAAATGTAAAACCCAGTAAAATGGGGGTTGTAAGGGGGACCCTCAGCCCTCACACTTGATCAATTCTGAGATGCACAACTTCTTTAAGAAAGTTTCTGATAAAAACTAGGCACAACAAAGGCTATTATTGCTGGCGCCAGTTCGCCGCGCTCGTGTCAGCCTCTCGCTGAATAGTATCTCCACAATCTTCTTATCTTTAGACAAATCAAGTTCCAGGGCGATTGGCAAGGGCCGAAATCATAGCCGTGGACGTTGGCAGGCATTATTCTAAAATCCCTGTTTTTAATTTAAAATCATACATTTAAAGAAACTAAGCTTGTATGATAAAATTCTTCCGGAAAATCCGACAGAAATTGCTCACTGAAAATAAATTCAGTAAGTATCTGATTTATGCAATTGGAGAAATAATCCTTGTTGTTATTGGAATTTTGATTGCTCTCCAAATTAATAACGCAAATGAAAATCGAAAATCTGCTAAACAAGAGAATTTATATTTAAATCGACTTTTGTCTGAAAATAAAGAGGACATAATTACATTTAAAAATAATATTGCTGATTTACAAAAAGGGATTGAAACAATAGAAAAACTTGCAATAACCTTAAATTCTGCCGATTCTAACGATGAAGAACTTGTAAAAGCCACAAATGATTTCTTCGGTTATGGGAGTATTTATCCTATTTTTTCTTCGTCCACTTCAACATTTGACGACCTCTCAAGTACCGGAAATTTAAAAGATATACGAAACTCGGAATTACGTGATGAATTGGTAAAACACTATGCAAAACATAAGCAAGTAACCGAGTGGATAAGAATAGGGAATGAATGGGCACTTCCCAATGATGCGCCATTCACGTACAATAATAGCATTATGAGATTTGAACCTGTCTCTGCATTCTTATTTGGAAATCAGAATCTTACGGAACAAGCTAATCATTTACGAGAAAATAAAATAGAATATATTAATAATGGAGCCGTCCACTATTGGATTAACAAGGATGCAATTAGAAATCTTGAAAGTCTGATTTTAGATACGAATAGAATTATAGACCTGATAAAAGCAGAATTGGAAAAATAACGAAAGCACAACAAAGGCTATTATTGCTGGCGCCAGTTCGCTGCGCTCGTGTCAGCCACTAGCTGAACAGTATCTCCACAATCTTCTTATCTTTAGACAAATCAAGTTCCAGGGCGATCGGCAATGGCCGAAATCATAGCCGTGGACGTTGTAGCCAATTTGAAAAAAAAGCAAATTATGAAAATCAAACAATCATTTTTAATAACACTTTTAATTGTCTTAAACATTATGACAGGATGTAAATCTGATAAGTCGGAATTGGATGAAATGGTCGAATTCGGACAAAAATATACCGATGCTTGGAACAGTAAAGTGCCTGAAAAAATGGCTTCATTTTACGCCGAGGATGGAACACTAACTGTAAATAACAGAACACCAGCAGTCGGAAGAAAACAATTAGCGGAAACTGCTAAATCCTATATGGATGCATTTCCTGATTTGGAATTAACTATGGACAGTCTGACAAAGGGAAATGAGACTTATCGATATTACTGGACTTTTAAAGGAACTAATTCTGGACCAAACGGAACTGGTAATAAAGTTGATTTCAGCGGATTTGAAGAATGGACTATGAATGACCAAGGACTCGTCCAAAAATCAATCGGAACGTACGATGCGGAAGAATATGAAAAACAGTTGAATGGGAATTAAAAAAACTGGCTACAACATTGGCTATTATTGCTGGTGCCAGTTCGCTGCGCTCGTGTTAGCCACTGGCTGAATAGTATCTCCACATTCTTCTTATATTTATTTTCAAATTCTTTGATTCCTTAATTAAATTATGAAAAAGACTTTTCTACTTTTAGTATTAACTTGTTTATTATTGGTTGGATGTTCGTCGGAGAATGAAAGTCCAGGAACTAATAATTCTGTACCAGATGTACAACTAAATAGTATCAGTGATATTACTTCGACTTCTGCTACGGTAAATGGAGACGTAATAAGTTCTGGAGGCTCAAATATCACTTCAAGGGGTTTTGTATGGGGTACTTCTTCTAATCCTGACCAAGGAGATAATAGTGTGACTATTGGAAATGGTACAGGTTCATTTACAGGTAATTTATTAAACCTACAATCCGGCACGACATACTTTATAAGAGCTTTCGCTACGAACTCAAATGGTACTTCTTATAGTGGAGAACAGTCCTTTAATACTTTGAATCAGAATTGCGAAAATGTAGCTAATGGGAATGTATTCCTAAGGAATCAACAAGAAGTTAATCAGTTTGGTGAAATGGGTTATTGCGAGATAACGGGATGGTTGGACATTAGTGATGTCTTCGGAGAGCCAATTGTCGATTTAAGCCCTCTAAGTAGTGTTGAAAAAGTGGGTTTACTAAGAATCATTGGAACTGAGCAACTTGAAACTCTTGATGGCTTGAATATCAATACCATTGAAAAGGATCTCGAAATTGCAGCAAATGAGGGTCTCATTAATATCAATGCGCTGTCAGCCATTACATCAAGTATTAATACCGTAAGGATAGTAAATAATAATCAACTTATTAATATTCAAGGCCTATCTGGGTTGACGAACTTTGTAATGGTTGAAAATGAATCGCCGTTACTTCACGTAGCTGGTAATATATTGATGGAAGATATTAATGGTTTACAGAATGTACAGATATTTGAAAATGGTCAAATAGAAATTAGAAACAATTTTCAACTGTCCAACATTGATGGTCTTTCATCATTTCCAAATACAATTAACTCTTTAACTTTATATAGCAATGATAATCTATCTGATTTAGGAGGAATTTCTCATTTTACAAGTCTTCCTGGAGATCTTAATTTGGAATACAACAATAATTCTAATCTAGATGATTTATCAAGTTTAACTTCCGTCGGTGGCAATTTACGCATCTTATTTGATGGTTCAGATCCTGTAAGTATATCCGGCATCAATAATCTGTCTGAAGTTGGAGGAGAACTCGAAATTCTAAGCCATCCTCCATTGGCAAATATAGATGCTTTAGAAAGTTTAGTATCCGTTGGTTCATTAACATTATACAATATAAATACATTGACTAATTTAAACGGTCTGTCAAATTTAGTTTCGATCATTAATGATTTATACATAAGTGATAATGATGAATTGACCAACCTGTGTGGACTCACGACACTAATTACAAATAATGGTTTAGGAGGAACTTATTACGTCCAAAACAATGGTTATGACCCAACAGAACAGGACATCATTGATGGAAATTGTAGCATTTAATCTGCCGTAGGGTTATTATAGTTGGTATAAATAGGCTACCAAACTACCGCCAACAATGGCTATTATTGCTGGTGCCAGTTCGCTGCGCTCGTGTCAGCCAGTGGCCGAATAGTATATCCAAGATCTTCTTATCTTTAAACAAATCAAGTACCAGGGCGATCGGCAA
>QQUG01000088.1 GCA_008501705.1 Flavobacterium sp.
TTTCATTTGCCGCACCATGGGATAGCCGGTATAGGTATGCGTCAATGCGAAAATGGTATTTTTTTTCTTCTGAATCTCCTGAAGCTCCAAAGCCTCCTGGTAATTCATGGTCATTGGTTTTTCACAGATCACATGGAAACCGGATTCCAGTAACTTTTTCGCCATAGGAAAATGAAGAAAATTTGGTGTAAGCACCGAAAAAACCTGAATACGTTCACTTTCCGGCAGGGAAAGTTCGGCAGCTACCATGGTATCGAAATCGGGATATATTCGATCTGTAGGAATACCAATTTCATTAGCAAAATCGATGCTTTTCTGATGATCGGGATTAAAGACCGCACCCGTAAGCTGATAGCTATCAAACATACTGGCTGCAACACGGTGAAGCACTCCAATTAAGGAATCACCGCCACCACCCAGCACGCCCCATTTTAGTTTTTTACTCATACTAACTTTTATATTCTATTTTTTCATTTTTAAATAGCAATCCAAAGATCACAAATACAACTGCGGCAAAAATGGCAGGGAAGAACCAAATTTCTTTCCATGCATGAACACCATCCGAAATTAAATTTGCATCGGTTACTTTCCCGGCAACATAGAATCCTATTAGCATTCCAACTCCATAGGTCGCTAAGGTGATAAGCCCCTGTGCGGCACTCTTCACTTTTTCACCGGCTTTGCTATCGGTGTAAATCTGGCCGGACACAAAGAAGAAATCATAACAAATCCCATGTAGAACGATCCCGGTAACGAGCATAAAGAACAGCTCGCCTGCATCTCCAAATGCAAACAGCAGGTAACGGACCCCCCATGCCAACATCCCCACTAAAATGGTCATTTTAAATCCATATTTCTTAAAAAAGAAGGGAAGTAGCAACATAAACACCACTTCCGAAATTTGTCCGGCTGAAGCCCAGGCGGTAGAATTTTCTACTCCCGATTCGGTTAGAAACGGACTTAAATTCTGATAGTAAAATGCGAGTGGAATACATATTAGCACCGAGGATAGAAAGAATACCAGGAAGTTTCTGTCCTTTAATAATTTTAAAGCATCAAGACCGAGAATATCTCCAATACGCACCTTTTCTCCTTTTGCCACACTTGGAGGTGTTTTGGGAAGGAAGAAACTAAAAATACCCAGTAGTCCCGAGGCAATTGCGGTCATTAAAAATGTTTTGGCCAACATTCCTTCAGCAATATTGTCCAGAGAATCCCATTTAAACGCGAAGCTTATAAGAAGACCAGCCATTATCCAACCCACGGTACCCCATACCCTGATAAAGGGAAATTCTTTTGCGGGGTCTTTCATTTGATTGAAGGAAACAGAATTAACTAAGGCCAGGGTGGGCATATAGGCGATCATATATCCAAGCACATAGGGATAGAATACGTTGAAATCTGTCGCTTGAGACATCTGATACATCAAGAAGGCACCTATAAGATGTAATACAGCTAAGATCTTTTCAGCATTAAAAAAGCGGTCGGCTATAAGCCCTATAATAAACGGAGCAATGATGGCTCCCCACGACTGTGTTGAATATGCCATACCGGTTTCAGCGCCGGTTGCGGACAGGTTATTCCCTAGAAAGGTCCCCATGGTTACAAACCAGCCACCCCAGATAAAGAATTCCAGGAACATCATAAACGATAATTGAATTCGAGTAATTGCTTTCATAGGTCCTGAATTAATTAGCTTTAGCCGCGGCTTTTTCTATTAGTTTCTTCGTTTTTAAAATTCCTTCCGGTTCGTCGATTTCTTCCGATTCGAATTCTACTCCAATATGGCCGTTGTATCCGGCATCCTTTACTATCTGCATCATGCGGTAATAATCTATCCTGGACTCATTTCCATTTTCATCGAAAGTGTTGGCCTTTGCACTTACTGCTTTGGCGGCCGGCATCATAAGTTCAATTCCTTTGTAATAATCCGGATATTCCTCTACACATTTTCCCCATCGTTCGTTGTTTTCACGTTTAATACACCAATTCCCGAAATCGGGTAAAGTGCCACAATTGGGCATATTTACGTTCGCGATCGCTGCCATGAGTTTGTCTGCATCTGAAGATAACCAGCCGTGATTTTCGGTTAGCACGTTGATGTTCTTTGTAGCAGCGTATTCCGAAAGTTTTTTCAAACCATCTACCACGGTTTCACTCCAAACTTCCGGATCGTTGGTTCCAAAAGTATTTACACGAATAGCATGCCCACCTAATTTTACAGCGGCATCTACCCACTTTTTATGTTTCTCCACGGCGAGATTTCTTGCTTTTTCATCCGGATCGGCCAGATCGCCTTCATCGTCAACCATAATAAGAACACATTTCACTCCGTGTCTTTGGTTCTCTGCCAGCAATGAAT
Source organism: Flavobacterium sp. (assembly GCA_008501705.1). Classification (GTDB taxonomy): domain Bacteria; phylum Bacteroidota; class Bacteroidia; order Flavobacteriales; family Flavobacteriaceae; genus Pukyongia. The sequence goes on from QQUG01000088.1 coordinate 2,363, forward strand.
CTATCACTGCATCGTGCCCTAACTCCTCGATCTGTTTTGTGTAAAGTTGTGATACAAATTCCACGGCATCGAATCCTAGCTCTTTAGCATCCCTGGCAAAATTAAACGGATTTCCGTCGGGACCCTTGTAACGTCGATGTAAAGACCATTGTGCCAGTGATAATTTGAGGTCTGGATCCGGAGTTTTCATTTCTGAATTCTGATCTTTTTCGGCTATGCCTGAATTAGTTTCAGTCTTATTACCGCATGAGAGAATCAGGGTAGATAAGATGAATAAGATAAAGAATTTTTTCATTGAGGATGTTTTTGAGAACAATGTAATAATGCTGGTTTATTTTTAAGGAGTTCTAAGTTAGTTTTTTTTTGAAAGAAATAGATAAGAATGTGAGTTCTGATAGGATATTTGCAATCGAAAACGTTTTCGACTGAACATGTTCTTATTTACGGGATAGATTCTTGTAAAATCAACAAAAAAACAAGACATTAGTTGTTCCCTATTTAGGGAAATTAATTCCTGATAAAAATAAAACGAACCTCTTATTTCAATCTAAACCAATAACTCCACAATGATCAACCCTAATGAAAATTACGATGCCATAGTAGTAGGCTCTGGTATTAGTGGCGGATGGGCCGCCAAAGAGCTATGTGAAAACGGTCTAAAGACCCTCGTTTTAGAACGAGGCAGAATGGTAGAACATATTAAGGACTACCACACCATGAATATGGATCCGTGGGAATTTGAGTTCAAAGGGCAACTGCCAAAATCTGAACAAGACAAACAGTTAAAACAAGCGAGATCCGGGTATACCACAGATGAAGCTCACCGGCATTTCTTTGTTAACGACCTGGAACACCCCTATAACGAAAAGAAACGCTTCGATTGGCTTCGCGGATATCACGTGGGCGGACGCTCCTTAGTTTGGGGAAGACAGAGTTACAGGTTGAGTGATATTGATTTCAGTGCCAATAAGAAGGAAGGGATTGCTGTAGACTGGCCGGTACGATATAAAGATATTGCACCCTGGTACGATAAAGTTGAAGAATTTATAGGAGTAAGTGGAGAGAATCTTGGTCTTCCACATCTTCCGGATGGCAAATTTTGTCCTCCTATGGAATTGAATTGTGCAGAGACCGACCTAAAAGAAAAGATAGCAAAAAAATATGATGATGGCAGGGTTCTAACCATCGGTCGTGCGGCACATATCACTGGGACACAAACATTTCAGGGGCGTTCCAATTGCCAGTTTCGAAATCGCTGTATGAGAGGATGTCCGTTTGGCGGATATTTCAGTAGTAATTCATCTACATTACCTGCAGCCGAACGAACCGGTAATTTAACCATCCGCCCGCATTCCATAGTAGCCGAAGTATTATATGACGAAGCTACAGGAAAAGCTTCCGGAGTTAGAGTAATAGATGCAGAGTCTAAGAAAGAGATCGTTTTTAATGCGAAAGTGATCTTCCTGTGTGCATCAGCAATTGCATCTGCCAGTATTTTGATGCAGTCTAAAAGTAAACGTTTCCCTAATGGACTGGGGAACGACAGTGGTGAGTTGGGACATAATATTATGGACCACCATTTCAAAGCCGGAGCTTGGGCCAATGTTCCCGGTTTCGAAGACAAACATTACAAGGGACGAAGACCCAACGGAATCTATGTACCCCGGTTCAGGAATTTAGGTGGAAAGACCGACCAGAAGAACTTTAAACGAGGGTATGGTTACCAGGGAGGTGCCAGTAGAAGTCATTATAACGAAATGGTTGCCGAGTTGGCCTACGGACAAAACCTTAAAGAATCGGTAGTAAAACCCGGAAAATGGCGAATGCTGTTATTAGGTTTTGGCGAATGTCTGCCATATCATGAAAACAAGATGACCCTCGATTACGATAACCTGGATCAATGGGGATTACCTACCGTGACTTTCGATGCCGAATGGAAAGAGAATGAATATGAAATGCGTAAGGACATGGTACAGCAGGCAGTAGAAATGCTTACCTATGCCGGATATGAAGATATTGAACCCTGGGACGATCCTGGTGCTCCGGGATTAGGAATTCATGAGATGGGAACAGCCCGAATGGGAAGAGACCCGAAGACCTCTGTTTGCAATGGAAATAATCAATTACATGCCGTACCTAATGTTTATGTAACCGACGGAGCATTTATGACCTCCGCCAGTTGTGTAAATCCGTCACTTTCATATATGGCCTTTAGCGCCAGGGCAGCGCATCACGCCGCTCAACAAATTAAAAAAGAAGCATAATGGATAGAAGACAAGCACTACGTAATTTAGGATGGGGAGCCGGAGCAATGGTTGCCACACCTACAGTTATCAGCCTGTTGCAGAGCTGTAAAACTGAAGCGGATGAACCGGCCTATGTTCCGGTCTTCACTTCAGCCGGTGAATTTCACGCGCTTACAACTATGGTAGATCTTATGATCCCCTCCGATGAAACTGTTCCGGGGGCGGTAGATGTAGGTGTACCTAAGTTTATCGATTCGTATTGGAAGGAGGTAACTCCAACTACACAAGGAAAAATCTGGGCAGAAAGATATGAGCCGCTGCAGGCGAATATAAAAACATTCTTAAAATTATTCGCAGACGAATTCCGAAGCACTTTCAACAAAGAACTTGAGGATGGAGAGACTGCCGAGTTTGATCAGGTTCTTGCCAAATATCTGAAGTCGAGTGAGGAAGAACAACGGGCAAAGTATATTAAGATGTCCGAGTTTTACAAGGCCTATGATGCAGACCCAGCCACCGCACCCGATCCTGAAGCAGCTGTATTCAGCCTGATTGCAGGGATTAGAGGAATGAGCATCTGGGCATGGAAGTCCAGTGAGGAAATTGGTAAGAATGTGCTGTGGTATGATCCGGTTCCCGGACAACAAAAAGGATGTATACCATTAAGCGAGGCCGGCAATGGCAACGCGATGGCTTTATAAACAGTAAAGATGAAAAGACGTCAATTTATAAAACAGGGAGCTCTTGCGGGTTCCCTGTTCTCTTTTGGAGGAACTGCAATAGCCGGCGAACTATGGTCTGGTTCAAACTCCCAGGTACATGCTTTTAATTTAAAATATGCACCGCATATTGGTATGTTTAAAGAACATGCCGGGAATGATGTGGTGAAACAGCTGGAATTTATGGCGGCCCAGGGATTTAAAGCCTTCGAAGATAATGATATGCAAAAACGCCCGGTTGAGGAACAACAACGAATGGCTTCAGCATTGCAACGCCTGAACATGGAAATGGGAGTATTTGTTGCACACACCATTTATTGGAAGGAACCCAATCTTGCCAGTGGGAACAAGGAAAAGAGAGAAGAATTTATTTCAGAAATAAAAAGATCGGTAGAGGTTGCCAAACGTGTGAATGCCAAATGGATGACAGTGGTGCCGGGGCACCTTGATTTAAAATTAAATATGAACTACCAGATGGCCAACGTGATAGAGAGTCTAAAGCAGGCCAGTGATATCCTCGAACCACACGGCCTTACCATGGTACTTGAACCACTTAATTTCAGGAATCATCCGGGGATGTTTCTTAGCGAATCACCACAGGCATTCGAAATTTGCAAGGCGGTAAACAGCCCGTCCTGCAAGATACTTTTTGATGTTTACCATCAACAGATCCAGGAGGGAAATCTAATTCCTAATATAGAGGCCTGCTGGGATGAGATCGCTTATTTTCAGATGGGGGATAATCCCGGAAGAAATGAGCCGGGTACCGGTGAGATAAATTATAAGAATATCTTTCGCTATATACATCAAAAAGGATTTACCGGAATTCTGGGAATGGAACACGGAAATTCTATAAAAGGGATGGATGGAGAACAGCGGGTACTCGATGCCTATAAAGCGGCCGATAATTTTCTATAGTGCCTTCTACTCCACAATAAATTTACCTTTCATAAGGCCCGAATGTCCAGGGAAACTGCAAATAAAATCGTAGGTCCCAGCCTCAGGGGCTGTAAATGTAATGGAGGTGGTTTGTCCTCCACCTATCATTTTGGTATGTACAATTACATCGTCGGAATTTTCGGGAATCCAATCTAACGCTTCGCCTGCTTCGGCGGCTTTAATGGAAAATTCGGGAATGGAGACACCCGGTTTGAGCAGAACAAAATTATGCCCCATTACCTTGATATCAAGTTTCCCAATATGCCGAAGGGTTAAAGTGACCTCCTGGCCTGCTTTTACCTTGATCTCGTTCTTATCATATTGCATAAGATCATTTCCGGTAAGGCCAATGTTCACACTATTGGTATTTTCGGTTACAACTTCTTTCTTATTACCTATCTTAATCTCTTCCTTTTCTTCTTTTTTTTCTTTCTCACCACCACAGTTGTAAATAAGGCCCAACATTAGTAGGAACATCGTAAATCTTAGAATTTTCATGATTTCTTAATTAGAGATTAGAATTTAAAAACTCCAGGGCACGGGTCTCGTTATAATATATATTGTTGGGGCCAACAAAGCCCACATGTCCTCCGTACTTTGGAATTTCAAGATAAATGTTTTTTAATTCTGATGCAAGTGCTTTCGGGTAGCATTGATCACTTAAAAAACTATCGTTTTCGGCATTGAGAATTAAAACCGGGATGCTAATTTGATCTAAAAATTGACCGCTGCTGTTTTTATGGTAATAATCGAAGGCATCTTTAAAACCATGAGCCGGGGCCGTATAAATATTGTCAAAATCCAGGAGGGATCTTATCTTTTTTCTTTCTGAATGGGTAGCGAGGTCCGGGAATAGTTTTACTTTCTGCTTGTATTTCTTCCGAAGGTCATACAAAAAAGAAGTTCGGTAGATCCAATTGTGAAATTGCGTTAGTGAATTGAGAGATCCTTGCAAACTCAATGGTGCGGACACAGCAATGCTTTTTTTAATTTCCTTCGGAACAGACTCCCGTTCCCCGAGATATTTTAAGAGGAGGTTTCCGCCGAGGCTAAAACCAATAAGTGCGATCTCTGCATAGGAATCCTTTTGCAGGATATATTGAATGATCTCATCAAGATCGTCTGTTTTTCCGGCGTTATACGATTTGTATAAATGGTTGGGTTCCCCACTGCAACCACGATAGTTTACAGCACATACGTTCCATCTATTTTCGGTGAGCACCTTTGCCTGCCCTTTTATATAGCTGCGTTGAGCGTTCCCTTCCAGGCCGTGCAATAAAATGGCAATTTTGCTTGATCCCCCGGGCGTAAAACTAAAGTCCATGTCGATAAAATCTGAATCACTTAGAATTAGCCGTTCTCTGCTTTGAGGCACCCTGGGAGATTGCCTGATCTTTGCCGAATAGATCGTAGAAAAATGAGCGTTTTTAAATAATCCTTTCGTGCGATAGGAAGAGGTAACTAGTGGCATTGGTAAGTTATATGGTCCTGAGGCTGAGTATTAATTCAACTTATTTAAAAGATAAAACGTTGTAAATATAGAGGAATAAAGTGAATTTGAAAGAAATTTGCTTCGTAAGATACCAATAGGTATCTTTGTAGCGTGAGAAATTCCGAAGCCACAAAAAACCGCATTATAAACGAAAGTGCCAACCTTTTCAATACACAAGGTTATAAGGCAACTTCCATAAGTGATATAACCAGGGCTACGGGCTTAACCAAGGGAGCCATTTACAGGCATTTTGAAAGCAAGCACGACCTGGAGCAGCATGCCCTCCGACGTTTGTCTAAGTTAATGTTCGAGGAGATAGGTGATTTGATCCGGCAAGCGAATAACTTTCAGGCTAAGTTTGAAGCCATCTTTACTTTCTTTGAAAACTATATGAATGCACCATTATATGAAGGCGGTTGCCCATTAATGAATGCAGCTGTAGAAAACGATGACACCAATCCTGTATTAAGGCAGCAGGCATATAATATGCTGGCTCATCTAAGGGCGTCTATGGCAAAACTAATTGCTAACGGAATAAAGAACGGACAGGTTAAACCCGACACCGATATTTCGTTTTACAGTACCATTTTTATAGCCAGCCTGGAAGGTGGAATTATGATGAGTAAGCTGGAGCGTAATGAAGAGGCTATACAACACTCCATCCAACACCTGAGAAGCCTGGTCAAAGAGATGTCGGTTTAAAAAAATTTAAAATTAAAGATACCAATTGGTATCTAACAGACTATGAAACAGTTAGTACCCAAAATTATCGGCCGAATTTTTAATGTCTTAACTCCGGTATTTCCAAAGTATACTCGGAACCGTGCGTTCGACCTATTGTGCAGAATAAAACACATCCCTGTTTCCGAATCAGGAAGAAAATTTTTTGATGCCGGTGAAACGATCTGGCTGGAAGTAGCGGGAACAAAGACCGCCCTGCACCGATGGGGTAAGGGTCCCACGAAGGTTCTTTTTTTACACGGCTGGATGAGTAATTCGCAGCGATGGATGAGATATGTAGAGTCCCTGGACCCGGAACTTTACAGCTGTTACGCGCTTGATGCACCGGGACATGGCGACTCCTACTCCAATTATATGAACATAGAGATCTATAGACAGGCGTACCACCAGTCTGTGCAAACTATAGGAGAGGTGGATGTAGTTGTTGGGCATTCATTTGGGAATTTAGTAGCCGGATATGAGTATTTATATGAGCCTGCGGTGGCGGTAAAGAGTTATGTGGTTCTGGGTTCGATAGCAGGATTGGGGCCCGTATTCGAGTATTGCAGAGAAATGATGGAACTTTCGCCCGGGATGATCAACAATCTGGGGGTACGTTTCAATGAAGTTTTAAAGCTTCCACATCAAGACATCAATATGAAGCATTTTTTTCGGAAGTTGGGTAAACCAGTCTTTCTCATTCATGAGGAATCAGACGCCATTACCCCGATCGAGCCCATAAAAGAGGCCGCTTCAGAAGCAAAGGATATAGAATACCATTATACCAATGGGCTAGATCATACCCTAAAGAGCGATGACATATTGAAACTAGTATTACATTTTATTGAAACACAATCTAAAAAGAGAAGACATGTACTTGAAAGAATTTGAAATAAGATGGAACGACCTCGATGCGAACAGGCATCTGGCAAATAGCTCATATGTAATGTATATGAGCCATACGCGTATGAGCTTTCTGAACGAACACGGCTTCGATGCTCAGACGATGAGCAAATACAATATTGGCCCGGTGGTATTTCATGAACATCTTTATTTTTTCAAGGAATCCCTGGGAGGCAAGGTAAAAGTTAGTTTCCAACTCGGAGGAATGAGCGAGGACGGTAAATTCTTCAAATTCGTTCACAATTTCTATAATGATACAGGAGAGAATCTGGCTAGCTGCGATATGCAAGGAGGGTGGATGGATCTTACATCGCGAAAACTTACAGCCCTCCCGCCCGAATTGATCGAAAAAATGAAACTAACACCCCTCACAGATGACTTTAAAATACTCACCAGGGAGGATATGAGGGCATTTGGCAGGAAACCTAAGAACCTTCAATTTTAGTTTTCGGTTTTCTGGTGGAAAGAAACACCCCGGTAAAGATCAGTATCGCGGCCATAATGCGTAAGGGTGTAAGTGAATCTGCCCCGGCCAGGATGGCGAAAGTAGCTGCGATGACTGGCTGTAAATAGATAAACGCACCTATAGTGGATGGACTTAGTTGTTTCAGCGCATATATGTTTAACAAATAAGTCATCACGGTGGTTCCTACAACAACAAAGACCAGCTTCCAGATAATATCCATATCCAGGCTCAACCAGGCAACTTCCGAAAATTCGCCAAAACCTATTGGAATATTCATAAAAAGGGCGAAGAGGAAGAAAAGTTTCATTAGGGTAATAGAGCTGTATTTTGATACCAGGGGCTTTACAAAGATCAGATAGAAGGAATACGAGGCCGCATTCACGAGAAAAAGAATGTTTCCCAGAGGAATGTTAGGTGCATTTGGTTGAGATTTTAATCCAAATAGTATAAGCAGCAAGGCTCCCGCTAAGCCAATTCCAATTCCCAGGGATTTCATCCATGTGATCCGTTC
>QQUG01000061.1 GCA_008501705.1 Flavobacterium sp.
TAGAACTTTACTATGATTTCGCAGCGAATCTTCAGCCTTATTCAATTGCAGGATCTCAGCCTTCAGATCTAGTTCTTTAGACGGATCATCTGCCTTTGCGTATTCGATCTGCTTATCCCTGAGGTCGTTTTCAATAAGTCGTTTATGGTCCTCCAGCGCCTGGTAGTCGGTGGCGTATTCAGAATTCATTACATCCTTCACCCCGGCAGGATTAAAGTGCAAAGGGGAAGCGTTAAACTGGTAAAATACAAACACCATCACACCAATTAGCAGGATAAAGAATTGCAAAGGCACTTTAAGGAGACCATTCATGATCATTCCCATCTGGCTCTGTCTTACAGACCTACCGGATAAGTAGCGTTGTACCTGACTTTGGTCCGTCCCAAAGTAGGAGAGGGCCAGGAAACTTCCGCCAATAATTCCACTCCAGAAGGTATATCGATTCTCAAAATCGAATGAAAAATCGAGAATCTCCATTTTACCATTGGCTCCGGCAATATCCAGTGCTTTATCCATGGAAATGTCCAGGGGCAGATAATTCAGAATAATTAAAAAAGCAATAAGCATCCCACCCATAATAACAGCCATTTGCTGTTTCTGGGTAACACTAACAGCTTTTGTACCCCCGCTTACCGTATAAATGATCACCAGGACACCAATAATAATATTGAGGTACAACAGGTTCCATTCCAGTACTGCCGACAGGATAATGGCGGGTGCAAAGATGGTGATCCCTGCTGCCAGTCCGCGCTGAATTAAAAATAATATGGCTGTTAATGTGCGTGTTTTTAGATCGAATCGTGTTTCCAGGTACTCATAAGCCGTGAAAACCTTCAATCTGTGGTATAGCGGGATAAAAACCAGACAGATCACCACCATGGCAAGGGGTAGCCCAAAATAGAATTGCACAAAGCCCATCCCATCGTGAAACGCCTGGCCGGGCGTGGAAAGAAAGGTGATCGCGCTGGCCTGAGTGGCCATTACACTTAATCCAATGGTCCACCATTTAGCCTGATTACCTCCCTTGAGATAATCGACAACATTCTTACTACCTCTCGCTTTATATGTGCCGTAAAGTACAATGAAAACTAAGGTTCCAATGAGTACGATCCAATCTATTTGCCCCAGGTTGTCGAAACTCATCAGTTATAACTTTGCATTAAATAGTAAAAGAGAATGATGTAAATGGCATTAAGAAGGAGAAGTAGTGTGTAACTCCATTTCCATTTATATTTTACTTTTTCTTCCATAGCTAGTTCCCCAAAGATAACAAGTTAGCAAACAAACGGTAGGCACCACTAACACCGGCCGGCAATTCTCTAAAAAAGCTCAATCCGGTGTACACATAATAGCCCTCACCATAGGCGGCTACCAGCAACGAACCTTTAGATTCGGGATCGGAAGCATCGTTCATGGCGAGTAATGGAATAAAATGCTCGTCCCATTTATTAGGAAAATATAATCCTCTTTCCTGTACCCAACCGTTAAAATCGGATTTTGTGATCTTATTTGGACTCGTTAATGCCGGGTGATCCGGTACCAGAATGGTGACGCTTGAATTCTCGTTCGTAACCCGGTCACGGGATAATTCCAGTGTATAGGGAGCGAGCTGCTCTGTGACCAATCGACGGTTGGTATTATACTGCACCAGCAACACACCGCCGTTCTTTACATAGTCCATGAGGATATCCTGCTTGAAGGCAAGTTCGGGTATTGTGTTGTAAGCGCGAATGCCTACGACGATCGCATCAAACTCTTTTATTTTTTCTGAAGAAATAGCCATAGGATCGATCGAAGTAACCTCATAACCGATATAACTTAAACTTTCCGGGATAGCATCACCGGCACCATTTATATAACCAATCTGTTCGCCCTTTTTCTCAATGTCGATGCGTACTACTTTTGCTTCCGAAGGCATGAGTACACGCTGATATGGAATATGTTCGTAGTTTATGGTAACCAACTCTTTATCGTAAAATCGACTTCCAAGAGAAACCAGGGGTTTCAGATATCCTTCACTTTGGGTCTCCGGCGGAGTCACTTTAAAGATCACTGTTTGAGAAGCTCCTTTTATATCGATCTCGAACAGCTGTTGTGCCGGGCTAACCTGCCAGCCTTCGGGATGATTTAATTGTACCGTTCCATTTATACCATCCCTGCCTGCAACTATAATTACAGGGACCTCACGGCTCTCACTACCCGGAAATATAATTACCTTTTCCGGGATACTTGTGGTCACTTCGGGCAGAATCTCAAATGGTTGGTACACTTCTCCTTTTACGGGATCGGTATATTTATAGACCACATCTTTTAGCACGGCTAGCTGTGTTCTTCCAATGCTGAGATTAAAAATTACCTGCTCGGGTTCTGGTGTTTCCGGCAGTCCAATAAGATCATCTGGTGCCTTGTACATCCCCAGGCTACCTTTTTCATTCAGCCAGTAGGGTGCGGAGGTACTTTGATTCCGGGATACCATAGACACAGTTGTATTAAAATCTACATTGGGTTTAAGATCGTTCAATTCATTCATGAT
>QQUG01000121.1 GCA_008501705.1 Flavobacterium sp.
GGAGCCTGGTCGAATAGGAAATCGGAATTGCTAAAAGAATATCATTTTAATCTGTGCTTTGAAAATACCGTGGCTCCAAAATATATTACCGAGAAGATTTGGGACAGTATACAAAACTACTGTTTGCCAATCTATTACGGTGGTCTGTCCAGTACGATTTATGAGATATTTCCCAGGGAAAGTTTTATAGATTATGCAGATTATGAAGATCCAGAGGCTTTGTTTCAAGCAATCGAAACCATGACCACGGATGAGTTTATCCGCCGAATGAACGCCTGTCTAAAGGTGTATAACCAATTTGCCGAAGAACCGAAAACATTTTGGCAAGAAGGCAGAAAACAAGTGCTGGACAATATTGTGAACAAATGTAAGGCCCTTACTACTACGAACTAACCCTTCAGAAGGAGTAATTAAAGGTTGCGATATCATCCTTGTAGTAGGATTCTACGATCTGTCTAGATCTATCCGAATAAAGCTCCCTGTAATCTCTTCCCGTATTAAAAAACGGTGTAAAGGTTCTAAGTCTGGAAGGGCGTTGCTTTAAGAAATTATAAATATATCTCAAGTTCCAACGGCTGTACACATTTTGTCTTTGATGAGATTTGTTTACATGAGATAATTTGGACAGTCCAATTGCAACATGACTCCTCACATATTCAAAATCGCTTTCTAATTGCTCAAAACGGCCAATAAAATCGACCAATTGATCCCCATTCTTATTAAAAATATAATCCACCTGTGGTTGAATAAAATACCCGCGTTCCTTCTTTATCAGAGGAAATTCGTATTGTAGAAAATCGTTAAAACTCATTACCCTGTGAAAATTGAAATGCTTATAGAACGATACGGCTCGTTCCCAGGGGTTGCGAACAAATGCGAACTTAAAATAACTGTCGAACAATTCCTGAGATACATAAGAATGGTCTACATACTCGCCGGGCGTTAAATGTGCCAGGGAAGGTGGGCCCACCTTAGCATTATTATTATAAGATAACAGCAATGACGGGGCTTGCCCTCCAACAAATTTTAATCCAAGTGAATCTAAAAAAGCCGACTCTATGCTCATTCCGGCTGTCTTTGGAATATGAATAAAGATACACTTGTGTTTATGTGAGATCAAGATGCTGCGATTTAAGATTGTTGCGAACCTGCTTTTGTCCCCAGAAAATTTGCCACTTGTTCCCGGTTTAAGCCCTTCATTAGAAGGATTCGTCTCTGGATCGGTTTGAATGAAATAAGGAACTTAAATATTTTTTCGCAGCTAATACCCCCTATTAACGGTTTGTTCAGGAAAGGGAATTGCGGTTGATCCTTTAATTTTTCAATGGTAGCCAGTGAATTAAATTTGTCTGTCATCCAGTCTTCCGGTGTATTCCCCATATGAAAGGCATAATTTTTTATTGTGGACAACCTGTATCCACCACGTTTTAGCACCGGCAGATCGGTGTATCGCAATTCACTATCACCCCGAATCTTGAAATTTGTGTTGCCTTTCGGCATTTCCTCAAAAACCTCCCGCTTATAGGTTGCCACAAAATGCGAACATCCCACCATGGCACTACTTCCATCCTTTAACTGTAAGGTTGCGTATAGATCTTTGTATTTTTCATCCAGCCAGGGCCAACCGATACTTTTGGCGAAACGGGTCATAGCTTCCGGATCCTGTACAGGCCGAAAACGTAATTTTTTAGAAAAGAGATAACGCAGCCAGATATTTCCGGTTAGATTAAAATGCTTTCTAAACACCGGCGTAGGGCAGACAGCACCCGCTCGAGGAAAGTTCTTAAACACCTCCAGGACTGCATCTTCCCAGCCGTCATCAAAGAGCACATCGGCGTCTGTTATGGTGATCATCCTTTCTTCGGCGGTACGCACTGCTTTTAATAGACTATTGATCTTCCCAATACCTTCGGTCTCGATCACCAATTCGTCTATCAGGCCTTCTTTCTGAAGCTGGAATAATTTTTCATTTACTTCGGAACAGCAACCATTAGCCACAACCGATATTTTTAATTGGGTTCTGCTGGTTTTCAGAAGGGAAAAAAAACAGTATTCGAAGACCTGCCAGGAATCTTTAAAATAGTCGGTCTCCGAGGGAATATAAACGGGTATAATTACCCTGTGAAAAGCAATATTTTCGCCCGTTAACAGTTCGTTATTGGGATTATTCCCTATCCGCATAGAATTCTATTAATCGGTTAAGTCCGTCTTCAAGTGGGATCAGTGCCCTGTTCAATATGGATTTCATTTTCGAATTGTCCGGGCAGCGTCTTGTCATATCACCTTCTTCCAGCGCGGGAACATGTATTATTTCGGAGCTGGAATTGGTTTGACTGATGATCTGTTGTGCCAGTTCGAGTATACTTATTTCCACATCACTCCCTACATTCAGCACGTCGTTCACGCAGCTATTGGATCGCATGGTCGCAATACAGGTGTCCACGTTGTCGTCCACATAGCAAAAAGAACGGGTTTGGGAACCGTCTCCGTAAATATGGATAGGCTCACCTTTGAGTGCTGCTTTTACGAATCTTGGCACTACGAAATCCTCGCTCTGGTTGGGTCCATAGGTATTGAAGAACCGAAAAACAGTGTATTCGAGGCCGTATTCCTGGTAGTAGGATCTAAAAAAAGCCTCCCCTACATTCTTCACTATGGCGTAGGGTAAACGGGAGTTTAGCGGTGTAGTATCTTCGTTTTGCGGGATCTCAAATGGTTCACCATACACTTCCGAAGAGCTGGAGTAAAACACCCGTTTCACACCCGAATTCTTAGATAGTGATAGGATATTTTTAATTCCGTCAATATCGTTCAACACCATGATAGGATTCTCAAGGGTGCGTTTCACTCCCACCACTGCAGCGTAATGAAATACATAATCTATATCGAAACGCCCAAAAACCGGTACGATGTCGTTGTAATTGTTCACATCGGCCTTAATAAAACGAACATTGTCTGCCACCGGCACTTTCTTCACATCCCCGGTTAGCAGATTATCGATAATGATAACGGTAGTATCTGCATTTTCCGCAAGTTTAGAGGCCAGAGCACTGGCAATATTTCCAGCCCCGCCTGTGATTAAGATTGTTGTCATTTTGGAGTATGAAATTAATTCTCGCGTGTAAATTATAACTTTTTTAGATAAGGTAGTCTACACAGTCCTTATATTGTCCGGCAATTTTTTCCAATTGATAAGCCTCCAGATATCGCTTTCTATTGTTCGTACGGATTTCTTCAAGTTCCCTGGGATTAAGAGCAATAATTCGGTTTAGTTGCTCGCCAAAGGACGTTGTATCCAACAGATCGAACCAAAAGTCGTTGCCAGTACCTTGAAGACGTTCTTTCATGGCTCCAACATCGGTAGAGAGGATGAGCTTTCCGGCCGCCATAGCTTCTAGTCCAACCAATGGTCCGCTCTCTTCGTGTGAGCAGATTACTAAACAATCAATACGTTCGTAGAATCCCTCTACTTCATTAGCCTTATAAATACCGTTATAAATAATATGATCATAATCTTCACATCTCCTTAGAACATCTTTTATCAATGGCCCTTCTCCAGCAATCTCTAACTTAAATTCAGGAAAATGGGTAAATAGATCTATTAATTCCAAAATTCCTTTTTCTTCACTTATCCTACCCAGGAAACCGAAAGTTCGAATATCGGAGCTCACAATTGGTAGTTGCAATAAATTTTCTTCCCATAAAGAAGTTTGATCTATTACCCTCACAGGTGCAGTTACAAATTTCTTCAACGCCTCGGAATTCCGTTTTGAGTGCATAAGAAATAGATCGACTTCATTAAAATGTTGTGCCGCCGTTTCACTCATTGAATAAACAGTGCCCGTAACCCTAATAACAATAGGTTTATTTAATTCCCTGGCATGAGCCAGAAATTCCCTGACATACATGGTACTTAGCTGCGCGCATAAAAATATTAAATCACTTGATTCGACCAAATCCTCTATAATTGATCCTGTCTCCTTTAACAGTATTGATGAATCTAACACTGTTTTATTTTTAACATAATTGGCAACTTTGCCTTTGAATCCCGATCTTGCCCAAGTTAAAATTGCCATCACTCGAAGTAATACTGATGCTCTTAGCAATCGATAATGTAGTACACTGAATGGGATATTCAAGCCAGATAAAACTGCAGAATTCTCACCCATGAGTTCTGTTGAGAATACCGATACAAAATATTTATCGTCTAATGTGCGGGCGACAAGATTCCCTTCTACTTCTCGCCCACCAAAATCTCTGAATGGACCTGCAATAAGAATTTTAGACCTGGTTTTATCCATCTTTAACTGATAAACGCATATTTTATATGTTTGAACAAAATTTTGAAACGTATTTTAGCTCTTCTACCATGTCTAAGACATAACTTCAGTATATGTGATCGTCTATAATTTCCAAGACGATGGGAAATACCAAGTATATATGCATATGCAGCATAAAGATATATATCCCTGGTAAGAATTTCCTTGTTTGATAATTGCAATTCGATTTGGCTCCAGCCATCCAAAAGCAAATCTAATTCAGCCTGTGTTTTGATTTCACTTGTATTATCGGCATGCATTCTAACTCCCACCATCGCTATAGGATACATCTGTATGTTGGTGTCCGGTTCAATTATTTTTGAAAAGTATACAGCATCATCATTAGGAACTTCTTCCCATTTAGCCATTTTCGCAAGTTTATGGGGTAACAACCAAGATGCGGTCGCTATAAATCCCTTTGTGATCCCTATTAGTTCATATAATCTGGATACACCGGGGTTTGTTTGCTTAAAGAGTTCTGGATAAGGAAAGATATAATCTTCTTTAATATCGTTGTAAAAACGTTTCCATTGACAAATCGAAATAGCTTCCATTGCATCCAAATCTTGCAATTGTTTTTCAATTTTGTCCTCTATCAAGATATCATCATAATCCAAATACTGAATATAATCACCTTTAGCTTCTTTCAGACCCTCATTTCTTGCACAATGCCGACCAGGTAAGGAATTCATAAAATATAAGCGATCGTCTTCAATGTCAAGAAAATCTGAACATTGCTGGGTACTAAGTTCTCCATTACAAACGGCTAACACTTCAATATTCTTATGTGTCTGACCAAGAGCAGAATGCACACACTCCTTCAAGTATGGCGTTGTTTTGTGTATAGGTATGATAATAGAAACCAGCAAAACATTTAATTTTTTATGAGTCTCTTCAATCTAATTTTAAACTTATCGTAAAATCCGAGATTCGCTAATTTCTTATACTTTTCGTATTGCCAGAATAATGGTTTGAAGTGTTCTATATATAGATTTGAGAACTTGTTTTTAATATACATTTCGTTCTCGAGGTCCATATCCTTATTAAATGATTTAATCATTGAGTCATTTGAGACTCGGTAATCGAAAGTGATTTCATCTAAATAATAGAATTTCTTTCCGCCATTGAAGGCTCTAATCCAAAGTTCCCAATCTTCATGTCCCTGATGAGGTAAATCAACTTCATACAGCCCGATATCTTCAAATACTGTTTTCCTAATTATGGCACACGCATCAATATAATTGTAACTTAAAAGTCTGAACCTATTAAATTCTCCCATCCGCCATATTCCGGTTTTTTCACCAAAATATTGCGCATTTCCGTAAACTATATCGAACTCATTAGAAATCTCCAAAATCTCAAGAGCCTTTGTAGGGAAATGAGATCGAATCTTATTGTCCGAATCCAAAGGTAATATGTATGTACCATGAGCTCTTTCAATTCCATAATTTCTCGCGGTTCCTAAACCACCATTTTCCTTATAGAAATAATTAATTCGTTCGTCTTCCTCCTTATATCGTTGCACTATTGTTTCAGTTCCGTCAGTGGAGCCATCGTTGACAACTATTAACTCCCATTCGCTGATATTAAGTGCAAAAACCGATTTAATTGTATCTTCAATAGTCTCTTGTGAATTATAACAAGGAACAATAATTGATAATTTTGGGTTCATTAAAGCAGTATTAATCTTTTAAAGATACATCAGATATTTTATGTTGAAGATGGCTTGAATTAATTTTGATGAGGTTAAGATAATTCTGATACCTCTTTTTGAGCAAAAGCGTTTTGATTTTGGTACTACGACAAAAAAGTTCTAAAAGGTAATAACGCAAATATTCCCATCTGCTTAATCCATAGAAGAACCGATTTTCAAATAAATATTTAAAACTATTCCATTGATAATTACGGATAAAACCATTATGCACAACAGACCTTAATACAAAAATCTTAAAATGTGGTTGAAGTATTCTCATTAGATCAGGTTGATCTCGATATGCTTGTTGAACGGAAAGGATAGCACTTCTTACCGAACTAAAATATTTCCTTTGTTTATAAGTACTGCCTATACTACCTACCTCGTTGATCCTGAAATAATTATCTGGAAAATTATCTATCACGTTCAATTCGGGTGATGAAGCCAGTGCTCGAAGGTGAAGTTCCCAATCTTGCCAGGCAGTAAGATTTTCATTCCAACCTCCAATTTTCTGAATAAACTCTTTCTTCCATGTGACACAATTTGTATTCCACGGCATATCCGATTTCAAAAAGCGAATCATGAATGTCTCATTTGTCTCTTCAGACTTTATAACATTCCACAACCTATCGTCATCTCCAATAGTCGTTTTGAAGGCTACAGAAGTCGAAATAAGCATATCTATATTAGAGTTTGCAAGGTAGTTCGTTCTATCCTTCAATGTATTATTTATGAGTAAGTCGTCTGAATCAAGGAATACAACATAGCTTCCCTTTGCAATGGATAACCCGTAATTTCTAGCCCCACATCCCCCCTGACGATGTGATAAAGGCCTTTTCACAAAGGAGAATCGCGGATCGTTTTGCATAAATTTTGAAACTACTTGTTCAATCTCATCTGTAGATCCGTCGTCCACAATGATACATTCCCAATCTCGGAATACTTGGTTCTGTACAGAAACTAATGTTTCAGCAATAAGATGAGCCCTGTTAAAAACAGGTGTTATTATAGTTACTAAAGGCAATTATTTTGGTGGATTGATTAGCTCGAATATAAAGAATTAAATTTTTCAGAGGTATGCATTATATCAAAGTTATTCTCGACATTATTAATTGCAGATATACTCATCTTTCGGTATAGTTGATCGTCATTGATTAAATTTTCAATACACACAACCATTCCTTCAATATCCTTTTCGCCTACCAAATACCCTGTTTTAGAATCTATTATGGTTTCTGCCACACCACCAGAATCGAAGGCTACAACTGGCAATCCCATCGCCTGGGCCTCTAATGTGGCGATACCGAATGCTTCTCTTCTTTTACCATCATATACCGATGTCATTAAGAAAATATGATGTGATTCGAGACTTTCCTTTATCCGGAGTTGATCTTGAGCCCCTAAGAAATTAACGTGTCCGGAAAGATTTAATTCAGATGTTAATTTGTTTAATCGGTCTTCTTCGGCTCCCTTACCGATTATAGTGTACTCAACACTGTATCCCTTATCTGCTAATATTCGGATGGCTCTTATTCCATATTCATGTCCTTTCAGAGGAATTAACCTTCCTACCGATATCAGCTTAATTACCGCGTTTTTTGAAATACTCTTTTCGTTCTTATTTTGGTAAAATGAGCAACTTACTCCCATTGGTATGATATGTATGCTATTTTTTTTAAATCCCGAATCCAGTAATATAGATTTCAAGTATTCGGAATTCACAGTAACAGATTGAACGTATTGAGCGAAATCATCAAGAAATTCTAATAATTTACGCTCTTTCGGTAAAAAATGGGCGTCATACCCATGAAACGTTACAATAATATCACCCTTCAAATAATTAATTGCCTTTAAATTGAATAGCGGTTCAATTGCATCGGAAAAATGGACATGGATTTTTTTCGCTGATCTATATCGGTAATAAAAAGCCAACTCGAAAATATAACTTAAGGACTTTTTCCCTTTTAGTTGAAAATACTTGAATGCCGCATTAAAAATAATTGGATTAAAGAGGTATATAAGTGATTTTAGATATCGGATGAATTTAATTTTCGGTTCCGAATACTTTCTTGCCCGGGCTATAAGCCCAAATTTCTCAATTATATCAGGCTGCGAGCTATTATTTTGGTTATGAAGAATATTCGTAATTATCTCTACATTAAACCCTTCTTTTATCGCAGCAATAATGTTGTGTACTACAAAAGTCTCACTATATGTCGGGAATTCTTTTACTTTGAAAACAACCGTCCTTTTCATAACATTTATTGTTCTAAACTAAATATATAAAAGTCTGAAATAGATGTATGATCTGGATTACTTTCATCAAAAGGATATTTATTCTTTATTACTTTAACCAACTTCCAGGCATCCGATATATTCGAATCTATCCAGCGAGTAAACTTCCTGGATTTTACATGTGCAGCCGTTTGTTTATCGTAATTACTGGAATAAATAATCACATATTTGGTGGCACTAGCAAATAATTCCTGCACATAAGCTTCAAAAACATGATCTTCGATTAAATGATATAGTACATCAAGGGAGAGGACAAGTTCGGCTTTGAGGCCTGGATTTTTATTTGTATTTATTAGATGGAATTCCTTGGTGTTATCATGCTTATATCGTCTCTTGCACAGTTGAATCGCGGTTTCGGATACATCGTATCCAATGTAGTGAGGGTATTTAGCAAGGCTGAGCTGATTGCCGTCTCCAACACCAAATTCCAGTACTGTTCGGATATTATTTTCCATAACAAAATCGTTGAGTATTTCGGCTTTGAAATCTGCAAGCCTTCCGTAACTGCCTGCTCCCGAATTTTCCGCAGCCTTATACCGCTCTTCCCAATAATTCTTGGATCCTCTAAATTTCTCATTATGAGATTTTTTCCTTAAAAACTTTTTAAGTTTCTTTCCAAATACCGTTTTACCAACGATTCGCTTTATTGATTTCATAATTTATCCGATTCTCTTTCATTTTTACTAACAAATAATAAATGAATAATCCTCAAACACAAACTAGCCAGTTTTCGCGCCACAGAATTTGTCTCAATTCTTTGTAACATTGAAAACCGATTCATCGCCAAAAGACTATTTTGATTTTGATACTTTTCAGCATCATCTAAAAAAAGCGGGAAATGTCTCTGTAAGATCAATTGCTTTTCAGATAATAGAACCTTACGATATTCGGGCTTCGCTGAAATTCCATCCACATCGTAGTTGGTGATTATTAAATCTATGTATTCATAAGACACATTGTACTTACAAACCGCACAAACCATAAATTCCCAATCTGCTGCAATTTTTAATTTTTCATCATATCTGAAAATTGTATCGAATAAACTTCGTTTAATAAAACTAGCAGGGTGTGGTAAATATCCTTTGTCATAAAAATATCCGAAAGATAATTTTTCAGGAAAATCTAATACGGTTTCATTTTTTTCGTCAGCAAGTTTCAATTTACCATAATAAATATCCTTTCCACCTTTAAGGCGATGATGAATTCGTTCAATAATGTTTTTTTGAGCTAAAGTATCCCCACTATTTAAAAATAAAATATACACCCCATTTGCTTTGGCGATACCCTTGTTCATAGCATTATAGATACCTTTATCGGGCTCACTTACAGCCCAGGCTAATGTATCCCTGTACTTTTCTATAACTTCTTTACTACCATCGCTACTATCGCCATCCACCACTATATGTTCGTAATCCCGGTAGGTTTGTACCATAACGCTTTTAATGGTCTCTTCTAAACCATTGGCATCGTTATAATTTACTGTGATGATCGATATAAAAGACATATCAAGTGGCGGGGTTCAAAAATGTTTCGCTATATACGCGTTGTATACCTTCCTCTAAAGTAATTCTATGTTTCCATCCCAGACTATGAATAAGCGAAACATCCAGTAATTTTCTCGGGGTACCGTCTGGTTTACTTCGGTCCCACTCTAATCTTCCCTCGTAGCCCACTATCTTTTGGATCAGCAAGGCAAGTTCTTCTATCGATAGGTCGGTGCCCGTACCTACATTCACCGAAACATTACCCTCGTAGGTGTCCATTAAATGTACACAGGCTGCCGCCAGGTCGTCCACATGTAAGAATTCCCTTTTTGGGGTTCCACTACCCCATATTTCTACCGAAGGACTGTTATTCTCTTTTGCCTCATGAAACTTTCTGAGTA
>QQUG01000032.1 GCA_008501705.1 Flavobacterium sp.
GGTAATGTATGGTAAGTGGATCTCTGTTTGCGTAGAAGCAGACAATTCGATCTTAGCTTTTTCGGCAGCTTCTTTAAGTCGTTGAAGGGCCATTGGGTCCTTTCTAAGGTCCATGCTCTCTTCTTTCTCAAATTCGTCGGCCAGCCAGTTGATGATCTTCTGGTCTACATCGTCACCTCCCAGGTGCGTATCTCCGTCGGTTGAAAGTACTTCAAACACACCATCTCCCAATTCAAGGATGGAAACGTCGTGAGTACCACCACCGAAGTCGAATACAACGATCTTCTGGTCTGTACTTTTCTTATCCAGTCCGTATGCCAACGCAGCCGCAGTGGGCTCGTTGATGATACGCTCTACCTTCAGTCCGGCGATTTCCCCGGCTTCTTTGGTAGCTTGTCTCTGACTGTCATTAAAATAAGCAGGCACGGTGATCACAGCGCGGGTTACATCGGCGCCGAGGTAGTCTTCGGCGGTCTTCTTCATTTTCTGAAGGATCATCGCGCTCAATTCCTGTGGTGTGTATAAACGGCCATCGATATCCACACGAGGAGTATCGTTGTCACCTTTCACTACTTTATAAGCAGCACGTTCTGCTTCTTTTTTAGATTCCGAATATTTATTCCCCATGAAACGCTTAATGGAAGCGATGGTTTTGGTAGGGTTGGTTACGGCCTGACGTTTTGCAGGATCCCCAACCTTGATCTCACCATCCTCCACAAATGCGATTACAGAAGGAGTTGTTCTTTTTCCTTCGGCATTAGGGATTACGGTAGGCTCGCTTCCTTCCATTACCGAAACACACGAGTTCGTTGTCCCTAAGTCGATTCCAATTATTTTGCTCATAGCGTTATTGTATAATTTATAATGTTATTTCAAAGTTTTAATCGGTATCTGTATGACAATCATTGTGCCATCGCCCGGAATATGACACCCTGTCAGTTTTATTTTTAGGGCAATGCCCCCATGTAGTGAGCTTGCCACTACTACATGGGGGCCCGGGCTTTCGCCCATACACGGTATTTGGCTCAATCCCTATTGCATCTAGTCAGTTCGAGTGATCCACATATATCGGTTGTGGGTTGTCGGTTGTCTCGAAAATCACAAATCACAAAAAATTAAAAATCAAATAATATTCAATTGCCAATATCCAACTTTGACTTATTGATCGTTGGTGTTTATTTGAAATTTGAGAATTGTCTCTTGCTATTTCTATCAACTAACATCTAACTACTAACAACTAGCATTTAATTATCTTTGCCCATGCTCGGAAAATTAAGAGACAACATACTTCACTTTGTGAACGGCCCTAAGCAATACCCTGTACTCGCAGGTATCGCGGCCGGGCTGTATCCACTCCTCAATACCTACGATGCCAATTTCAACCTGATTAATTCCTGGGAACAGTTCGCCTTCCATTTTGGGACCTTTGTGCTACTGCCGGTATTGCTCTTTCCACTTGTACTTTGGGCCCTAAAAATGATCGGATTATTCCCAAAACTGCATAAGTACGCCCTTTCGGTGATGAATTTCTGTGTCTTTGCAGGGCTTATCGTCATTATCACCGAGGGATCTAAAAAAGAGTTTTTTGTTATCGTTGTTCTTGTTGCTGGCTTGTTAGGCGCCTTATTACACAAACACCTTAAAAAGGTGATCGTACTGCAGTTCATCCTGGCCATCACCGTACTGTTTACGCTTGTTCCTTTTTTAACACGTTACCTAAACTACGATACCGCCTGGATGGAGCAACCGGATTCCATCGAAAAGGTGACATTTCAGAAACAACCCAATGTATACTTTATTCAACCGGATGGCTATGTGAACTTCGGCAATCTTTCGGAAGCACCTTATAATTTTAATAACAGCGATCTCGAGTCCTACCTTTCAGAAAAAAAATTTAAAAACTATAATCACTTCCGAAGCAATTATCCCAATACGGTAACTTCCAACAGTGCGCTGCTAACCATGAAACACCATTATTTCAGCAATCCGAGGAAGACCGGAAAAACGCCTTCTAAATACCGCTCGGTGATCACAGGAGATAATGCCGTGGTTTCTATTTTCAACAACAACGGTTACAATACACATTTGCTGCTGGAAACGCCCTACCTGGTGCTCAATCGGCCAAAAATGGCCTTCGATCATTGCAATATCGGTTATGATGAAATTCCGTTATTATCGAGAGGTTTCGACCTAAAAAAAGACCTTTCCGCAGATCTTGAGAAAATACTCAGTGAGGAAAATTCGACGCCGAGATTCGTTTTTATCGAGAAGATCGCACCGGCACATGTACAGTTCAGGCAGGCTGCCTCCCTGGGTATGGAAAAAGAGCGGGCGTTATACTTAGAAAGACTGGAAGAAGCTAATAGCTGGTTAAAAGAAATGATCGAACTGATCACTGTTCGGGACCCGGAAGCGCTTATTGTAATTGCAGCCGATCACGGCGGTTATGTTGGGTATGAGTACGGTTTCCAGAGCCGAACACGCTCTAACGATAAGGTTCTGCTCAATTCGGTATTCAGTTCTATGTTGGCGATCAGGTGGCCTAATGGCAAGGCCCCGGCATACGACACCAAATTCCGTTCGAGCGTTAATCTCTTCCGGATACTTTTTAGCTACCTGGCTGAAGATCCTAAATACCTGGAGCAACTTCAAAACGACGGAAGCTTCCTCGAGATCTACGATGGAGCCCCCTTCGGGGTATACAAGGTCCTCGATGATCAGGGGGAGGTTGTTTTCGAGGAAATTCAGTAAACATTTTTCTTCTTAAGACCTTGTAAAATAGAGTGTGTCTTGAAAATCACAAATAACAATAGATCAAAAAGCAAATAATATTCAATAACCAGTATTCAACTTTGATTTATTGATCGTTGGAATTTATTTGAGATTTGACAATTGTCTTTTGTTATTTCTATCATCTCACTTCTCACCTCTAACCTCTAACTACTCACTAAAAAAAATTATCAACAATCGATACAACATTTGGAATATTTCCATATATTTGGAATAATTCCAAGATGTTTATAAATACACATACATATTATAGT
The DNA here is from genome assembly GCA_008501705.1 of Flavobacterium sp. Classification (GTDB taxonomy): domain Bacteria; phylum Bacteroidota; class Bacteroidia; order Flavobacteriales; family Flavobacteriaceae; genus Pukyongia. The sequence goes on from QQUG01000032.1 coordinate 3,045, forward strand.
CTTCGATACGGCACTTTAGCCATCAAGGAACTGCTCCAACTGGCGCAGGATCACGGCGTTAAAACTATGGCGGTGACCGATATCAATACCACTTCGGCCTGCTTGGATATCGTTCGTGTGGCGCCTGAATTCGGGATTCGTCCGGTGGTGGGTGTGGATTTCCGAAACAGCGCCCGGCAGCAGTTCATTATGCTGGCAAAGAACAATGAAGGCTTTCTTAATATCAATCGGTACCTGTCGGGTTTTCTTCACAATGATGGAATTATTCCCGATCGCGCCGATGTACTGCCGCATACCTTTGTTATTTATCCCTTCGGAAGTTTTGAAGGAGATGAGCTATTGGAGCATGAATACCTGGGGGTTCGGAAGGAGGATCTTAACCGACTCAAATTCTCATCCTGGAAAAAGCGGCCGGAGAAGCTGCTGGTGCTACAGACCGTCACCTACACCAGCAAAAAAGGGTTCAATACCCATCGGCTGCTTCGGGCAATCGATAATAACACCTTGCTTAGCAAACTCCCGCCCTCCGAGCAAGGCAACGAGTACGACCAACTCTGCCCTGAAGAAAGCCTGAAGGAGGCCTTTGCCGAATTCCCCCGACTGATCGAGAACACAGAACGATTGCTACAGTCCTGTACCATCGAATTCGATTTTACAAAAGAGACACCCAACAATCAGAATTCGTATACCAACAACGAGGCTCTCGACTACAAACTACTGAAAAAACTCACTTACGAAGGCCTGCCCTATCGTTACAAGACCCCTACCGATGCCATCCTAGACCGTATTAAGAAGGAGCTGGATATCATCAAAGAGAAAGGCTTTGTATCCTATTTCCTCATCAACTGGAAGATCTTGAAATACGCCCGTAGCAAAGGCTATTTCTACGTAGGCCGCGGTAGTGGCGCCAACAGTATTGTCGCCTACCTGCTGCGCATCACCGATGTAGACCCGATAGAGCTCGATCTGTACTTCGAGCGATTCATCAATCTCTATCGTAAGAATCCGCCCGATTTCGATATCGATTTCTCCTGGGCAGACCGGGATGATATTACCGAGTTCATGTTCCGAAGATTTAAGAACACTGCCCTGCTAACGGTTTACAACACCTTTAAACACAAAGCTTCCATCCGTGAACTGGGGAAGGTGTTCGGACTCCCGAAGGAGGAGCTGGACAAGCTCTCCAAAGGCGAATACGATTTCCGCAGGCTGGATAAGCTTTCGCAACTGGTGGTGATGTACAGCAAACGCATACAGGGTTTCCCGAATTACCTGGGGATACATGCAGGTGGTATTCTTATTTCTGAAAAGCCCATCCACTATTACACCGCCACCTTCATGCCTCCAAAGGGATTCCCAACCACCCAGTTCGATATGGTGGTCGCCGAGGATATCGGCCTGTATAAGTTCGATATTTTGAGTCAGCGGGGCCTCGGAAAAATAAAGGATACGGTAGAGATCGTGAAATACAACCATCCTACCCTCCCGCCTATCGACATACACGACATCAAAAGATTCAAGGAAGACGAACGCATTAAGTATATGCTTAGCAATGCAAAAGCTATTGGCTGTTTTTACGTGGAGTCACCAGCCATGAGGATGCTACTTAAAAAACTCCAGGTAGACAACTACCTGGGGTTGGTGGCAGCCAGTTCGGTAATTCGGCCGGGGGTTTCCCAGTCGGGAATGATGCGGGAATACATACTGCGATATCGTTTCCCTGAAAGACGGAAAGAAGCCCACCCGGTAATGATGGACATCATGCCCGAAACCTACGGAGTGATGGTCTACCAGGAGGATGTGATCAAGGTAGCGCACTATTTTGGCGGGCTCACCCTGGGAGAAGCCGATATGCTGCGCAGGGGGATGTCCGGGAAGTTTCGCTCCCGGGAAGAGTTCTTGAAAGTGAAAGATCGGTTCTTTGATAACTGCAGGGCCTCCGGAAAACCGGACGATCTCACCAGCGAGATCTGGCGGCAGATAGAGAGTTTTGCAGGCTATGCCTTCGCCAAGGGACATTCGGCCTCCTACGCCGTGGAGAGCTATCAGAGCTTGTTCCTAAAAGCCTATTACCCCTTAGAATATATGGTCGCCACCGTGAATAATGGCGGTGGATTTTACAGACCCGAACTATACGTACACGAAGCCCGTATGCACGGCGCCAGGATCCTGGCACCCTGTGTGAATTACAGTCGGACGGAAACGGTGATCCAGGGAAAGGACATCTACCTGGGATTTATGTTCCTCCATCAATTGGAAAGCAGAGTGATAAAAAAGATCCTCGAGAAGAGATCGAAAGAAGGTTATTTCATGAGCCTGGACGATTTTCTGGACAGGGTCCCGATCTCTATGGAACAGATCTCAATCTTAATAAAGATCGATGCCTTTCGGTTTACAAAAAGAAACAAACGTGAACTTTTATGGGAAGCACATATGAAAATTAACAAGACAACATTCAACGAGAACATTCAAACTCTTTTCAAGACAGAAAAGATTAGTTTTAAGACCCCCGAACTCCCCAGCACACCACTGGAAGAAGCTTTTGATGAGATGGAACTTATAGGGTTTCCCCTGTCTGATCCGTTCAAACTGCTATTAGCTCCGTCACGGAGCAAGATGCGTGCAAAACACCTCCCGGACCATGTAGGAAAGATCATTACCATCGAGGGCTATCTGGTAACGGTAAAGAATACCGCTACCTCGAACGGGAAACGGATGCATTTCGGGACCTTTCTCGATAGGGACGGTGATTTTATAGACACTGTACATTTTCCTCCGGTAGCAGCACAATATCGCTTTCGCGGAAAAGGCATCTACGGGATCACAGGGAAGGTAATGGAGGAATTCGACTGTATCACGATCGAGGTAACTAAAATGGTGCGTTATCCCATTATCGAGGATCCTCGTTATGCAGATAGCAGATCCACTGCAAAGTTGCATTCGAAGCGTTATAAGAATAGAGTGTAGCCATTCACCAGTTCGAGTGATTTTCCGAAGGAAAATTGTATCGAGAACTGAGTGATCCGCCAGAGGCGGATTGTATCGAGAACCGAATAAAAAAGTGATGAAAGTTTATTTTGTTTACATATTGAAATGTTCTGATGGGACTTTCTATACAGGCTTCACCAGTGATTTGCTAAGACGTCTTGGAGAACATTCACTTGGCAGATATTCAGATAGTTATACATATACTCGAAGGCCCATAAAACTTATGTTCTATTTGGAGTTCACAAATCCTTCCATAGCAATTGATACAAAAAAACAGATTAAGAATTGGTCTCAAGCAAAAAAAGTAGCTCTTATAAATGGAGAATTTGACAAACTCCCCAATCTCGCGAAAAAAAGATTCTAATTAACCAGCTTATCAAAGCTTAGCTAAGTTAAGATATCGGGAACCGAGTGATCCGCCAGAGGCGGATTGTATCGGGAACTCGACCACTTCTCGATATATTCTTATCCGCTTCGCTACTAAGAACACTCGAAGTGACAAAGAAAAATGATCAACACCCGTAACATAGTCCACATGGACCTCGATACTTTTTTCGTATCCTGTGAACGCTTACTCGACAGCCGGCTGGAAGGAAAACCCGTACTTATAGGCGGGACCAGTGACCGCGGGGTGGTTGCCTCCTGCAGCTACGAAGCACGCGCATTCGGGATCCACTCTGCCATGCCCATGCGCCTGGCAAAACAGTTATGCCCGGAAGCTATTGTGCTTAGAGGGAATTCGGGTATTTACAGTAAGTTCTCCAATGCTGTGACCGATGTGATCAAAGAGAGTGTCCCGCTCTACGAAAAGACTTCCGTGGACGAATTCTATATCGACCTCACCGGGATGGATAAATTCTTCGGTTGCCATAAACTGGCTTCAGAGATCAGGAAACGGATCATCAAGGAAACCGGGCTACCTATCTCTTTTGGCCTTTCAATCAACAAAACGGTCTCCAAGATCGCTACCGGGGAAGCCAAACCCAATAACCAGCTACATGTGGTTCGCGGCCATGAAAAACCCTTCCTTTCCCCGCTTTCGGTGAGTAAGATCCCTATGGTTGGTAAGGTAACCTACCGCCACTTATGCGACTTAGGGATCAAGCGCATTCATACCATACAGGAAATGCCTATAGAAATGATGGCAAAGGTCTTCGGGAAGAACGGTCAGCTGATCTGGAAAAAGGCCAATGGTATCGATAACAGCCCGGTGGTACAATACAGCGAACGAAAATCCATTTCCACCGAGCGCACCTTCGATCGCGATACCACCGATGTGAAGAAACTGGAAAGCATCATCGTTGCCATGGCCGAAAACCTGATCTACCAACTGCGCCGTGGTAACAAGCTTACTGCCTGTGTGACCTTTAAGATCCGTTACTCCGACTTCCAGACCTACACACAACAGAAGCGTATTCCCTACAGTTCGGCAGACCATAAGATACTTCCAGTGGTCATGGAACTATACAAGAACCTGTACCAACGACGGCTATTAGTACGCCTGGTAGGGGTTCGGTTTAGCCACCTGGTGGAAGGCGGACAGCAGATCGACCTCTTCGAGGACAATGAAAAGATCATCAACCTCTACCAGGCCATGGACCGAATGCGCGAACGCTACGGCGACAGGGCCGTGATCAAAGCCGCTGGGATGGGCGCCAAGAGTATCAGCCGCTGGAACCCCTTTACCGGAGAGCCACCTCCACTACTGGCAAACAGAAGACAATAATTTGTGTAAAAATGTGGAATAGTCTTCTATATTTGCGGTGTAAAATCTGTCGATGGAAAGTATTAGTGTATTCGATATGTTGAAAATAGGTGTGGGCCCTTCAAGTTCGCATACCCTGGGGCCATGGCGTGCAGCCGGACGCTGGATAGAAGCACTGAAAAAAAGTGGAAAATTCGACCAGATCGAAACTGTCCATGTTAATCTGTACGGTTCACTATCCTTAACCGGAAAAGGCCATGCAACAGACATAGCCGTGATGATGGGACTGATGGGAACAGATCCTGTAACTTTTCCTATAGAGGATATCTCGGCAGAGATCGAAAAAATAAATACTCAAAATAGTTTACTCCTCAACAAAGAGATCCCTGTTCCTTTCAATTCGAAAGAACAAATAAAATTCAACAGAAAGTTTCTGGAATTCCATCCAAACGCGATCACCTTCATCGCCAGCTTTAAAAATGGTGCAAAAAGATCGGATACCTACTACTCTATTGGAGGAGGATTCGTTGTTCAGAAAGAAAGGGTGCGAAAAAAGATCAAGATGGAGAAATTTAGTCACTTTCCATTTCCCATCGAAAAAGCGACAGAACTCCTCGCTTACTGTTCCGAAGAAAAAAAATCCATAAGTGAGATAGTCCTGGAGAACGAAAAATCGCTTCGATCTGAAGAAGAGATCAAGGAAGGGCTCAAGAGCATCTGGGAAGTCATGCTTGATTCTATGTATACCGGTTGCCATACCGAAGGAATCTTACCCGGCGGCCTAAATGTGAAACGCAGATCGTACGAGACTCACAAGAATCTCATTGGTGACACCCAATATACTAATGCCTACGAATGGATAAAAGCAATCCGAAATACCGAAGTAAAATTCAGACAGATCCTGAAATGGGTGAGTTGTTTCGCGCTCTCAGTGAACGAAGTTAACGCTTCCCTGGGACGAGTAGTTACAGCACCTACCAACGGGAGTGCCGGAGTGATCCCGGCCGTACTCATGTACTACCTGGTTATTGAAAACCACGATGGTAATCACGACGATATCAACAGATTCCTAATGGTAGCCGGCGAAATAGGAAGCCTCTTTAAAAAGGGAGCCACAATTTCTGCGGCTATGGGAGGTTGCCAGGCCGAAATTGGTGTGTCGTCCTCTATGGCAGCAGCAGCACTTACCGAACTTATGGGAGGAAGCCCGGAACAGGTATTAATGGCGGCGGAGATCGCTATGGAACATCACCTGGGGCTTACCTGCGACCCAATTGCAGGTTTAGTACAGATCCCTTGTATAGAACGTAATGCCATGGGCGCGATAAAAGCAATAAACGCCTGTGAGATGGCGCTGGATTCTGATCCGGCTCATGCCAAAATACCGTTGGATAAGGTAATTGCTACTATGTGGGCTACTGCCCAGGATATGACCTCCAAATACAAGGAGACCAGTGAAGGTGGTCTGGCTGTACAGGTGAATATATCAGACTGTTAACCTCTACTCTACGTTACAACTGCTTCTCCTTCGGGAATCGATAAGGTGAACGATCTTCCAGCCATCGTCAAATCTCGCCAGGGTAAAAGCATTGGCTCCACAATGACTGAATTGCCCGTTATACCAAAATTCGTAAGGCGTCCATACATGAGCCAGGTTGCCATCGATCTGCACTTTATAGTCCAGAAGCCGCTCATCCCATTTTTGATCTTCGGGCCGGGTACTTATAGCTTCCAACAGTTCATCACCAGTGCCATCCTGAATCATATTCTTTCCATCTTTAGTAGCAAAAACAGTTTGGGTAGCAAGATTTTCGGCCATTACCGATCTCATTTTAACAGTGTCGCCTTCATGAAATCCCTCGAAGAACAGATCGATCACATCCCGGGCATTGGCTTCTGTAAAATTATCCTGGGCAGAAATAAAAAATGAAGAAAGAAACAAGGAGAAGTATACAAGGAATTTCATAAGAATTGAATTTGATTTAGTATTCCGTTAAACAATCCTAAAATTAGTACTTTTACCACACAAATTGTTACATTAATTTATATGTCAGTAGCTAAAAAAGAATACAAGCGAATCACTACCAAGACCCTGGTAGATATGAAGCAGAATGGTGAAAAGATCTCCATGCTTACAGCCTACGATTATACCATGGCCAAGATCGTTGATGGCGCGGGTGTGGATGTGATCCTGGTAGGTGATTCTGCCTCTAATGTGATGGCCGGGCATGAGACCACACTTCCTATTACGCTGGATCAGATGA
>QQUG01000128.1 GCA_008501705.1 Flavobacterium sp.
CGCGTCGATGAGGTCAACAGGGGGTTAACGAAGCAAAGAAATTACGGAATTGAACTGCTTAATAACAATATAGATATAGTTTGTTTCCTGGATGATGACACTATCCTTGATAAGGACTATTTTAAAAATATATTGAATGTATTTCAAACTCAACCGGATGCAATAGGAATTGGGGGAGTTGCTCGAAATGAAAATCGATGGAAGAAGCTAGCTCCCGAATTAAAATTAAATCCCAGGAAATACTATGTGTTAGATGGGTATTACATAAAAGAATCTTCTCGAAATGTACTGCGAAATTATTTGGGGTTACAGTCTCCCTCTCCACCGGGTATTATGCCGCCCTTTTCTCATGGAAGAACTTATTCGTATCCACTAAACAACAAACTATATGAGGTGGATCTGCTTATTGGGATGGCAATGAATTTCAGAAGACAGCTCTTTAACAAAGAAAGGTTTTCTACTTATTTTGAGGGTTATGGATTATACGAGGATGCCGATTTTTGTTTGCGAGCAAGAAAATACGGTAAAAATTATTTACTCACTTCCGCTATCCTCGATCACTATCACGAAGCTTCCGGAAGGCCCAACTCCTTTAAATACGGTAAAATGGTGGTGAGAAATGGCTGGTATGTCTGGCGTGTGAAGTACCCAAAACCCGGATTGTCAAATCGTTTGAAATGGAACGCAACTTCCTTTTTGTTAACTTTGATTCGCTACTCGAATGCGTTAACCGGTCCAAAACGTAAACAGGCGCTTTCCGAAGCCTGGGGGCGAACCATTGGTTGGTGGTCCTTACTGTTCAATAAACCGAGATCAAGATGAAGCTCGCGATAATTACACATGCCGAACACATATTCTATAGGGAGCAATGGTATGCTTATGCACCCTATGTAAGAGAGATGAATTTGTGGACACAGCATGTACAAAGCGTGAGCATTGTGGCACCACAACGGGATGTTGATCCGGGTGTTATAGAACTACCGTACGCGCATGATACTATAACATTTTATAAAATACCAGGCGTATCCTTAAAATCGTTTCTTAATATTTTGAGGTCTTTTTTCTATGCACCCTACATTCTCATAAAAATTTGGCTTGTAATGTATAGGGCCGATCATATTCATTTACGTTGTCCTGGAAACATTGGTTTATTGGGGTGTCTGGTTCAGATATTTTTTCCGGGCAAAAAGAAAACAGCTAAATATGCAGGTAATTGGGACCCCAATTCCAAACAACCTCTTAGCTACAAATTTCAGAAGTGGTTATTGTCTAATACATTCCTCACGCGAAATATGCAAGTAATTGTTTATGGAGAATGGCCCGGGCAATCTGGAAATGTGAAGGCATTTTTTACCGCGAGCTATTCAAAAAATAAAGCTAATACGGCAATAGCCAGAAAATTTCACGAACCCTACCACTTTATTTTTGCTGGAAGTCTTGTGACCGGGAAACGCCCTGTATTTGCGTTACAATTAGTTCACGGACTTATAAAATTAGGTTTTCATTGTAACTTTGATGTTTATGGCGAAGGTTTGGAACATGAGCATATGGCTTCTTATATCCATGAAAACAGCCTTGAGGATCATGTAACACTACACGGTAACAGGCCTTCAGAAGAATTAGAAAGAGCTTACCAACGAGCCCATTTCCTTATCCTGCCTTCGAAGTCGGAAGGATGGCCTAAGGTAGTCGCTGAAGCCATGTTCTGGGGATGTATTCCAGTTGTAACTTCCATATCCTGTGTACCCTGGATGCTGGATAATGGTAATAGGGGAGTATTGATCAATGCCGAGATGAAATCTGATCTCGACCAACTGCAGACCTTGTTGGAAAATCCGAAACTATTAACAGAAATGTCGAGGAAGGCAAATGAGTGGTCTGTGCAATATACGCTGGAAACTTTCGAAACTGAAATTCAGAAGTTATTATGAGGGCGTTGCAACTTATCGATTCTTTAGACCCGGGTGGAGCCGAACGAATTGCGGTTACTTTTGCCAATAGTTTGAGCGGTAAGATATCCTATTCGGCACTTTGTACTACCAGGAAAGAAGGATTATTGAAGGATAGTTTACAGGAAAAAGTAGATTATATTTTTCTTAGAAAAAAAGGTGTCTTCGATATTTTTAGTTTAATGCGTTTAATAAAATTTGTTCGAACTAATGATATTGAGATAATACACGCACATTCGTCCAGTTTCTTCTTTGGGTGGATTTTAAAGATCTTCCGGCCTAAACTAAAGTTGATCTGGCACGATCACTATGGTAAAAGTGAGCAGTTATCTGAACGAAAATCGGGTGTTTTAAAATATTGCTCGCATTCTTTCTTCGGAATAATTGCAGTAAATCAATTACTTAAAAATTGGGCTGAACAAAACTTACATGCGGCTAAGGTTCTTTATTTAAAGAATTTTGTGACTTTAGATAAGTACCTTCCTTCCGAAGTGCATCTGGAAGGAACTAAAAATTTCCGAATTGTCTGCCTGGCAAATTTTAGACGGCAGAAGAACCACCTTAATTTAATCAGGGCATTTGAAATTGTACTGGAAAAGCAACCACAAGCCAGTCTTCATCTGATTGGAAAACCTGTAGATATAAATTATTACGAGAACCTTCGCGCGTATATTTCTGAAAATCGCATAGAAAATGTTACTTTACACGGAGAACAACAGAATGTCTTAGGCCTTTTAAGTAAGTGCGATATCGGAGTTTTAGCCTCAGATAGTGAAGGACTTCCGGTTGCTTTGCTTGAATATGGTGTTGCGGGCCTTGCTGTAATAACCACCAAGGTAGGAGAATGTGCCAACGTTGTAAACGGTTATGGTGAAATTGTGGAGGCTGGGAATTATAAGGAATTGGCAATAGCGATTCTTAAATACATTGAAAATAAACAGCAACGTTCAAATCTGGCATTGGCGTTCCAAAAACACATAAAAGAAAATTATTCGGCAGATGCAGTGTTGCCCCAATTGATAGCATTTTATAGAGATTGAAACGAATTAAATCTATACGAAAGATCACCTATGTCCAGTTACTGCTGTTACACGGCCTGATAGCGGTTCTTGTGTTTTTATTCAGATCCTTTGCCCAGGCATACTTCTTATTTGTGATCGCTTATTTTATTTTCAGGATTTTTTCCAATGGCAATAAGAACGACGAAGTCTTGTTAGCGGCTGCTTACATCACGGGTTTTGAGGTGTTTTCACGTATGACGGGTGGGGTAGGAATCTCCTATGAGTTTGCAAAATTCTCGGTAATTGGTTTCATGCTAATAGGTATGTTCTTTGTAGGATTTACACGAAAATCCTGGCCGTATATTTTATTTATGGTGCTACTTACACCGGGAATATTATTTTCGGCAATTAATCTTGATTACGACACAAACTTTTTAAGTGCCATAAGTTTTAATTTAAGCGGGCCTATTTGTCTGGCGATTACCGCACTTTATTGTTTTAAAAGGAAAATTACAAGAGAACGATTTGAGCATATATTGTTGGCTTTACTATTGCCAATCATCTCAATGGCTGTTTATTTATTTTTATATACTCCAAATATTCGAGATGTACTTTCGGGAACCCATTCAAATTTTGCTGCTTCCGGAGGTTATGGTCCAAATCAGGTAGCAACCGTGCTTGGTCTGGGGATGATAATTTTATTTGGTAGGATCATTACCATTAAAAGTCGATTTATTAATATACTGGACCTGGGATTGCTCGCCTTTGTAAGCTACAGGGGAATCATTACTTTTTCGCGGGGAGGTATTGTAACAGCGGCTGTATGTGCGGCTGCCTTTATCCTGGTTTATTTCTTAACGGCCGATCGAAAGGAAAAATCAACCTTAATTCCACGTATCGCTTTTATCGCTGGAGTAATTATGGTTACCTGGTTATATTCATCAATCTCGACCTTAGGTTTAATTGATAAGCGATATTCCAATCAGGATGCCGCAGGGAGGGTAAAAGAGGATGTCTCTACAGGAAGAGCCGAATTAATGAAAACTGAATTGGATGCATTTTATGAAGCACCTTTTACCGGGATAGGCGTTGGGAAGGTTAAAGAGTATCGCCTCGATTCTACCGGTATTGAATCGGCTACCCATAACGAGGTGAGTCGCTTATTCTCCGAACATGGGTTGTTTGGACTCATTGCGTTAATGGTACTTGTTACAACGCCTTTGGGTATGTTATTTAAGAAAAAGCAAAGTCCTTACCTGGTAACCTTTCTTTTATTCTGGTTGCTAACAATTAGTCACTCATCAATGCGGATTGCCGCACCTGCCTTTATATACGGATTAGCCCTTATTCATATCATTCATGCCAAACCCAAAACTATTATACATAGGAAATAAACTGGCGACACAAGGCGCTACAGTTTCCACTATCGATTCTTTGAGTACTCAGCTGGAATCAGAGGGCTATACTGTGTATTTGGCATCTTCTAAGCGTAATAAATTTTTGAGATTGCTGGACATGATGTGGGCCGTATTTCGATACAGGAGAAAAGTAAGCTGTGTCCTGATCGATACCTACAGTACTCAAAACTTCTATTATGCTGTGGGTGTTGCTAATTTGTGCAGATTATTAAAGGTTCCATATACCCCTATTTTACATGGTGGGAATTTACCGGAGCGACTGCGTAGGAACAAACGACTTTGCTGGAAATTGTTTAACGGGGCTAAGATCAATGTATCTCCTTCCACCTATCTCATGGAGGAATTCAAGAAAGAGGGTTACAACAATTTAATTGAGATTCCCAACAATATCGTATTGGAAAACTACCCCTTTCGGCTTCGTTCTGAACCAAAACCTAAATTGCTTTGGGTACGGTCCTTCGCCGAGATCTATAACCCAACCCTGGCCCTGAAAGTTGTGGATCTGTTACAAAAGAGTGATTACCAGGTAAGCTTGTGTATGGTAGGGCCGGACAAGGACGGCTCGCTGGAACGTTGTAAAAAAATTGCTACTGAAGCCTCTTTACCAGTTAAATTTACTGGCAGATTGAGTAAAAGTGAATGGATCGACCTATCCACAAACTATGATATTTTTATCAATACAACCAATTTCGACAATACCCCCGTAAGTGTTATAGAGGCAATGGCATTAGGCCTTCCGGTAGTAACCACAAATGTGGGGGGTATTCCGTATCTTTTGGAAAATAAAAGTGACGCTTTGCTGGTGAGACCAAAGGATGCAGATGCCATGTGTCAATCGGTTGTCTCACTAATTGAAGCTCCACAAAAAGCCGTGCTTCTTGCAAAGAATGCCAGGAAAAAGGTAGAAAAGTTTGAATGGGAGGAGGTCAAACATTTATGGTTCAAAATATTGAAAGCATAAAATATTAGTACATTTACGAAGACAATCTCCAACCAATGCCTCAAAAGTCGAATATTCATTTTGATATTTCTGAACGAAAGGTCCTTTTGCGGATCTTCGACATTATTAGTGTTCTGGCTTTGCTTTATTTCGTGGGGATTGTATTCGACTTCGACTATTTCAAGATCAATGCCGATCACTGGGTATGGTCTATAGTGCTTGCCTTGTATCTTGGAGTTTTCGCCACTATTTTCGAGCTCTACAATCTTCAGAAAGCCAGTAAGTTTGAAATAGTGATTCAAAATATTATTCTTACTTCATCGGTTACCGTTCTATTTTATCTTTTAACACCATTCTTTACCCCCAAATTACCGGAGAACAGGCTACAGATCATTTATTTCTATATAGCCGTGAATGTTGCCTTGTTCATTTGGCGGTATGCTTATATCGTGCTCATCTCTGCACCCAGGTTCTTCAAGAGGGTTTTAATAATTGGTAGTTCGGAAAATATGGCGAAGGTAATTAGATCGCTTCAGAAATCGGATCCTAATTACAAAGTGATAGGATTTATCAATACCACTAGATCGCAGCAGGCAAGCCTGGCATTCGATCTACCGGAAGAATTCGCTTTAAAAAATGTGGCCAAAACAGTAAAGGAAAATGCCATTTCGGAAATTGTGATCGCTACTCAACCGGCATCGGGTATGACAGTTTCCTTATACAATCAATTGATAAACCTGCTCGAAAGTGGAGTGCCTATTCGCGAGTATACACAGGTTTATGAAGAGATCACACACAGGGTACCAGTGCAACATGTAGATAAGGATTTTTATCGTTATTTCCCCTTCAGCAGAAGTAACCAAAACAAACTCTATCTTTTCTTCCATCGGATTTTAGACCTCTTATTCTCTGTTCTGGGATTGATCTTCGGGCTACTTATCTCACCGGTAGTTTTAATTGGAAACATAATAGGCAACCGGGGCCCGGTATTTTATACGCAAACCCGGGTAGGTAAGAACAGCAAACATTTTAAGATCTATAAATTGCGTAGTATGGTGGTGAATGCCGAAAAGGACGGTGCCCGGTATGCCGAAGCCAAGGACCATCGGGTGACGAAATTCGGCAGGTTCCTTCGTAGGTCGCGATTTGATGAGATCCCACAGTTCATTAATGTTATCAAAGGCGATATGAGCGTGATCGGCCCCAGGCCGGAACGACCTGTTTTTGTACAGGAACTTTCAGAAAAAATACCCTTTTACGAAGTAAGGCACCTGGTAAAACCGGGGGTTACAGGTTGGGCACAGGTAAATGCAAAGTACGGTAGTACTCAGGAGGATGCCTTGGAAAAACTACAATACGATCTGTATTATATTAAACATAGGAGCCTGTTCCTGGATATAAGTATTGTAATAAAAACACTAAGTACTATTATCTTCTTCAGGGGGCAGTGATCATGCCCTGTTTGTATTTCCTAAATATTTATAGAGATAGATGTATCTAACCGCAAGGCCCAGGAACAATGGGAGAAATCCTATGGCGAATCGCTGCACTCCCGAGACCCAATGAAAAGCGAGCAGAGCCAATAGTAAAATGAGAAAGAAAGTATAGCGTTGCAGCCAGCGTTTGGGGATTTTCCTGCTAATTAATGTGAAGAAGAGCAGGGAGAATGGAAATGCCCAGAGCAGATTGTAATTATTAGCCGTGGTACTGTGATCTGTTCCAAACCAAAGTAACAATAGAATTACGCCTATGAGTCCGGTTACAAGAAAGATAAGCAAATCGAGATAACGGCTTCGCTGCTGGTTTTTGTAGTTTTTATAAGTTACAAAAACCAGCAGCAAGCCCAGGATACCAAAGATAAATAACGGACTAAGGAAAAAATTTCCAGTCTCGTTACGTTCGTCGGTTACGTATAACTTTTTAGTTGTTTTAACCAGCTCTGTGGTCCCCGTTGCTGTGGTAATGGTAGCGCCTACATTGGCTTTATAAACATATTCGGGTAAGAACTGGTATTCCCAGGAAGTAGCCTTTCTGTCTACTACAGCGCCAATGGCTACATCCATACCTAAGCTTCCCCAGCTATTGTAATGCACATTTTTCTGAATGAGTTCCCGGAACGTATATCCTACTTCCGCAAGGTTGGCATTGTATTTTAATTTATCTCCCAGTACCGATACGAGCACATCCCGAATTCTGGTTGCGCAGTTGTCGTAAAAGAAGTCGTATTTGTAGTATTTATTCTCCGGTTTGGCATTGTTCTGAAGGAAATTAAAAATGGCTTGTTTTTCCGAATAGCTTAGATTTAACACCTGTTCTTCCACCCATCGGTCCTGAGCAATATAGCTTTTTAAAAATGGCTCGAATTCGCTTACCGCAAGTTTGTACAGCAGTTTACCCCGGGCGAATTTGGTGTAGAAATTTGGGGTGTCGAAATCGTAAACCCCATAATTAAAAGCATAGTCGATTTCGTTTTCCGGATCGTATACTCTAAAGGCACTGTGTCCAAACTTGTCGTACAGATTATCTCCCGGGCCTATGGTGAGGATACTAATTTCGGCCTTTTCTGAAAGCGAGACGTATTGAGCGAAGCCAGAAAAATTCAGTAAAATAAAAAGGAAGAGGAGGTAGTTTTTTTTCATCTATCTAAATATACTCCAGTCTAATTTAAGCGAAAATACATTAGAATACAACGCTGTGCTCTGGTCTCCTATATCGGTAAGTGCATAGTCTACCTGTATTCCCTTATATCTGAAGCCTACCCCAATATTGGGTTGAAAATTCACTGAGTCACTTCCGTCCAGTTGTGTCACATTTTGAAAGTTGCCAACACCGCCTCGCACGAAGATCATATCTATATAGCCAAATTCCAGCCCCAGGGCAGGGGTTATACTGGCAAAAGATGAAGAGAATATATCGTTAGTTTCCGCAAAGCGGAAGTTGAGGTCCATCTCGGCTAGAAGCACAAAATCGTAATGAAATACAAATTTGCGTGCTATTCCCAGTTGCAATTTAGGGATTGTGATCTCTGTGGTTTCGGGCAACTCCTGGTTTTGACCCTCTACAGCGCCCGAAATTGTTGCAAATTGTTCTTCGTCTATAGACCAGGCGTTAAAGGTGGTTGTTATATCGCGTGCCATGAGGCCAAATCGCCAATCCTTTTTCTCAAATTGGATCCCGGCATCCAGTCCGAACCCCCATGAAGATGCAAAATCCCCGATCACTCTTCGTATCACCTTGGCATTTACCCCGAAGTTGAGTCCGTCGAGCGGTAGTTTACGCGCGTATGAGAAAGTGACCCCATAATCGGCAGTAGAGAACAAACTGATCCTGTTATAATCGATGTTTCCCTGGTCGTCAATAAGTTGTGTGGTATTTAAAATATCATCCACACCAAAACGAATAACCGAAAGTCCCACTGCAGAGCGGTCGTCGATAGGCATGGCAAAACCTGCGTAATCGAAGCTGGCGATATTTGCGAAGTAGGAGGCGTGCATTAAGGCAAGTTCGTTATCTTCAATATGGACCAAGCCTGCCGGATTCCAATAGCCTGAATTAACATCCCTGGAAGAGGCTACCACAGAATTGGCCATACCAAAGGCAGCAGCGTCAACCCCGATATTCATGAATTCGTTAGAGTATTTACGGGTAGTTTGTGCAGAAATCGTTACGCAAAGCAACAAAAAGGCAACAAAAATGATCTTTTTCAAGCGATAAATTTTCAGCAAATATCTTATTATTTTACAGAATAATAAACTATTAATTTCATCACATATTGTGCATAATTACCTTTAGACACAAATAGTTTGCTATTTTTACAGCATTCGTAATAGTAATGGTAAAGCAAATCCCAAACATTATCACTTCCCTGAATCTCCTGTGTGGCATGGTGGCCATACTATTTGCAATTTCCGGGGATCTTATCACAGCTTCATTTTTTGTGTTTTCAGGGATCGTTTTCGACTTTTTCGATGGCCTGGCGGCCAGATGGTTAAAGGCTCAAAGTGAAATTGGCCTGCAATTGGATTCGTTGGCCGATGTAGTTACCTGTGGTGTGGCTCCGGCGATAGTTATGCTGGAAATGATCCACATATCCATGAGTGGTGAACCCATGAATATCACTAAGTCTTTCGCACTTGGTGGATGGAACAATATTGTATTTAGTTATTTGCCTTTTACGGGATTGCTTATCGCTATAGCTGCGGCATACCGACTTGCAAAGTTCAATGTGGATACTCGGCAAACCGAGAGTTTTATTGGTCTGCCAACTCCGGCTAATGCGATCTTCGTATTAAGTTTGCCCTTAATTCTTCATTTTCAGCATTCGGAAGCGATCGAAGGTGTCATCATGAATAAATGGTTCCTGGTGGGAATAACTATTTTGAGCTGTTTTATAATGAATGCGGAAGTTCGATTATTTGCGTTGAAGTTCAAGACCTGGGATTTTGGCAGTAACAAGATCAGGTATCTGTTTCTCTTGTTGAGTGTAGTGGCGATCGTGCTGCTTCAGTTCATTGCCCTGCCTGTAATTATTTTACTTTATTTTGTTATGTCCCTCTTCTCTAAGAATTAGAAGGATAGCTTGTTCTTG
>QQUG01000053.1 GCA_008501705.1 Flavobacterium sp.
CTAATTTCAATAGGGATGCGTTATTGGAAACTCCTAAGGAATTTACAATCAATGGCAGTATAACGCTTCACGGTGTAACCAAAGATATTAGTACCCCGGTGAAATTGTGGCTGGAAGACCAGCAAATCATTTTATCAACTGCTTTTAGCTTGAAACCGACCGACTTTAATATTAAAATTCCGGCGATTGTGAGTAATAAGATCGCCGAAGAAGTGGAGGTTAACGCCCGCTTCTCCCTATCCAACTAGAATAATGAAGCGTAAAACCATAATCGTTGTATTTGTCATTATCGCCGTAATTGGTGTAATAGGATATAATTATCTCTACCAGGATCACAGAGAGATCGATGCCGAAGTCGTAGTAGCGGCATTAAGTTCAGAATCCATCGTAGAAATATTTAAACATAATGCGGCCAACGATTTGCTAAATGCAACTGTAAGTGTAAAAGGAATTATTTCTGAAGTAGATGGAAGAACCATCACACTGGACGATAAAGTGACATGTAGCTTCACCAACCAGATATTGGGTTTTAAGGTAGGGGATACACTCACCATAAAAGGACGTTGTATTGGGTATGACGACCTGTTCGAAATAGTAAAATTAGACCAATGCTCATACTTAAATAAAAACGGATGAAACTAAAATATCTTGTATTATTTACTTTACTGCCACTTTTTGGTTTCGCACAGGATGATCTGCTCGATGTCCTGGAAAGTGAGGTTGTAGAAGACAAAACTGTGGATGCAGCTTTTAAGGGACTGAAGGTGGTTAATTTCGAATCCACTAAACTGGCATATAAAAAGGATTTTTATTTTATAGTATCTCACCGTTTTGGTACCGTGAAAAATGGTTTCGATGACCTTTTTGGGCTGGATGAAGCCGTCACTCAACTCAAATTCATTTACGGACTAAACCACTGGCTCAATCTTGGCGTCGCCCGAAGTTCGCTCCAAAAGACGTATGGTGCTCATGTAAAATACAGGCTGCTTCGGCAACAGAAAGACGGGTTTCCCATAACGGTTGTTGGCTACAATTTGGTAACGATAAACACCGGGCTGGACGAAGATCTGTTCACTAATTTCGAATTCAGCGATCGCCTTACCTATACCTCTCAAGTACTTGTTTCCAGGAAAGTTTCAGACAAGCTCTCGCTGTTGATGGCCCCAACATTCATACATGAGAATCTGGCTACACGAAGTGTTCTAGTACTGGCAGATGACAGCTCCCTAAACTTTGATGAAAGGAACGACCAGTTTGCCTTAGGGCTGGGTGGCCGATACAAATTAACAACGCGATGGAGCATCAATATGGATTATGGGCTGCATCTAAACCGCAATAACAACTCAAATTTTAAAAATCCGTTCTCGGTAGGGGTCGACCTGGAAACCGGAGGACATGTATTCCAGATGCATTTCACTAATGCACAACCCATGTTCGAGGACGGATTTATTATTCGTGGTGCGGGAGACTGGGGAGATGGAGATTTTTATTTCGGATTTAATTTAAGTCGGGTGTTTTAAGGAATACCTACATAGCAGTTAACTTTCCAGATTCGAGGACAAGATAACTCTATAATCCTTTAATTCCTCCAAATGGTCTTCTACAACAAAGTTTGTGTCGTGAAAGATATGCTTCCTATCTCGTTTCGTACGTAATTCCCTGGCAGCACGTATAAATCGCCTTACTTCCTCTTCGGTTTGCAGTTTGAGTCCCGGTACCTCGATATTGTTACCGGCATCGTCTTTAGCCACCATGGTAAAATAAGAAGAGTTACAATGCTTGGTCTGCCCGGTATGTATGTTTTCTGCTTCCACCCGAATACCTATTATCATACTGGTTCTGCCAACATAATTAACAGATGCCTTCATCACAACCAGTTCACCTACTTCTATCGGATTTAAGAAGTTAACCGTTTCCACCGATGCGGTAACACAATAATTCTTGCTGTGTTTAGAGGCGCAGGCAAAAGCGATCTGGTCCATCAGAGAAAGGATATAACCGCCGTGAATCTTTCCGTTGAAATTAGTATGCGATGGTAGCATTAATTCGGAAAAAGTCACCTGGGAATCTTCTATATTCTTGAATAGGGTTTCCATGTTATCGGCCCGTTTTATTTCAATCTTCCTCCTCGGCTCGTTTCAGAAGTTTCTCATCTATATGTTTACTGGCTTTTGCGCCTAGTTTTTTCAGGTTTTCAACCCTGCGGATCAGGTTTCCGCGGCCGGTAAGTTTTTTCATGGCGCTTTCGTAAGTACCCTGTACTGTCCCTATTTGCTTACCTACTTTTATTAACTCATCGGTTAGATTAGTGAACGAATCGTAAAGCGCTCCGGCCTCTTTCGCGATAGCCAGGGCATTCTGGGTTTGACGGTCGTTCTGCCATAGATTATCCACCAGCCGAAGTGCCGCGAGCAGGGTAGAGGGAGTAACGATAATGATCTGTTTGTTAAAAGCCTCTTCGTAAATATTAGGCTCATTGGCAGCGGCAATAGCAAATGCGGGTTCAATAGGAACGAACATAAACACAGTATCCGGGCTTTCATCCATCAGGTATTGGTACTGCTTCTTGCTGAGGTCCTCGACGTGTTTTTTAATGGAAGCGATGTGTTTTTTTAAATGACCTTGTTTTAGCTCTTCATTTTCTTCGGAAACGAATCGCTCGAAATCCACCAGGGAAACCTTACTATCTACGATCATCTTCTTGCCATCAGGAAGATGAATAAGTACATCTGTTTGAAGCCTTTTTCCCTCAGGATTGGTATGGCTATCCTGAATGGTGTATTCTCTGCCTTTCTCCAGCCCGGATTTTTCCAGGATACGTGTAAGGATAAGCTCTCCCCAGTTTCCCTGCATCTTAGAATCTCCTTTAAGGGCTTTCGTAAGATTGTCTGCCTCTTTACTTATCTGCCTGTTTAGCTCCGAAAGGTGTTTCAGTTGCTCTTTCAACTCGCTGTGTCGTCCTACACTTTCCTTGTTGCTGTCTTCCACTTTCTTTTCGAAGGTCTTTATTTTCTCTTGCAGCGGATTGAGAAGTATCTCCAGGTTCTCTTTATTCTGTTTGGTGAATTTGCTGGACTTCTCATCGAGGATCTTGTTGGCAAGATTCTCAAATTCCTTGGTGAATTTCTCCTGAAGCTTCTCTACTTCCTCCCTTTGCTCCCTGTTTTTTATCTCCAGGTTCTCAAATTCGGTATTGCGCCTAACCAATTCACTATTCAGAAATTCTTTTTCCTTCCTGATCTGTTCGCGCTCGTTCAAAATATTTTCCAATCGTTCCTGTAATCGTTCCTGCTGTAATTGCGATTGGTCCAGCCGTTCTTCCATTTTTCCCGTCTCGGCCTTCTGTTTTAGTCGAGAGATAAGGTTGCCAATAAAGGCTCCAATAAGCAGACATATACCGGCTAATAATAAAAATAGAAAGGTTTCACTCATAAGTGTATGGTATAAGCGGGAATTAGAAATCTTAATTTCAAAGATAATTAATTCTTAATGGTAAACCGACCGTTAGAAGCGTCAAATTCTATGGTATCCTCGGGGAACAAATTATCAAACTTTCCATCCTCGATCAGCTGTCGTGGGGAACCCAGATGGCTGCCCTTTTCATCCATGACGAGCATCATATCGGCCAGTTGTATTCCCAGATCGATCTCATGGGTTGAGAAGAGTACCGTCTTTCCATTTTCGGAAGTAAGACGTTTCAGTAATTTTAATATATACGCCCTGTGATACAGGTCTAAATGTGTGGTAGGTTCGTCGAGGAAGATGAGTGGAGTGTCCTGAGCCAGAGCCCGTGCTATTACAACCCGCTGCATTTGTCCGTCGCTTAACTCATAGCATTTTCTGTGCTCCAGGGAGGTAGTTTCGGTGGTGCTTAGCGCATTGTCGATCATGGCCTTATCCTTTTCAGATAAAAATCCAAAACTCCCTGTGTATGGCTGTCGGCCCAAAGAAACCAATTCTCTAACGGTAAGATTCCCGGAGGCCGGAGATTCAGTAAGGACAACACTTAGCTGCATGGCACGCTCCAGGCTGGAATAGCCGGAGAGTTCTTTTCCACAGATCTGTATGCTTCCACCTAGCTTCGCCTGCATTCCCGAAAGAGTTCTCAGCAGGGTTGATTTTCCTATTCCATTGGCTCCTACCAGCGCAATAAGGTTACCACTTTCAATACTGAAATTAATAGGACTAGCTACAGCTAGTGCTTTTTTTCTTCGGAAGTATCCTATCGAAAGATCGTTCACGGCCAAGGCGATATGTTTCTTTTCCGAAGTCATTAAAATAACAATTTACGTTTCCGAACAAGTAACCAAATCACAACAGGAGCACCAATCAATGAGGTGATAGCATTAATGGGCAGGGTGGCTTCATTAAAGGGAAGTTGTGCAACGGTATCGCAGATGAGCATTAAAATTGCACCGGTAAGCAGCACAGCCGGAAGCAGTACAAAATGATTGGAGGTGGTAAATATCTGTCTGGTTAAATGTGGCACGGCCAGGCCTACAAAGGCGATAGGTCCGGCAAAGGCCGTGATCCCACCTGCCAGGATACTAGTTGCCAGGATGATAAATAGGGTTGTTCTTTTAATACGAAGTCCCATGCTTCTCGCGTAATTCTCTCCTAACAGTAAGGCATTAAGTGATTTACAGCTAAAAAACGCGATCAGCACTCCTAGAACACAACAGAGGGCAAGGATAATAATACCCGGCCATGACTGGTCTCCCAGGCTCCCAAAACTCCAGAAGATATATTGCTGAAGTTTTTCCGCCGTACTGAAATACGAAAGCACGGCCACAACTGCAGCGGTCACACTCCCGAACATCAATCCTATAATTAGTATAGCCATACTATCTTTTACATGCAGTGTAACAGCGAGCACGGCAAGTAAGACCAGGAAACTTCCCAGGGCAGATGCGATCACGAGGCTCCACTGACTTAGCAACAAACCACCCATAAATCCACCAAAGGCTCCGGCTCCGAGTATGAGCAGAGCTACTCCCAGGCTGGCTCCGCTACTCAATCCAAGTACAAAAGGTCCTGCCAGCGGATTGCGGAACAGGGTTTGCATCAGCAGGCCGGAAACCGCGAGGCCGCTACCGGCCAGGATAGCAGTAAGGGCCTTTGGCAGGCGGTAATCCAAAATAATGTATTCCCAGGTTGATTTTGAAGCGCCTTGAGCCGTAAGGGATGAGATCACATCGCCAAACGGAATCCGCACAGATCCCAGGCTAATATTCAGAAGGAAGAATAAAAGCAGCACCAGAAACAGTACGACAAACCAAAACTTATATGATCGACGGATCTCCATTATTCAACTTGTGTAAAAAAATACAATTCGTGATCCGGAAGGAGTTCGGGGTGTAAGATCTTTATGATGTCCTTGAGGACGATATCGGGACGATTAGGTGCCAGTTCGTAATAAAGCACTCCTCCGGTTTCCCCTTTGTTAGCTGTGAATGTGTAAACGTTTCCATTTTTCAAGGCTTTGAATTCTCCATACACCGGATGGGCTTCTTCAAATTGAGCTACAGTAACGAACTGCCCTGGCCCGATCCAGAAATCGGCGTCTCTTCCCTTGTCCAGTACAGATTCTAAACTCATGGACAGACTACCGGTGCCTTCGGTTTCCTTCCAAAGGTATTCACCGTTGGCATCGGCTATAAATTGTGCGGCCCAGCTGTCGCCCTGGGGCATGTACCACACATCTTTGTACATGGCACCACTTAGCACTGTGGGTTTGGATTGTGCCTTCATAGCAAGCTCCATGGCTGCAAAATATTCGGTTTCTATCCTCTTAAAGATACTATCTGCCTCTTTCTGCTTCCCGAACAGGACACCAAAAAATTTGATCCATTCTGCTTTTCCAAGGGGATGCTTCTCGGTCCAATCTGCATTATAGATCACAGGGATACCGGCCTTTTGGATATTGTCGATAGTTTTGTTCGAACCGTCTACGGCAAAGCTAACTACGATCTCGGGTTCTAGATCGATTAGTACTTCGGTATTGATAGACTCGTTTTGCCCCAGTTCTGCGATCTTTCCTGCTGCAATAAGATTGCGAGCATTTGGAGAAGAGATATAATCTAGATTTGGAAATCCTATTAGTTTATCGGTAACGCCCAGCATATCCAGGGAAGGAATGTGAGTTGTGGAGGTGACCACAATAGATCCTACAGGGTATCTCAGTACTTTGTGGAAACCTGAGTCGTGCCAGGGTCTGCGGGTTACCTGCTCTTCTTCTTCACTCAATCCTTTTTTCTTAAGCTCGTAGGTAAAAGATTCATCAGATCCCGGCCAGGGGTTTTTTACGGTCAGGGTAATAAAATTATCTGCTTCATGAATTGAAAATCCCTCGGCATACTCAACTTTATTGGGATTATCCGTTTCCCTGACAATGGACGGAGAATTTTCGATCTCTTTACAGGAAAACATCAGTAGCAGGGAAAGTGAAAATAAAATTAATCGCATGCCCAAAAATAACAGATTTATTACGTCTTCGTCTGAATTAAATCCTTAATTTCGTTTCGAATTTTGGTGAAGCACTTTAATCACAGGTGTTTCTTAAAAGGGAATTCGGTGAAAAACCGAAGCTGTTCCCGCAACTGTAAGCCGTCACATTATGATGTGATTGTGCCACTTCAAAACCACTGCCTGTAACAGGTGGGAAGGTAGCACAAAAGGCAAGCCAGGAGACCTGCCCAGATTCAGCTATTGTCGAACTTTCGGGATAAAGGTTTGGGCACTTCAGAAGTAAAAAATTCTGAAGATCGTCGCAGGTAAACTGCACTTGTATTCCGTTTTAATTTTATTAAAATGAAACATTTTGTAATTGGATTACTCTATTTGGGGTCGTTAACTACACTTTGGGCCCAGGAAAATGGTAAGGTAGAACAATTGGACAGCGTACTAATTGATACCAAATCGAAAATGAACATTAAGAACAGCGGGAAAGTGGTGGCCAGGATAACTCCCGATATGCTCGCACAGAACGAGGGAAGCTCCCTGGCCGAATTACTCAATGAGTTAAGTGGTATTGAGATCAATGGAAACTTGAGTAATGAGGGACAAAACCTGTCCTACTTTGTGCGAGGAGGGAGCAACAGGCAAGTGGTGGTCATGGTGGACGGTGTTCAGCTAAATGACGCCTCCCAACTGGCAAACGATTTCGACCTGCGGCTAATAGACCTCAATCGGGTAGCGTCTGTAGAAGTGCTTAAAGGAGCCTCCAGTGTCTTATACGGAAGTGGAGCCGCAACCGCGGTGATACATATCCGCACTAAAAAAAGTGGGATGAACGCTGTTTCTGCATCGGTTAACAGTTCAATTGGAACTAATCAGTCTGCAGAGAATCAGGATTTTAATCCTTCCCTGATAGAAAACCAGGTGTCGGTAAACGGGAGTCCAGGGAAATTGTTCTACGCCATCGATTTCTCACATCGGTTTGCCGACGGACTTTCGGCCATAGCGGCTGCTGAGGGTTCAGAAGCCTTTGAAAGCGATGTGTATAACCGGTTCAATACCCGCCTTAATCTGGGATATAACATTACGGAGAAGATACAGCTTAGTCAGTTTGTTGCAATAGATAAATTTAAATCAGATTTTGATGATTTTAGTTATATGGATGCCGATAATCGCACGATAAGCCGACAGCTGCGCAGAGGAGGTAATTTTAAATGGAGCTATAAGAATGGATCCTTTGTGTTTAACGATTCGTATTCGTGGGTAGAACGGGAGATAGAATCTTCCTTCCCTGCCAAGTACGATAGCAAAGCTTATACCTTCGACACCTATTTCGATCATAGATTAGGAAGTAATTTTCACCTGGTAGTGGGACTCAATGGAAATTTCAGCAGGATAAATTCGTATACTATTCCCTTTGGAAGCACGGCATTCGAACAGCAAACAGATTCAGAAGATGCAAACTTCAGCATCCTCGATCCCTATTTGAACGCTGTTTATGTTTCAGACTTTGGATTTAATTTAAATGCCGGCCTGCGTCTTAATATTCATAGCGTTTACGACACTCATGTTGTGTATCAGATCAACCCATCCTACAGATTCGATTTGGGCGATCATGCCATCAAATTATTGGGGTCGTACAGCACTGCGTATATTACTCCGTCACTGTTTCAATTATTCGATCCCATCTATGGAAACCAGAATTTAATACCGGAAGAGAACAGAACTATTGAGGGTGGTATTACATATGGCTTCGGAAATGTTTTCAGTTTGAGTGCGGTGTACTTCGATAGGAAGGAAGATAATTTTGTCGACTTCGTCAATGTGGATCCCGAGAATTTCGTTTTTCAGTATTGGAACAGTGACACCCAATTTAACGCAAATGGTATAGAGATAAATACTTCAGCAAAAATTTCAGAAAAATGGACACTGAACACCAATTATACTTATACACAGGTAGACGATAGGTTTTCCTTACGAATCCCAGAACACAAGGTGAATGCCGCACTGCTGTTTCGTTTAAATGAAGGAACCAATTTTCAGTTGAAATATCTGTTCACGGGAGAACGGGAGGAGGTATATTTCAATCCGGATACCTTTGAAAGCGAAAGTGTGACCCTGAATAGTTACGGATTGGTAGGTTTTAATGTTCGAACCCGGGTAAATGAGACGATAAGTTTATTTGCTGCCGTGTCCAATCTGCTAAACGAAGAATACGAGGAATTATACCGCTATCAGGCACAAGGCAGGAATGTGCGGGCAGGTTTTAATCTCGAACTTAACTAGCAGGCATTTATTTCTCTGCGATCATATGCTGATAAAGAGGCGATGAAGCTTTACTTTCGGAGACTTCTTCCAGCCCAGAACGATAGGGACGAATAGGGGAAGGGCTTGGAAATATCTCTGCCAGGGCTGCAGCCAGCAAGGGTTCGCTCATATCCCCCAGTTCGCCGAGATTAGAATAATCTTCGTCCATGAGAACATCGGGAGTAAGGCCGTCGACAAAATCTGTTACTCCATTGGCATTTGCCGTTTTAAAGACTAAAGGCAGCATGGCATAGGTATGATCTGGATTGGCAAGAGTTCTGCTAAAATCGGGCGCCGGTGCGTCGTAAAGCAAGAAAGACGCCTGAAATTTACCGGTAGTGGTCCCGCCTACTTGTATCACGTCGATATACGGATCGAGGCCGTTGATCACCATTTCGCTGGCAGAGGCCGTCCTTTCTGTGGTGATGATATGTACACGATTAAGATTTAAACTGTTTATTGCTTCGCCTGTGGAAATGGTTTGGTTAAAAAGACCGTCGCTGGCGTATGCCGCCTGCCGATCTTCGTTCCATTGTTCGGTATAAAAGATCTGGCCGTTAAACTGACCTGTAACCATACTGGCAAGATCGCTTGCCGATTCTACCGATCCTCCGGAATTGTATCTCAGGTCGAGGATCAAGTCTGTAACCCCATCTGCCTGGAACTGGGCAAAAGCTGCATTTAGTTGTGGGTCGAAATCCCTTGTAAAACCATTATACATAAGATAGCCAACTTTCTGTCCCAGTATATCAAAGGTTCTGGTAACATAAACCGGGTTTTCGGTGTATTCGGCTTTAGTTAGCTGAACACTATCTCCGGTGGGAGTGATGGTGGTACCGTCGAAAGTTGCCAGTCCAAGGGTATACGTATCCGGGGTGAGCAATTCGCTGAAATTATTCTCTGTGATCTGGGTGCCATCTACAGTATTAAAGATCATTCCCCTGCTGAGGCCTTTGGTGGCGGCATCGGTATTTGGCAGTACGTAGCGTACATAACCGAAGATATTAGAT
>QQUG01000078.1 GCA_008501705.1 Flavobacterium sp.
GTTTTGTTGGGTGGGATCGGACTCATGGCGCTGGCGGGATTGTTTTTATTCTTTCAGTATCGAAACCGGATGAAAACCAATAAGAAACTCAAGGAACTGGACAAGGCTAAGTCTACCTTCTTTGCCAATATTTCTCATGAGTTCCGTACTCCGCTCACTTTGATAAAGGGTCCGGTAGAGGATCAATTGCTTTCAGAATCTCTGTCTAAGAACGACCGCAAGAACCTTCTTATCGCCCGGGCCAATACGCAACGCCTGGAATCCCTGGTAGAACAACTACTTGCCTTATCGAAACTGGAAAGCGGGAATATGAGTTTAAAGGTCCAGCCCGGGAACTTATCCAATTTTATAGCCGCACAGGCAGAGGCTTTCTCATTTAGCAGTAAAGAAAAGAATCTCACGACGAAGATCTCTTTAGACAGGGACGTTTCATCGACAGATTGGTTTGATCGGGATGCCATGGAAAAGGTGCTTTTCAATTTATTGGGCAACGCCATAAAATATACAAATGAAGGGGGTAGTGTAAAAATTGAAGGAGAACGAAAAGGCGACGATTTTGTTTTTAGTGTCTCTAATTCGGGGAATTATCTGTCCAGAGGTCAAAAGGATAAGATATTTGAACGATTTTACCAATCCGATCCTCAAAATCCTGGGACCGGTATCGGTCTGGCGCTTACGAAAGAACTTGTGGAACTTCACAAAGGAAGTATTTCGGTAGAGAGTTCGGAGAAGGAAGGTACACAATTTAGCGTACAACTTCCGGTGGTAAAATCGGCTTTCGCACCAGAAGAGATCCTTTCAGAAGAACTTCAGAAAATTGATCTGGCAGAAAAAATAGTGGATGAAAGTATTGCTGAACAACAATTGCCTGTCCCCGACGATGCTCCTATCTTGCTCATAGCCGATGATAACACGGAAATACGAAATTATGTGGCGTCCATATTCGAATCGACCTACCAGATACAAATGGCCACAAATGGTAAGGATAGCCTGACGCTGGCTTCAGAAACTATTCCCGATATAGTGATAAGTGATGTGATGATGCCGGAATTGGATGGATATGCATTTACTGAAAAATTAAAGGAAAACGAGATCACCTCCCATATACCGGTGGTCTTGCTCACGGGGAGATCGGACGACACAGACAAGCTCCAGGGGGTCCACAGTGGAGCCGATGCCTATGTTACTAAGCCCTTTAATGCAGAATTACTGAAGGCAACTGTTTCTAATTTACTGGAGAACAGGAGAAAATTACAATCGCGATTTACGCAAGAAGTTGTGTTAAGGCCTAAAGATATAGCGATCTCTTCGGCCGATGAACAATTTCTGGAAAGGCTGCAGAAAGTGATGGATGAACATCTTACCGATCCCGAGTTTAGCGCAGAATTATTTAGCAGGGAAATGGGCGTGAGCCGCATGCAGCTACATCGAAAATTAAAAGCGATCACTGGACAATCCACCAGTGAATTTTTAAGGTCGCAGCGATTAAAACTTGCGCTAAGCCTGTTGAAAGAGAATAAAGCCAATATATCGGAAATAGGGTATACAGTTGGATTTAATGACCCTTCGTATTTTACCAAATGTTTTAAACAGGAATTTGGGACATCCCCATCCGATTATTTCGCAAAATAGAACTCCCCGATCGATCGATACATTAGCCGGAAGCCCTTTAATTAAGGGAGTGTTACATATATTATAGTAATGGTTACAATGCTCCAATTGAGTGATTGGCTCCTCACCTACTTTTGAAATGTTAAATCGATTCCCCCA
Organism: Flavobacterium sp.; assembly: GCA_008501705.1. Taxonomy (GTDB): domain Bacteria; phylum Bacteroidota; class Bacteroidia; order Flavobacteriales; family Flavobacteriaceae; genus Pukyongia. Next base: position 1,771 of record QQUG01000078.1, read on the forward strand.
TGAAAAAAAAGCGTAACGTTTATGCCGGGAATGTTGAGTTGGAACCCTTTACCCAAATCTACCTCAATATAAACCATCTCGCAGATGGAATGTATACGCTGAAGATTACGCACAAGAATAAGGTTATAAAACAAACAACATTTAAAAAATAACGAAACAATAAAAACAGAAATCATGAAAACAGCTAAGTACTTCCTAATGTTTTTCTTCCTGCTCCTTGGAACGCAGGCAGATGCACAGATCTTTAAAAAACTATCTAAAAGAGCCGAAAAAGCGGCCGAACGAACCGTGGAACGCCGGGTAGAAAAAGAAACCAGAAAATCTACAGACCGTGCGTTAGACAGTGTTATTGATGCGCCAAAAAAAGAAAAGCAGCGTAAGCGGAAATCGAAAAAGGACGATGAAGCCGTAATCGATTCTACCAACGACAGTATACCACAACCTAAGCAATACATTAGGACATGAAAGATCCAAGAAATATGTACTTGATCCAATTGATCCTGCCTTTGATTTGGGGCCTCAATGCCCGATCTTTTACTTTGGATGAGGCCATTAAGCTTCACCGTCCGGAGTTGAATTTCGATGGTATACTACTGAAAACCAGAATAAGATGAGAACGCTACTTATACTTTGTATTCTTTGTTTCTGCATCATTTCGTGTAAGAACACCGAAGAGAACCGGAAAATGGCAGAAGTTGATCCGGAAGAGCAAGTTGCGACCGACCAGGAGCCGGAGATCGAATTTGAGGTTCCTGAAGTGACAGAAGAGGATACTACAGAGGAGAGCATTTCAGAGACCAAATCGAAATCCATATTCGATACAGGCGAGAACAGGGTTTATATAAAAAAAGAAGACCTTGATAAAACCGAATTAGCCGCCCTGCAACAGCTTATGGATGGAGATCCCGAACTGAAGGAAAAAGCGTTGATCAAAGACAACGGGGATGAGATCGAGCTCGACCTTCCTTCCCTGAAAGTTCATTTGGCTAACGGGCATCCATCCTATAAATCCATTCGAGACCTGCTCGAGCAAAATGTATCCCCGGCCTCCGTTTCCATGGGATACGAAATCGATGGAAGAGAGAGGATACGAGACTTTACTAACAATCCTACCGGAGGCTTTTTGGAGGATATGACCGAATATTATATGTACAGGGGAGGACGTACAGGGAAGACAGCACTTAGAAGGTTAGGCGTGGCTTCGGATGACAATGTAGTACCTATTCTTCTTGCCTATTTTGAAGTTTCTGAAGCCGAATTAGAGATGCTAAAAGATTTTCCGAATACTGAAAATCATTCCAATTCGGCGGCAGCCAAACGTGCTTTGAATTTCGAGATCCCGACGGATGTTTCAGAATATCTGAAAGACCCGCAGTGTACCGAAGGATTTAAGTATACTATCGATTATTTCAAAAAGAGACAAGGCCGGGCTGCCGGAAAATTTATGCAGAAAGCCAACAAGGCCCGGGAAGAATTTTATAAGCTGAATCCAGGATGGTACGGAGAAGAGGAAGAAACTGGCATCACCTACATCGACACCAGGAGAAAGTATATTTACCTTCCTTTTGGTGAACTTTCGTTCGCTGATGTAGTGATCTCCCATGATACCGGGGAAGGCGGTTCAAATTCGGATGGAGTTTTGGGAGAACCCGATATGGCTCTGGAGAATTTCAGATTACAGGATCCACGAATAGGAAACTTGGGTTTGAACGGGGTTCTCACCCTCGAATTTACCAACAACGCCCTGACCGATGTGAATGGTCCCGACCTGTATGTATTTGAAATGGGTAAGATAGAGCCAACCCGCCTCGAGATATCGAAAGACGGTGTTACCTGGCTCGACATAGGGAAGATTGAAGGGGGAACCGCCATGGTCGACCTAGCCGGTTATGTAAAACCGGGCGAAACCTACAATTATGTTCGATTAACAGATCTGGACACTTTTAGCACAGTACCTGGTGCCGATGTAGATGCCGTGGCCGCTATTGGAGGTGCTTTGCGCCTTAATATAGATAGCGCTGTTTTGTTCGACACAGGCGAATACGAATTGAAAGGAAGTGCGACTTCGGAACTAGAACGCCTTTTGGAAGCGATCAAGGAAATCCCTGAAGGAACCATTATTGTTGAAGGTCATACAGACAATGTGGGATCCCCGCAAAGTAATTTGACACTTTCTAAAAACAGAGCCCAGGAAGTTGCCGATTACCTAATAGAGAATCTGTCGGATACATATAAATTTACGATCAAAGGATTGGGAGAAACCCAACCAGTGGCCGCTAACGATACCGACGAGAACAAACAGAAGAACAGACGAGTTGAAATACTGGTTTTACCATCAAATAAACACTAAATTTAAAGGGTACACATGAAAAACAAGCATTTAATATACCTGATCGTAATTAGTGTAATGGCCAGTAGTTGTGCTACCACTATTCCACCGAGAGATACCGTAGACCCTGCCTTCGTGTTTAAAATATCGGGAGACGGCCTTAATGAGAACATTACCCCCACTTTCGATTTCGATAATAAGGCCTTGTATCTCCGCAGAGGAGCCATGTATAATATTGTACTAACCGTAACCGACAGGGGCGGTCTTCATCAGGCCAGCTGGGAGTTGCCCGGACCACATATCCTTCGGCTGAATGACAGAAACGGTTGGCTTGTTGCAAATTCTGGGGATCCATATAGGGACAAATACCAGTTTACCGGATTTAGGGAATCGCCGGTAAACGGTGCATCCTTAACGGTGAGAAGAATGGAAGCGATCGGAGGGCCTCCCAGTGGAGAGATCATCAATTATGAATTTGTGTTCAGCGGCACCGATTTTCACGACAATACAATTCAGAAGATATTAATAATTAGAATCACGAACGAAGCATCCAGAATTGGATCAAGAGATTAAAACCTAAAATTAAAGACAATGAAAAAAACACTTATTACACTTGTAGCGTTCTGCCTGACCACTTTTTATACCCAGGCTCAGTCCAGTTGTAGCAAATTCTATCCTTTTAAGGAGGGAGCAAAAACACAATTGACCATGTATAATGCCAAGGGAAAATCTCAAGGCACGGTAGAATACCATATTAATAATATTAGCACCAAGGGAGATGCTACCGTTGCCAATATGAGTATGACCCTTACCGACCACAAAGGGAATGAGATGAAAGGGACAGAATATGAAGCAACCTGTAAGAACGGGGTGGTATCCATAGATTTCAAATCGCTTATGAATCCAAGTTTAATGGCGGCTTATGGATCTGAAATGGATTATGAAGTAACAGGTACCAACCTCGATCTTCCCAACGATCTTTCGGTAGGTCAATCCCTTCCCGATGCCGAGATCATCGTTACTATGTCCATGTCCGGCATGAACTTTAACATGAGTACACTTATTACAGATCGCGAAGTACTGGGCCAGGAAAGCGTTACCACCCCGGCAGGGACTTTCGATTGTTACATCATCACTCAATCCACTCATATTAAATCTATGGCAGCCAATCAAAAACGAACCAGCAAGCAATGGATCGCCGAAGGAGTGGGGGTTGTAAAATCTGAAGACTATAACAAGAAGGGCAAGCTGGACGGTACCAGTGTGCTTACCTCATTTACAAAGTAATCTGTCGGTATTAAATTTGAAGATTCTAACCACGGCTTCTGCCGCGGTTTTTTAAGCTATTGAACAGGAGATATTAGATCTTAAGATCGATCTTCTCCACTAATTTGGCCTCGAACAACTCTTTAAAATGCTTCAGAAGTTTTTCTTTTACCTCGTCCATAGAAACTTCCGGTTTGCCTAATTCTACATTAAGAGAAGTAACCGCTTTGCCTTTAATTCCGCAGGGGATCATATGATCGAAATAGCCGAGGTTTGCATTCACGTTGAAAGCAAATCCGTGCATAGTAACCCAACGGCTTGCCCGAACACCCATGGCGCAGATCTTTCTGGCAAAAGGTGTACCTACATCCAACCAGACACCTGTTTCTCCCGAAGAACGTTCGGCCTTTATATTGTATTCGGCTAAGGTGCGGATAATGATCTCCTCTAAAAATCTGAGGTATTTATGAATATCGGTGAAGAAATTCTCCAGGTCCAGGATAGGATAACCCACGATCTGCCCCGGGCCGTGATACGTAATATCACCTCCGCGATTGATCTTATAGAAACTCGCGCCAATTTCGGCTAATTTATCCTCAACTATCAGAAGATTTCCTATATCGCCACTTTTACCAAGGGTATACACATGGGGATGTTCTACAAATAGGAAATAATTGGGAGTTTCCAAACCTGCATCCTCTCGTCGGTTCTTTATTTTAATATCCAGGATCTCCCGAAACAGTTTTTCCTGGTAATCCCAGGTTTCCTTGTAATCTTTAAAACCAAGATCTTGTATGATTACTTCCTTATTCATTTCTAATTCTCTAATTCAATCTCGAGATCTAGCACATCCGGATTCTTAAAATAATCGAGGAAATTTCGTTCCAGCTCTATGGTTTTACCGTCCAGGGAATAGGTGGCATCTTCTACCGAAGCCTTTTTGATGCGCCTGGGAAAGGTGTATTTTATTTTGTATTTCATCGAGCTCATAAAAGACTCCGCTTGCTTCAAACTGTCCAGCTGAGACTTGTGGCGTTCTTTGTCCTTTATAAAGGCATCTCTTTTAAATACACCCTTTTTATATGTAAATGAAACACCCAGCAACTCAGATTCCGGACCGTCATCATCTGTCCCTGAACTATTATTACCAGGCAGGAGGCTTTCAGTTTGTTCGAAGCCCTGCATTAGGTTATTGGCTTCCGAAACGTCTTTAAAATCTGAAAAAACATCCACAATCAGTTTATTATCCTCAGGATCGGACACCATATGAATCTTGTAACTCTCAATGGATTTCAGGCGTTTTTGTTCTGCCTTGGAAAGTTTCATAATACTATCCTTCTTCTCCTCAAAGATATCTTTCAGGGAAACAATAGTGTCTTGTTTTGTAAAGGTAGAATCTTGAGACATTTCTCCTCCAAAAGCCATCATTTCACTAAGATCCATACTAAGCGACATCCTTCCCGTTCCGTCTTCGTTCAACACCATGGTTTCGTTGAATTGGCAGCTTACAAGCGAAAAAGTTACCAGGATTAAAACTAATATTTGTTTCATAATACAGCCGTTTTATTCTGCAATTTCTTATGAGCAAAGATACCGAAAGAATACGGTTCTATCACCATGTTAATATATTGGTTGTGCAGGTGTAGAATTAAATTAAATAGTATCTTGGTTATGACTTCTAATCCTTCGCAATTATGATATTACCGGTATGAAAAAAGCATTCTTTTTGTTGATATCCTGTATCACCATTTTCTCATGCGGCTTATCCGAACCCGAACCAGATCCACCCCCTAATATTCTCTTTATTGAAGTAGACGACCTTACGGCCAAATATCTTGGCATACACGGGGCGAAGTTCGCACGAACTCCCAATATTGATAGTTTGGCTCATTCAGGTGTAATTTTTAAAAATGCCATGGTGCAGGGGGTAATGTGCACCCCTTCCAGAAATTCACTTATCACCGGAAAATACCCTCATGAACTTGGGCTTTACGAAAATCTGGATTTGAAGTCATTACCGAAGGATATCTGGGCTTTTCCCATGACGCTGCAGCAGCACGGTTATACCAATTTCTGGGTTGGCAAGAATCACCTCATCCCTTACGGTGAAGGATTGAGGCCGGAGAATGTTATCGACTTGAGAAATAAGGCGATAGAGTGCAATATGGGATTTGATTCTGTATATCAGTCTTATGGCAGGTCCATGGTCATTGAAATGGCTAAACAACAATATGAAACAATGGGTTGCTGGGAGGAAGGAAAAGACTCTTATGGAGATTTTCTCTTTAAAAATGGACTGCTGGAGAAATTTATGGAGGAAGGAGGAGGTAAACCAACCACTCTGGATCCGGACACCGAAAGCATGGATGGTCATTTCACCACTTACGCCATAAATAAATTGAGCGAATACACCAAAGAAAGGCCTTTCTTTATGTGGTTAAACTATTCCGGCCCACACGGTCCGTTCAATGTCCAGGAAGAATACGGCCGGGGGCTGTATAATAGTCATATGCCCCCGATAATCCATCCGGATGAGGCAAACTATGTTCTACCAGACGGTTTGAAAATGTACCCCAACAATGTTTACAACGATTACACCACCATGGGCTATCGCAGGAATTATGTTGCCGCTATATCGTATGTGGACTCTCAGATAGGCAGACTACTGGATTTTATAGAAAATTCCCGGTATAAAGAAAACACCGTCATCGTTTTCTTTTCAGATCACGGGATCATGACGGGCGATCATGGATTATTAGGTAAGAACACCCTCTTTAAGGAAGTGCTTGATGCCTCTTTGATCATTTCATACCCAAAGAAGTTCAAACCAAAATTAGACTACACAGCTGTAGAACTTATGGACCTTGTAAAAACTACCCTGGACATAGCACAGGTTGAGGATAGTACGATCCGTTCTATAAAAAATGGTCACAGTTTAATGCCGCTACTGGATTGTAAAGAGCAATTTGAAGGAGACAAGCTAGCTTTTAGCGAAATGCGCGATTTCAAAGCGGTTTTCGACGGGGTTTATAAATACATCCATCATGAGGAAACTCCCCTCCTTTTCAACCTTGAAGAAAACCCGAATGAGACAGAGAATTGGTTAGAACGAAATCCCGAAAAAGCCGCTGAATTAAAAGAAGAGATCGAAGAATGGCTTTCCCGATAACACATAAAGTTAATTAAAATCTATAATTACCGCTCCGGGTTGTTTAAGATAATAAGTGCAGCAATTACACCTGGTATCCAGCCGCAGACGGTTAAAATGAGTACGATCAATACAGAACCACAACCTTTATCGATCACAGCCAGGGGTGGAAATAAAATAGATAATAAAACCCTCCAAATACTCATAAGCACGAAATTACAATTAATAGCATTCTATTAGAACAGCTTTTAAGACATTTGTTACAATGTTGAATAACTCAATATCGCTCATTATATTTACAAAAATTTATTTATGAGATCTCAGATTTTTCTTTACCTACTTTTAATTAGCATACTTACAGCATGTAAAGACAACCAGGCCGGGATGGAGGTTGCCGAAGAAGTTGTTCCCATTGAAACCGAAGACAAACTTTTGGGAAAGATTAGCAAAGACCAACTTATGAAACCAATCTTTGCCGAATGGTTTCAACCGGCTTACGAAGACTATCAGGTAAATACAGCGCTTGTCGATTCCTACAAGGACCAGCTTAATAAGCACGAAATAGAGGTGTTTATGGGCACCTGGTGTGAGGACAGTCAGCGCGAGATTCCTGCGCTTTATAAGGTTCTTGAGGCGGCAGATTACCCTATGGAACAATTCACCATCGTAGCAATAGACGATGAGATCGAAAACTATAAGCGTAGCCCCGGTGGAGAAGAAAAAGGCCGGCACATCCATCACGTTCCTACCATTATACTTAAAAAGGAGGGAACAGAAATAAACAGGATTATAGAATACCCTGTGCGAACCCTGGAAGAGGATCTTGAACTAATCCTGGATGGCAATTATACTCCTTATTACTTTGCTGCAGACATGGTTCATTCCAGGTTGAACGAAATGGGCCTTGAAAACTTTAAAGCGAATCTGGACAAGTTGAAGATTGAATTTACCGGCAAAACGCGTGATGTGTACGAATTAAATACCTATGCCAAAACTATTTTCCGCCAGGGAAAAAAAGAAGAAGGGATCCAGGTGGCCACCTTGAATACAATGATCTATCCTGAGAATGCTAATGCCTATGCCGGACTTGGGTCAAGATATATGGACATGGAACGATATGAGGAAGCTGCGCAAAATTTCGGGAAGGCTGTAGCCTTAGCTCCTGATGATAGTGAATTTAAGGGATATCTTGAAGAAGCACAGGCCAAACTATAATCTCAAAATGAAC
>QQUG01000090.1 GCA_008501705.1 Flavobacterium sp.
CTTGATCTCATTGAGTTTCATAAGTGCTTCTACCGGGGTGAGCGTATCTATATCAATATCCAGGATCTCTTCTCGTAATTCTTCCAATAACGGATCGTCCAGCTTAAAGAAACTTAACTGCATCTCTTCCTTGGAAACTTTACGGATCTCATCCGATAGTTCTTCGGAAGCATGCGATTTCTCCAGCCTCTTCAACATTCGGTTGGCCCTGTGTAGCACCTGCTGCGGCATGCCGGCCATTTTAGCTACATGAATTCCGAAGCTATGATGCGACCCCCCCGGAACCAACTTCCGAAGGAATAATACATTATCCTTCATCTCTTTAACCGAAACATTATAATTCTTGATGCGCTCGAAGGTTTCGGTCATTTCATTTAATTCGTGATAATGCGTGGCAAATAGTGTCTTTGCCCTGGAAGGATGCTCATGTAAATACTCACTAATAGCCCAGGCTATCGATATCCCATCGTACGTACTCGTCCCCCGGCCGATCTCATCCAAAAGTACCAGACTCCTTTCAGAAATATTGTTGAGGATACTGGCGGTTTCATTCATTTCAACCATAAAGGTAGACTCCCCCATCGAAATATTATCGCTGGCGCCTACCCTGGTAAATATCTTATCCACACATCCCATACGCACAGCAGCGGCCGGCACAAAACTTCCCATTTGAGCCAGTAGCACGATAAGGGCGGTTTGCCGTAGTAAAGCCGATTTACCACTCATATTAGGCCCGGTGATCATGATGATCTGCTGGTTGTCACGATCTAAAAAGACATCGTTGGCAATAAAAGGCGAGTCGGGAGGTAGTTGCTGCTCGATCACAGGATGCCGACCTTCTTTTATATCAAGATCAAAATTTTCGTCCAGTAGCGGCCGGGTATAATTGTTCAATTTCGCCTGGGTGGCAAAAGAAGACAAACAATCCAGCCTGGCGATAAGCCCGGCAGTATGTTGTATGGTTCCTATAAATTGCTGCATCCAATCCAGTAAATTCTGGAATAACTGCTGCTCCAGCAAAAGTATCTTCTCTTCAGCACCAAGGATCTTGGCTTCGTACTCCTTAAGCTCTTCTGTAATGTAACGCTCTGCACTTACCAGGGTTTGCTTCCTGATCCAATCTTCCGGCACCTTGTCCTTATGAGTGTTCCTTACTTCAATATAATAACCAAACACATTGTTAGAAGCGATCTTCAGAGATGTGATCCCTGTCCTTTTTGCCTCCCTTTCTAACATAGCGTCCAGGTAATCTTTTCCTCCCGTGGCTATAGACCGCAATTCGTCCAGTTCGGCCGAAACCCCTGCTGCAATAACATGACCTTTTAAAATATTCACGGGCGCCTCTTCAAACAAGGTCTCTTTTATTTTTTCGCGCAGTGCAGGACAATCGTTTAATTTTTCTCCAACGAACTTTAAAGCATTGTTTTCAGAATGTATTGCCAGGGCCTTAACTGCAACAACAGCCTCCAAAGAATTCTTGAGCTGTATTACTTCCCTCGGATTTATCTTGGCGGTTGCCGTTTTTGAAACCAACCGTTCCAAATCCCCAATACGCTTAGTGTGCGTTTGAAATTTATCCAGAATTTCGGGATGATCTAATAAAAAGCTCACCACTTCATGCCGCTCCATGATCTTCTCCTGATCCTTCAATGGCAGGGCAAGCCAACGCTTCATCATCCTGCCTCCCATAGGGGAAATGGTCTTGTCTATCACATCCAGCAGGGTCACCGCATTCTCCTGATGCGAATGATACAGCTCCAGGTTGCGGATGGTGAACTTATCCATCCATACATAGGCGTCTTCGGCTATGCGGTTTATTTTGGTAATATGCCCCAGTTTATCATGACGGGTCTCACCCAGGTAATGCAAAGCAGCCCCGGCAGCGATTATACCACTTTCAAGGTCCTCCACCCCAAACCCTTTCAGGCTGGCTGTGCCAAATTGTTTCTGAAGTGTTTCCCGGGCATAGTCTTGCTGAAAAACCCAGTCTTCTAAATAAAAAGTGTGAAAATTATCTCCGAAAATTTCGGAGAATTGACGCCGTTTCTGTTTGCTGAAAAGTATTTCGGATGGTTTGAAATTCTGAAGTAATTTATCTACATACTCCACATTCCCTTCCGAAGTTAAAAATTCACCTGTGGAAACATCTAGAAAACTAACACCAACCGAAGTATCACCGAAGTATACAGCAGCCAGGAAATTATTGGATTTACTTTGCAGGATATCATCGTTAAATGCCACCCCCGGAGTAACCAGCTCGGTAACCCCGCGTTTCACGATCTTCTTTGTTTGTTTCGGGTCTTCCAACTGATCACAGATGGCAACCCTGCAACCGGCCATCACTAGTTTAGGCAGATAGGTGTGTAAAGAATGATGTGGAAAACCGGCAAGTTCGGTCATATCACCACCATTGTTCCTGGCAGTAAGGGTAATGTTGAGTATCCCCGCAGCCTTTACAGCATCTTCCCCAAAGGTCTCGTAGAAATCGCCCACACGAAACAATAACAAGGCATCGGGATATTTTGCCTTGATGCCATTGTACTGTCCCATTAATGGTGTGACTTTCTTCGCCATATTCACATCTGCTGCTGAACTTATAAAAATATATAAATCGCTGTGGCCTGAAAAATTTATCTCTCCCCTTTTATTCCGTTTTATTAACAAAAATGCATAAAAAAAGTACCTTTGACCTCAGCTTATGAAACACCGTAAATTAAAGAATAGCGAACTCAAGCGATTATCCCCTGGCCAGTATAAGCAAGCGGAGAAGTCGCCTATTATTATCATTCTGGATAATATTAGGAGCCTAAACAATATTGGATCGGTTTTTCGAACGTCGGATGCATTTTTGATCGAAAAGATCTACCTCTGTGGAATAACCGCTACCCCTCCACATAAAGATATTCAGAAAACGGCTTTGGGCGCAACAGAAAGTGTGGCCTGGGAATACAGGGAAACCACCCTGGAGTTGGTAATGGAACTCCAGCAAAACGGAGTAAAAGTCATCGCGATCGAACAGGCGGAAGATGCTGCCCTGCTGAACGAACTTGAGGTCACAGCCGGGGAGACCTATGCCGTGATCTTTGGTAACGAAGTAAAAGGCGTACAGCAGGAGGTAGTATCGGCCTGCGATACTGTGGTGGAGATCCCGCAATACGGGACCAAACATTCACTCAATATTGCGGTAAGTGCAGGGGTGGTGATCTGGGATCTATTTTCCAAAATAAGCCGCTAAATTCTAGCCGAGCATTTCTTTTATGATGCTGAGATAATCCTTACGGTTGCGAACAAAGTCTTTGTTGGATATGTCAATAATACGGATATTACTTTCGTGCTGGGTTTTTATAAAATCGAAATAACCGTCGTGGATCTTTTTCAGATATTCCTCCTTGATACTTTTTTCATAACTGCGACCACGTTTTTTTATATTATCCAGTAATCGATCGGTTTTCTGATACAGATATACATAAATATCGGGCTTTGGCAATTCCTTGTGCATAATCTGGAATAGCTTTTTGTAAAGACTGAATTCTTCTTCAGCCAGGGTGACCTTGGCAAAAATGAGCGATTTATAGACATCGTAATCGGCTACCACACAATCCTTGAATAGATCGAATTGAGTGATATCCTCCAGTAACTGTTGATAGCGGTCTGCCAGAAACGACATCTCTAAAGGAAATGCATAGCGGGATGGATCTACATAGAATTTTGGTAGAAAAGGATTCTCCTGAAATCGTTCTAGAATGAGTTTTGCGTTAAAATCTTCTGCCAGCTTCGATGCAAGGCTTGTCTTCCCTACCCCGATATTTCCCTCAATAGCGATATAATTGTACTTCGCCAAATCGTAATCCTGCCTTGGGTTTCTAAGCCATTTCGACTGTTTCTCGATGACACTCTTATCTTCAGTATCTGCCAGCAGCCTGATCATTTTCTTTTTCAGGGAAGGATGCTCAAAATTGGGATTCAATTCGACCATAGGCTGCAACACAAAGCGTCTTTTGTGTAATTCGGGATGGGGTATGCAGAGCTTCTTGGTTTTTTTCTCAAGCTCATCCACAAACAGGATATCGATGTCTATTGGCCGGGATGAATAGTTTAAAGACGAGCTTCGTTCCCGTCCCAGGGATTTTTCAATCCCCAGTACAGCTTCAAGGATCTTGTTAGGCGACAAACTGGTATTAAGTTGCAGCGCACAGTTTAAAAAGTCGTCACCTTCAAATCCCATCGCCGGAGTTTTATATACCGATGAGATCTTTACTATGGTTCCTATTTCTTGGAAAATAGAATTCACCGCTTGCTGCAAATATTCAAACTTATTGCCCATATTACTGCCTAAAGACAGGTATACATGTTGAAGCGGTTTGCTCAAGGGATCAATTTTAACATTTAAGACGAATTTAAGGAAAAGAAAACGTACAACAAGTAACTTTGAGTTTATAACTTTATGCTTGTGGCGAAACTCACTCTTAAAGACAGACTACTGGCACAACGTATATACCTCATTTTGGGGGCATTGTTTATAGCATCTCTGGTTGTATCAAACCTTATCTTTCAGAAGTTCTTTTCGTTCGATTTCTTCGGAATTTACACCTTCGAGCTTTCTGTAGGCATACTTCCATATCCTATTACCTTTCTAATCACCGATATCATTAGCGAGGTTTATGGAAAACGGAAGGCTAACCAGGTGGTTACTGCCGGGATCTTCGCCTCTGTGTTTTCGATGGGTATTATATACTTGTCAAGCGCGGTACCGGCTACCGAATGGAGTCCTGTTAGCGATCGCCTGTTCGATAAAGTATTTGGAGCCACAGTGGTTGCAGTATTTGCGTCTATGATGGCTTATTTACTGGCTCAATACATAGATATTTCGATCTTTCATTTCTGGAAGCGACTCACGCGAGGAAAACATCTTTGGTTGCGAAATAACTTCTCAACCTTTTTGTCGCAATTTGTAGATACTTTCACTGTGCTTGTGCTACTGTGCAGCTTCGGAAAGATAGAATGGCATCTCTTTGCAGGACTGCTTTTAAGTGGTTTTCTCTTTAAAGTGATGGTAGCTGCCACAGATACGCCATTTCTGTATGCAGCAGTTTATGTTTTACGCAGACGCTTTGGCTTGAAAATTGGTGAAGAAATTGACCTGGAAAAAGAAGAAACAAAATGAAAAAAATTCTAAAAATATCTGGCATATTGCTGGGGCTTCTGGTCCTTGTGCTACTGCTTGCTCCATTTATATTTAAAGGCACGCTGGAAGACCTCTTGAAGAAGAATCTCAACAATAATCTCAACGCTGTTGTGGAATGGGAATCCATGGATCTTAGTCTGTTTAGCAGTTTTCCCGATGCCGCGGTAAAGATCAAGAATTTCAGTGTGGTAAATAATGCTCCCTTTGCGGGAGATACGCTTTCCAGCGGAAAACAGATCACGCTGGACATGGGTATTACACAACTATTTAAATCTGGTAACGACCCTATCGAAATAAATGCGCTCGCGCTGGATGAAGCCCTTGTTAATATAGTGGTGGATTCCCTGGGTCGCGCTAATTACGACATCACCAAAACGAAGGACCCTTCCGAAGAAAACACAGAAGAAACACAGACAGAAGGATTTACATTCAACCTTAAAGGTTACCAAATAAACAATACCGAAATAAATTACCGGGATGATCTTAGTAAGACATTTTTAAAGCTTACTGAAGTAGATCACAGCGGGAAAGGGGATTTCTCCCTGGCACTATCTGAGCTTGATACAGATACTCAGGCGGTGGTATCCCTGAAAATAGGAGAGGTATCCTACCTAACCAACAACAATATTTCGCTGGACGCACTTATTCAAATGGATCTGGAAAAACAGAAATATACCTTCCTCGAAAATGAAGCCAGAGTGAACGAACTGCCCCTAACCTTCGACGGATTTGTGCAAGTGAATAAGGATAATACCGAAATGGACCTGAGTTTTAAAACGCCGTCATCCGATTTTAAAAATTTCCTGGCCGTAATGCCTAAAGAATATGTGAAAGACCTCGATGGGGTATCAACTACAGGGGATTTTAGTGTGAAGGGTATGCTGAAGGGAATAGTGGACGACGAGCGCATCCCTATGATGGATATCGCTGTGAAAAGTACCAACGCTTCATTTAAATACCCCGAACTACCGAAAGCTGTACGAAATATTAGTATTGATGTTCAACTAAAAAATGATACCGGGCTGGTTGAGGATACGTATCTTAATATAGGCGGACTTACCTTTAAGATCGACGATGAGATCTTTTCGGCAAACGGAAGCATTAAAAATCTCACAAAAAATGCCCTTGTAAATATGGCAATGAAAGGAACCCTGGACCTGGCTAAGATCGACCAGGTGCTCCCTGTCGAACTGGATCAGCAGCTGAGTGGAGTTTTTGAAGCGGATGTTCGTACCAATTTCGATATGGCCTCCATTGAGAACGAACAATATCAACGCATCCAAACTTACGGCACGGCGAACTTGTCTGATTTTTCATATAAAGATCCCGATTTCAAGAATGAGATCAAGATAGAGACGGTATCTATGGACCTTTCCCCCGGGAATATTAAACTAAATGAGATGAAAGGTAGCACCGGGGAGACAGACATTTCGGCCACCGGAACCATACAGAACCTGGTGCCCTGGATCATGGCCAAACAAGATCTAAAAGGCCGCTTTAATGTGAATTCGAATACCTTCAACCTGAACGATTTTAAATCGGCCGATACCGAAACCGCTGCTACTTCAGGAAAATCGGCAGCTTCTACCGAAAGCGACGATCAGATCAAGATTCCCGATTTTCTGGATGCAACGCTTGATTTCACTGCAAAAAAAGTGATCTACGACGACATCACCTTGAACAATGCCTCCGGAACGGTAAGTATTAAGGAGGAAACGGCAAACCTAAATAATGTAAAGTCTGATCTCTTTGGTGGAAATGCCGCTCTTTCGGGTAATGTATCCACCAGATCGAAAACCCCAACCTTTACCATGGACCTCGATCTCAGCAAGATCAACATATCGGAGTCTTTCAGTAAATTAGAATTGCTGAAATATCTGGCACCTATAGCCAACGCCCTGGATGGCGATCTCAATACGCGTATCCAGCTAAATGGTGTGCTAAATGACAACCTCACACCCAATTTGAAGACTATCGCGGGTAATGCGGCTGCCCAGATCCTCACAGCCGAACTTTCAACCCAAAGGACGCCTGTTTTAGCTAGCTTAGGTGAAAAAGCTCCTTTTCTTCAGCTGGACAAACTAAGTTTACGAGACGTTTCTACGGCTTTTACTTTCAATAATGGAAAGATAGAAGTAAAACCTTTTAGCTTTGACGTAAAAGGAGTAGAAGTGACCGCCGCCGGAAGTCATGGCCTGGATAAAAGTATGGCCTATTCACTAGATATGAAGGTTCCTGCCCGGTATTTGGGTAGCGATGTCACCCAATTACTTTCAAAGCTGGATCCGGCCGATGCGAACAACATGACCGTAAATATACCGGTAGGTGTAAGTGGTACAGTTACGTCTCCCAATGTTTCTGTGAATATGCAATCTGCCGTTACCCAGATAACCAATAAACTCATAGAAAAGCAAAAACAAGAACTCAAAGACAAGGGAACCGATATTCTGAAAGACCTTTTGGGAGGTGGAAATTCTAATAACAACAATCAGGGGAACACAGGAGATCCAAAAGATCCGAAGAAAACAGATCCGGTCACTACGGATCCCGAAAAAGTGGTAAAGGGGTTGCTGGGAGATCTGCTTAAGGGATCGAAAAAGAAAGATAGTGTGAACAATTAATTAGTTCACCGAGATCTCTACTACATAGCCTTCATTACTTCTCACATTAAAGACGGTATTATCTTCGAAAATAAGATATTGCCCTTTAATGCCTTTTAACACCCCGTTATAATCGGGCGTTTTATCAAGATTCAGGCTTTTGGGCTTTTCGGGATACTGCAATACAGGAAATTCGAGGTTGGTCTCGGTATTGTTTGCAATGTAATATTCTCTGGCCTCCTCCGGAATAAAAGGCTCCAGCCTGGATCTCCAATCTGCCAGGTCCTCATCTTTTATATCGTTCTTGAGCATGGATCGCCAGTTCGTCTTATCGCTCACATGATCTTTTAAGGCTAGTTCTGTAATACCTGCCAGGAAACGATTAGGTACTTCAACGATCTCTATGGCTTCATGAGCTCCCTGGTCGATCCAACGAGTGGGAATCTGACTCTTACGCGTTACTCCCACCTTCACGCTACTGCTGTTTGCCAAATAAACAACATGCGGCTGAATTTGTACTTTTTTCTCGTATTCCAGGTCGCGGTACTCTATATTGAGGTGTGCCTTGCTCAACTCGGGACGGATTACCCAGTCTGCCGCCTGGGGAACCAGGTAGAAGCAGTCGTAGCAAAACCCCATTCGGAAGATCTTTTTATCAAGGCCACAGTTAAGGCATTGGTATTTTCTGAAAGAAATTGAAACCGTTCTATCCAGTAACTGATTCATATTCAGAAAGTCATTTTCGAAGACCAGATAGTATTGAATTGGTGATCCGTTTTCGGTTTGCATCTTTGTAAGAACACCGCTGTATTTCATAAAAAAGAAATTGCTATTTTTATGGAATAAAGATAGGGTAATTATGCCAATACCGATAGTTAATTCCATCGCTTCCTGGTTTCTGAAGAAACGCTTTCACCAGATCGAACTCTTCCTGAAATACCCAGTTGAAGTCCAGGAAGAACTACTTCATAATTTATTGCTGAAAGCAAAGAGCACGGAGATTGGGATACAGTACGATTTTGGTTCTATAAAAAGCTATCGCGAATTCTCTGAAAGAGTACCTATCACTACCTACGAAGAAAATGAAGCCCGTATTGAACGGGCACGCCGGGGAGAAAGCAATATTTTCTGGCCCAAACCTATAAAATGGTTTGCCAAATCCAGCGGAACCACCAATGCCAAAAGTAAATTTATCCCGGTAAGCCAGGAATCCCTCGAAAATTGTCATTATGCAGCCAGCAAAGATCTGCTTTGCATGTATTTAAACAATAATCCCGATTCGCAACTATTTGTGGGCAAAGGCCTGCGATTGGGAGGCAGTAAAGAGCTCTATGAAGAAAATGGTACTGTTTTCGGGGATCTAAGTGCGATCCTTATCGACAATATGCCATTTTGGGCAGAATTTAGTAGTACCCCCAGTAATGAGATATCGCTAATGGCAAACTGGGAGGTAAAGATGCAGGCCATTATTAATGAGACCATAAAGGAGAATGTTACCAGCCTGGCCGGAGTTCCTTCCTGGATGCTGGTTTTACTGAATAATGTAATGGAATCTACCGGAGCGAATGATCTCTTTGAGATCTGGCCTAACCTGGAAGTTTATTTTCATGGTGGTGTGAGTTTCGAGCCCTATTTAGAACAATATCGTAAGCTGTTACCACGAGATGATTTCAAGTATTATGAGATCTATAATGCTTCTGAAGGATTCTTCGCTATACAGGACCAGAATCATAGCAATGACCTGTTATTAATGCTGGATTACGGTATTTTCTACGAATTCATTCCTATGAGCACCTATGGTACGCCAGACCAGAAAGTGATCCCGTTGAGTGAGGTGGAAAAGGACGAGAATTATGCCATCATTATCTCCACAAACGCCGGTTTATGGCGTTATAAGATTGGTGATACTGTTCGATTTACTTCGGTGAGTCCA
>QQUG01000101.1 GCA_008501705.1 Flavobacterium sp.
AATAACTCCTGTACCGAATGTTACGAAGTTTTCGAACTTCCGGTTGAAAACCCGTATTATGGTGAACGAACTATTGTTGAACAACCCTGGCATCCTTTGGCTTCTCCCTATGGCTGGCATGATCTAAATGGCGAACCAGGTGCAGATCATACACGTACGTTTGGTAACAATGTATTTCTGAAAACGTATGGTGGACATATTACCGAAGGAAGCGAGTTGTTGAATTTCACAGGGTTTCCACTTGATACGATAATCAATGATCAGCAACGATGGGAGGATGCGGCTTCAACTAATGCCTTTTATATCGTGAACAGCATTCATGACATATTTTATATCTATGGGTTTAACGAAGAAGCGAGGAATTTCCAGAAGAATAATTATGGCCGAGGTGGCTTGGATGATGATCCAGCTCAGGTGTTTATTCAGGTGGACGATTCCGGTTGTGGTTCCAGCTACGAATATACCGAAGATGGTGAGTCTCCTACCATCCGACTTGGAATATGTGGCTCTAAAGATGCTGCGGTAGATGCCGATGTGGTAATTCATGAGTATGTTCATGGACTAAGTACGCGATTGGTCTTTGCAGGAGAATTATTTTATTGTCTCGGCAACAGAGAAAATCTCGGAGAGGGGATAAGTGACTGGTACGCTAAGGTTTTAACTATAAAACCCGAAGAGACCAGGGACGATCATCAGGGTTTTGGCAATTATATACAAGGTAAAGGACCCGATGGTATAGGAACAAACTTGTATCACTATTCTACAGACATGAGCGTAAATCCTCTAACTTATGGGGATATTACTAACTATCCTTTTAGCTATCACAAAATAGGAGCAGTATGGGCAACTATGCTTTGGGAAATCACCTGGAACCTTATAGATGAATATGGTTTCGACCCTAATGTATATAATTTTACCGGAACCCAGGCAGATGCCGGAAACATAAGAGCGATCGCTATTGTTACCGAGGCAATGAAACTAATGCCATGCAGGCCTGGTTTTGTAAGTGGTAGGGACGCAATAATTGCGGCAAACAAGCAACTTTATGGAGGTTATGGCGAATGCCTGATCTGGGATGGGTTTGCGAAACGAGGAGTTGGATTGTATGCAGAAGAAGGGACGACAGAAAGTGTGGGGGATGAAATTGTAGATTTTACAACCATGCCTCGTGAAATAGAATTCGATTTTAATGAAACCTTATGTATAAATACCGGATACGAAAATTATGAAGGCGGATTGCCCTATGGAGGTGTCTATAGTGGAGAGGGCGTTTTTGATCATGGGGACGGTAAATCGTTTCACATTTATACTGTAGGGCTAGAAGAAGGGGTATACGAAGTTTTATATACCATTGAGAGTACCGATTGCCATACGGCTTCTACTGCCTTGGGCTATTACGAAATCATAGAAGATACTGTAGCCCCTGTACCAACATGTCTCGAGGAGTTAACACAAGTTGTTGAGATCCAGGATGAATATTTACTTTGGGATTATACCGGTATCGTGGAAATTGAAGAGAGCTGCTCGCTAACAGTCGAAGTAACTCAAGATCCGCCACCTGAAACAATTGTAGATCCCGGAATCATTCCTTTGAAATTTACCCTGGTGGATGAAAGTGGGAATGAATCATATTGTGAAACCATTTTAAACCTTATCGAACTGGAAGAAGTTGTGGAAGAAGATTACAACTTTGCCATGACCCCGAATCCCACAAGTGGTAGAGTATATCTAAAGAACTTAACCGGTGAACTCATGCGCTCGGCCACTATTTATGACATGCTTGGCAGAACGGTGCTCTATTTCGACCTTTCTGCAACCCAACACGAAACCGAACTAGTAGTAGAGAGCCTCGTTCAAGGAGTTTATTTTGTAAAGTTTGAATTTGATAAAGCTGAAATTGTAAAGCAACTTGTAAAAAAGTAATAAGGCTTCACAATCCGAACATAGTAATACGCTCCAATTTTATAAAATTCGCAATAATTTTAGTCTTTTACCTATAATTCCTTAATTGTTAAAAAACTCGTGGCTTTTTTGTTAATTATTTGATAAATCATTAATATTTAATAGATTTACCGCGAATTGAAATTTCCCCTTATAATTAACGAACTTAACTTCTTTCTATGAAAAAATTTACCTCTGCACTAAATCTGGTGGTGTGCCTGCTTTTATTTTCACCACTTGTCGCCCAAAATGCCACCGATCAGATCAATCAGTATTTTGAACAGCTACTTGAGAATGATCAACTTGTACCACAGGACGTACAATGGCAAATAACCAATCAACATATAAGTAGCGTAAGTGGTGTAAATCATATTTATTTCCACCAAACGGTAAATGGAATTCCGGTTTACGGAAGCGATTCTGGTATTCATATTAATGCCAACGGAAAGGTGTTACTTGCCAACGATAGATTTATTTCTAAGGCAAGCAGCAGGGTATCTGCCGGTACAAGTCCTTCATTGACGGCTATTCAGGCGGTACAGGCTGCGGCCGACCAACTAAATTATAATATTTCCGGCTCCTTGAACATTCTCGAAAGGAGTAACGAAATTACTCAGGAATCTGTTTTAAGTACTGGTGGAATATCGCGAAGCAATATTCCGGCAAAGCTGGTGTATCAACTTGACAATAATGATCAGTTAGTCTTAGCCTGGGACTTGTCCATAGAATCGACAGAGGTTGAAACAGAGTGGTTTAGTGTTCGGGTAGACGCAACTACCGGGCAAATTATAGATAAGGTAAATTGGATCTTATCTTGTAATTTCGAACATGATCACAGTACACATGGGGAAGAGGTACTAGATTATAACGCCAATCTCTACGATATTCCCAATTATAAAGAAATAGCTGCTGCGGAAGCCGAAGCGGGTTGTAGCGAGTGTTACCAGGCATTTGCCATGCCTATTGAAAGTCCGTATTTTGGAAATCACTCTGATATAGTGCAGCCTGCCGATCCCATCGCTTCTCCTTTTGGATGGCATGATACCGATGGTTTGGCCGGGGCCGAATTCACCGTAACTCGTGGAAATAACGTGAATGCGTATGAAGATGGTAACAATCCCGGATACCAACCCGATGGAGGTGCTTCCCTTCAGTTTACGGGATACGCCTTCGATCAAATTTACAGCAATGCAAACCAGTACGAAGATGCCGCTATCACCAACCTATTTTACTGGAACAACATCATACACGATGTGATGTATCAGTATGGGTTCGATGAAGCCAGCGGTAATTTTCAGGAAAATAATTACGGAAATGGTGGAGCCGGAAGTGATTCGGTAGACGCCGAAGCTCAGGATGGATCGGGAACATGTAATGCCAATTTTGGAACCCCGGGCGATGGTGGAAATCCTCGTATGCAAATGTATGTCTGCGGAGATAAGGACGGTGATTTCGATAATATGGTGATCGTTCACGAATATGGCCACGGGATCTCCAATCGCCTAACAGGGGGCCCGGCAGCGTCGGGATGCCTGCAAAACACCGAACAAATGGGTGAAGGATGGAGTGATTTCTACGGCGCGATCATGACCATAGAACCAGGAGATATGGGAACCGATGCCAGAGCTGTGGGAACCTATTTATTTGGACAGGGCGCCGGTGGTGGAGGAATACGTTCATTTCCTTACAGTACCGATCTTGCGGTAAATCCACAAACTTACGATGATATTAAAACCGAGTCCATTCCTCATGGAGTAGGCTCTGTATGGGCAACCATGCTTTGGGAAATGACCTGGGCACTGATAGACGAGCATGGCTTCGATCCTAATATTTACAATTTTACCGGAGATGTGTCTGTTGATGCCGGTAATATTCAGGCAATGGCTTTGGTTACTGAAGGTATGAAACTTCAACCTTGTAGCCCTGGTTTTGTAGACGGACGTGACGCGATCCTGGCTGCAGATCTTGCCATCTATGGTGGTGCTAACGAATGTCTTATCTGGGATGCCTTTGCGAAGCGCGGACTGGGAGTAAGCGCGGATCAGGGATCCTCTAACAGCCGTTCCGACGGCACCGAGGCCTTCGATACGCCTTCCGGACTAGCATCTTTTACGGCACCTAATGATGTTTGTGCCTCAGAGCCTGAAATGACAGGTTTAGGTGGAGGAACTCCATTTGGGGGCGTATATAGTGGTCCGGGTGTTACAGATGATGGAAATGGGGCAACCTATTCATTCGATCCTGCTATTGCTGGAGTTGGAGTTCACACTATTATGTATGAAGTTCAGGCGAGTAACTGCTCGATCGCTTCTTCAGCTACCGATGATATAGAAGTACTTGCAGTACCTAATGGTCCTGTTACCACGGGCGCTTCCGATATTTGCGTTGGTGACTCGGTTACCGTGAGTGCAACTCCTACAGATCCTGCAAACGTGATCAGGTGGTTCGATGCTCCTACCGGTGGTATCTTCTTATTCGAAGGAAACGATTATACTTTTAATCCTACAGCCGATATTACCCTGTACGCACAGGAGAACCCTCCCGGTCCACTTTCTCAATTGGTGATCTCTGAGATCTCTCTGGAAACACCAGACCAACTGGAGATAATAAATGTGGGTGTCTCTACAGATTATACCGGCTATACTGTTGCTGTTAGTGAACAACCGTATACCGATATAAATACACAGAATTCAGTAGAGCAAACACTCGGATTTATGGGTCAGGATGAAGTAGTGGCCTTTAATGATGATGGCGGAGCAAACTACTGGGGAAGCAATATCTGGTGGAATAATACCGGTACAGGTTGGATCATTATAGTGGATACTTCCGGTAATGTAGTGGATTCTGTGTTCTGGAATTTTACTGCTGCCGAAATAGCCGGGCTAAATGTTACTATCAACGGATTTAACATCACCGCAGCCGATCTCGACTGGACAGGCGATGGAGCAAGTCTTGTGGCCGAATGTGGTGGTTCCTTCCGAAGAGTTGGCGATACCGATTCTGCGGCAGATTGGAGTGGCGTTTGTGAAACAGCGGACTTTGGTGGTTATAATGAAGACATCGGACTCGGTTTTACCGGCTGTCTTGCAGATCGTACCGAAACTATCGTAACTGTAGATGCTGTCGCGCCAACACTCAGTTGTCCGGCTAATAGTACAGAAGTTGTTAATCAGGGAGAATTATTTACACTACCGGATTATACGCCAATGGCTACGGCCAGTGATAATTGTACAGGATCACCCGTACTTACTCAGGATCCTGCAGCAGGAACACAGGTAGGACCGGGAATAACAACTATCACAATAGAAGCTACGGATGCCGCAGGTAACGTAGCCGATTGTACCTTCGAAGTTGAAGTAGTAGAGATTCTTGGTAATTCAGATAATGAATTATTTGATGGCATTCTCCTATATCCAAATCCGGTGCAGGCGGAACTTAACCTGGTAAATAATACCGGAGAGAAATTGATCACTGCAAGGATTTCGGATGTAAACGGAAGAACCATCCAAACGATCGACCTAGATAATGCAGCTAATACAACCGTGATCTCTATGGAATCCCTGGCAACAGGTATGTACTTTGTGCAAATTCAATCCACAAATGCCACTGTTGTAAAACGTGTAGTAAAACAATAAATAAAACATAGACTTATTGTCGGAAGGCCCATTCTTAAAGGAATGGGCTTTTTTTGGCATATTTTTTGAATATTATATGTTGTAGCTATCAGAACCTGTAAGTGAAACATAAAGTAAACACCAATGGTGTCCCTAAAAAGAAACATTTACATCCAGATATCTGAAAACCCCGTTGGCAAACGGGGTTTTTAATTTTTATAACTTCAATAATTGTTTTTCGCTCTTAATTCTTCAATTCTTTTTGAAAACATACACTATTCTCAACACCCATGTACTGTCCGTAATTGGATATGATCTTATATCCTTTTTTTGTATAAAGGGCCAATGCCTCGGGTTGCTGTTTTCCTGTTTCCAGTCTGCAACAATCGAATCCTAATTCTCTTGCCCACTTTTCTAATTCGTCTAATATAAGGGAAGCAATCCCGTTATCGCGTTGGGAGGGAAGTGTATACATCCGTTTTACTTCCATAGCCGTATCGTCCAATTGCTTTATGGCCCCACAACCAACTGGGGTTGTGCCCATATAAGCTACCAATGCGTATTTAATATCCTCTATAGAGTTAAATTGATGGTAGAATTCATGATCTTCTCCATCTCTTATCGCCAGATCTTCATCAAGCGCTTTTACTAGTATGATAAAATGGGGGTCGTTAGATGAGGTGTGCCGCAAAGTTATCATATGTGGTTTATTTATACTATACAGCCGTTATTTAGAAGTATCCATAGCACTTTTCGCCCAACTCAGCAGCTCATCGAGATCGTCGGCTACAACTGCCGGGATGGAATAACAAGGCATTCTGCACCCGTGAATAAGCCACTACCTTTTCTAAAGAGACGGCCATAGAACCTTAAAAAAGAGTAACAATAGCAATAATAATAATCCCGATCCAAATACGGCTACCTTCAAGTGGTAGGCAGTCTGGTAGGCTTTAAAGATCACCAATGGTACCAGAAGCACCAAAAGGCCCAGTAATCCACTAACTCCTAGTAATATAACAAGGATAAGCAGCAATGGGTCCTTTCCGGAAAAAATATAAATAAGTACACTCTTTTTAGGATCGGGCATTCGGTTAGTTATCCTAAGTGCGATGAGACCATATAATCCGAATGCTAGAGGAATGTACCAATACAAGACCGAGTTCACCAGTTGGGTCTCGCTCATATTGTCGAAGTTGAAAAAATAGAAGTATACAAATACGCCCAGACCGGCTATCAGCGAGAGTTGGTAGAGTGATTTCATAAGGCTGGGTTTATGATTTAGTATAACCAATTGTACTCTAAAGCGTACAACAACGTGCAACACCGTCCCTTGTTTGCTGTAAATTTAAAATTCAGTCAACAGGATACTCAATGAAGTGATACTTTCTAAATTTTTATTCGATAATTCCACCACAGCTCACACGAGCACCTGCGGCACCACTTGGCTGACTCGTAAAATCGTCGGCTCCCTTATGAACAATGATCGCTTTACCAAGGATGTCCTTTTTCTCATCTCCACATCCAATACACCATTCGTCTGTTTTTAAAGCAATCGATCCATTTCCATCGGCATCGGCTTCAAAGTTACCTATGTCGCCTTTATGGTAACCACCGTCGGCCCCCCACTTGGCATGTGGCTGGAAAGTTGGATTCCAATGTCCACCACTGGATGTGCCATCATCAGCCGAACAATCTGCTTTCTCGTGTATGTGTATAGCATGGGTTCCCGGCGTGAGCCCTGTCAATTTGGCTTCCATCTTCACTACTCCACTGTCCTCAACAAATTTCACCGTACCCTTAGCGGTACTTCCGCTCCTGGATTCCAATTCCATCGTTACCGTTTTAATTGTGGTTTCAGACACATCTTTCTCCACTTCTTTGACCACTTCCTTTTCCATGGTCTCATCGGTTTCCATTTTCTTTTTATCGTCTTTACAACCTGCCAAAACAAGGCAGGCCATAATAGCACCAAACGCGATTTTTTTCATTTCTATTTTATTTATGATTCTTATCTTTTCGAAGTTAAGACTAATCCGCATTACATACAAATTAGACTATCATTTTTGATAGCTTAATATTACTACTATTCACGCTATACAAGGTTCTTCTTTATTATTCTGAATTCATTGGTCTTGTATTTATCCAATAAGTTTTGTTATCACCTGGGTTTCACTGTGGAGCGTTCTGTGAACAGGACATTTATTGGCAATTTCCAATAAGCGCGCCAATTGTTTTTCGTCCAATTCTCCTTCAAATTTTATCTCCCGGTTAAACGTATCTATTTTTGCCGAATCTGTCTCACAATTCTCACAGTCGGCCATATACTGTTTACTGTAACTGGTATGTACCTCTACATGACGCACATCCCATCCTTTACGCCTGGCATACATCTGTATGGTCATGGCTGTACAGGCCGATAATCCGGCCGATACAAGATCGTATGGTGAAGGCCCAAAGTCGTTTCCACCTACGCTTTCAGGTTCGTCTGCCACCATGTAATGGTTCCCCACTTTCATCTGGGTGGTAAACCCTTCATTACCGGACAGGCTGGCGACTACATCGTGTCTCGATTTAATTTTAGGTCCCCGCGGAATATCAACATATCGGGCGGCCCAGCCTGCAATAACTTTACCCGCATATTCAGAATCTTCAGCTCGCATCAACAAATGATCTGCACCATCCAGGGAAACAAAACTTTTAGGATGCCGGGCTGCAATGTAGATCTCCTCAGCGTTTTTAATACCTACAGTTGAATCCTGGGGAGAATGCATGACAAGCAAGGCCTTACGGAGGTTTTTTGCCACCTCCGGTAGGGAATTACTTCTCAGGTCGTCCAGAAATTGCTTCTTAATGGTGAAGTCCCTCCCGCTTAAATTTACCACGGCTTTACCGTCTTTCTCAATTTCTTCAATACTGCTTTTTAACAGTTGGGTAACATGTTCAGGGTTACTGGGTGCTCCCACAGTGGCAACGGCTTTTATTGAATCTATTTCGGCAGCTGCAAAAATAGCTGCTGCCCCACCCAGGGAGTGCCCCACTATAAGGGTTGGTGCCTCGTAATTTTCAGCAAGATACCGAGATGCCGCAACAAGATCGTTCACATTACCCGAAAAATTAGAATTCTCAAAATCTCCTCCGCTCTCGCCAAGGCCGGTAAAATCGAATCGCAAAACACCAAATCCTGCCGAACTAAGCGCCCGACTAATATTTCTCACTGCAGCCAGGTTTTTATTACAAGTAAAACAATGAGCAAATATGGCAAAGTTATGCGGCAACTGGTCGGCCGGTAATTCGAGTCGGCCCGATAATTTCTGGCCGGATTCATTTTCAAAGGTGATCTTTTCCTGGTTCATTTCACAATGGTGTATATAAGGCACGAAACCCTGATTCGTTAATCCACGTTTTGGTGAGTCTTACGTAAGTCGGTGTTCCATGTAATTCCTATCTGAAGTCTGTCGAAATTAATTCCGGTGAAGTGATTTTTTAGATAACCAAGCTGAATACTCACATCCTTATTCGCATTAAAACCCACTGCTCCATACGATCGATTCTGACCAAATACGGGTTCTTGTAAATTGATGAAGATCTCATCGTAAACAGTTAGAAACCAGTTGTGCGATAGGGGGTAAGTGAGCCTGAGCAGGTAACGGGCTCTGTGCTGGGTATCATTACCACTTAAGGGATTGTCTATAAACCGTTGTTCAAGCCGATATCTATGGCCTATGGCGAATTTTCCCAATGTATTCCGAAGAACAAATTGTTGATATATCCTGTGCTCCGATATATTTTCCTCTCCGTCTGGCTCAACAAATGTGGGGTCTGTACTAATATAACCATACCCGAGGGTTACCATGGCTTTATCCGAAATGTGATAATTCACTCCGGTTCGTAAAAGCAACTGGTTAAAATTACTGGCAAGTTCGTAATAGCGAATTTGTGCTTCGGTGTGTATGCTTATTGCATCAGACACCCTGTTAGTCCCAAAATACATAGCCCAGAAACCGAAATCGTCTTCTCCGGTTTCCTGGGCGTTAGCTAAAAATAAGGAAGCTACATATAATAGTGTATATACTA
>QQUG01000087.1 GCA_008501705.1 Flavobacterium sp.
GTGGCTATCAGAACCAACAGATCGTTCTCAAGGCGATATACGTCCCGAACTTTTCCTTTGTACACACTTAGTTGTCCCGGAAAATTAAAATTGGTGTCGGTGATGGTATTCGTCATCAGTTTCTGTTTTCAATGGCCTTGTAGGCAGCTATTACTTTGTTTACGAGTCGGTGACGGATCACATCCTTATCATCCAGGTATACCATGCCTACACCTTCTACATCTTTTAGAATGAGCAGGGCCTCTTTTAAACCGGAGATCACGCGTCTGGGCAAGTCTATCTGTCCAGGGTCGCCGGTGATCATGAATTTTGCATTCTTACCCATACGGGTTAAGAACATCTTCATTTGCGCATGCGTGGTATTTTGTGCCTCATCCAGAATAACAAAGGCGTTATCCAGGGTTCTTCCTCGCATAAATGCCAGGGGGGCGATCTGAATAACTCCCTTCTCTATATGCGAATCCAGTTTTTCGTGAGGGATCATATCACGCAGGGCATCGTAGAGGGGTTGCATATACGGATCTAATTTTTCCTTGAGGTCGCCCGGTAAGAACCCCAGGTTCTCCCCTGCTTCCACAGCCGGTCGGGTAAGGATGATTCGTTTTACCTGTTTTTCTTTTAACGCTTTTACGGCAAGCGCTACCCCAGTATAGGTCTTTCCTGTACCTGCGGGGCCAATAGCAAAGACCAGGTCGTTCTTCTGTGTTAGCTGCACTAACTTTCTTTGGTTTACCGTTTGCGCTTTGATGAGTTTTCCGCTAACTCCATGGACCAATACTTCCCCACTGGACGGAGAGGTTTGGTAATCATCTCTGTTATCACTTTGCAGTACCCGCTCGATCACATTTTCGTCGAGTTTATTATACTTTGCAAAATGCTCCAGGAGCATGGTAAGGCGTGTGTCAAATTCTTCAAGGATTTCCTCGTCGCCATAGGCTTTAATTTTACTGCCGCGGGCAACAATCTTTAATTTGGGGAAATATTTCTTAAGAAGATCGATATTAGCATTCTGAAGTCCGAAAAAATCGCGAGGGCTAATTTCAGTTAGTTCGATAATGAGTTCGTTCAAAAGCGGTTTTATTTATTAGGATTGTGTACTTAGTGTAAATATAGTTTTTCTAGTCGCAAAAGTACCCTATTTTTGTGGTAGTTGTTTTAACAAAATATCAACAATTAACTGCATGCCAATAATCACCCTCACAACCGATTTCGGAGAGAAAGATCACTTTGTAGGTGGGGTAAAAGGAGCTATTTACAGCGAGCTCGAAGATGTTCGTATTGTTGACATCACACATTCCATTTCACCTTTTCATCTCACCGAAGCCGCCTATATTATTCAGAATGCATATAAGAGCTTTCCTAAAGGAAGCATTCATATTATTGGTATAGATTCCGGACTCACCCCGGAGAACAAACATGTTGCTGTGTATCTGGACGGTCATTATTTTGTTTGTGCCAATAACGGGATCATTTCTATGCTCGCTTCAGAAATAAAACCAGAAAAGATCGTGGAGATAAACATTCACGACAGGATAGAGAGTAATTTTCCGGTACTAGATGTCTTCGTGAAAGTTGCTTGTCATATAGCCAGGGGCGGCACCTTAGAAGTTATTGGGAAAGGCATCGATACCATAAAAGAACTCACAGGGATACGTCCGGTTGTAAACCCGGAGGCCAGTCAGATCATTGGAAATGTGATCTATATTGATAACTACGGAAACGTGGTAAGTAATATCAATCGTAGCCTCTTTGACAAGATCGGGAGGGGTAGAAACTTTAAGATCACGGCGAGAACCGCCACCTTTACCGAAGTTTTTAATAACTACAGTGATGCGATCAACTTTGATTTACCTCCCGAAAAACGTGAAGAAGACGGGAAGAAGCTGGCCCTTTGGAATTCCGGTGAATACCTGGAACTAGCAATTTATAAGAGCAACCCTACTACTGTAGGTAGTGCTTCGTCGCTTTTCGGACTAGAATACAGGGATACCATTTCGGTAAATTTTGAATAATAAGAGCTAAATAAACTATGTTCACAAGAATTGTAAAAATGGAATTCGAGGCAGCTGAAGTAGCTGCTTTTCTTTCTAATTTTGATGCGGTAAAAGAAAAGATCCGTTCATTCCCCGGTTGTCGTTTTTTGGAATTGTACAGGGATAAAACAGACCCTTGCATCTTTTTTACGTATAGCCGCTGGGAGGACGAACAAGCACTGGAAAATTACCGTACAAGTGAATTATTTAAAAATGTCTGGGCAACAACTAAAAGTAAGTTTCGTTCTAAAGCCAAGGCATGGAGCGTGGACACTTTGCATAGTTTGAATTAATGACAGCGATCATAAAAAAAGAAATAAATTCTTTCTTTGCCAGTCCTATTGGGTACCTGGTTATAGGTATATTCCTTGTACTGAATGGGTTATTCCTATGGGTCTTTAGCGGAGATTACAACATCTTCGATTCCGGATTTGCAGACCTGGCTCCTTTTTTCGAACTGGCGCCATGGATTCTACTTTTCCTGATTCCGGCTGTAACCATGCGAGCCTTTAGTGATGAGTTGAAACTGGGCACGCTGGAGTTGTTGCTTACCAAACCTCTGGCCTTGCGAAATATTGTCTTCGGAAAATACCTGGGCTCGGTGATCTTGATCGTGATCGCACTGGCACCTACCCTATTATATATCTTAACGATCTCTGCCCTTGGAAATCCTGAAGGGAACTGGGACGTAGGAAGTACAGTGGGTTCTTATATTGGCCTCTTCTTTCTAGCAGCGGCCTATACGGCCATAGGGATCTTTGGTTCATCCCTGTCTTCTAATCAGATCGTGGCTTTCCTTATTTCGGTATTCCTGTGCTTCACCATCTATTATGGCTTTGAAGGGCTTGCCTCTTTAGATTTTGGGATTCCCTTAGACAAGCTGGGTATGAAGTCACATTTCGACAGTGTTTCACGGGGTGTATTGGATACGCGGGACCTGGTATACTTTTTAAGTGTAACCGCCTTATTCTTAATTTTTACTGTTTTTAAACTTAACAAACGTTGATGGGCAGTTCTCGTAAACATATCGTCCAACTAATTACGCTTGTTGCTGCAGTTGTTTTGCTGAATGTTATAAGCAGTTATATATACAAACGATTCGACCTCACCCAGGATAAGCGCTACACCCTTTCGGAAGCAGCTAAAGAAACCATCGCGACTGCCGATTCACCCATCGTGATCGATATTTTCCTGAAGGGAAATTTCCCTCCCGAATTTAGAAGACTACAACAGGAGTCCGAACAGTTACTGGAAGAATTTAAAGCCTATAATCCCAATATCAATTATCAGTTTATCGATCCGCTGGAAGCTGAGGAAGACCGGGAGGTAATACAGGAGCAGATGCGAAATTTCGGACTCACAGCCGCACAGGTTGAAGTTCAGGAAAATGGGAAGATCAGTACCGAACTGGTTTACCCATGGGCACTGGCCTATTACAACGATAAAACGGTAAAGATCCCCTTGTTGAAAAATCAGCTGGGCAGTACTACTGAAGAAAGGGTGAACAATTCTGTTCAGAATCTGGAATATGCCTTTGCCGATGGTTTTAGCAAACTTACGCAGCCAAAACGGAGAAAGGTAGCAGTATTAAAAGGAAACGGGCAGCTGGATGACAGATTTGTGGCCGACTTTTTCAGTACGCTGCGCGACTACTATTTTATCGCACCATTTACCCTTGATTCGGCCGCAGTTTCGCCCCAGCGAACATTGGATCAACTCAAAGGATTCGATCTGGTAGTTTCTGCTGCACCCACAGAGCCCTTTTCAGATACCGAAAAATACATCCTGGATCAGTATACCATGAATGGAGGTGCCGCACTTTGGTTGATAGATGCCACCGAAAACAGGATCGACACCGTAAGTGGAAATACATTTGCCTTCGGAAAAGACCTCAACCTGAACGATTTCTTCTTTAAGTACGGCATTCGGATCAATCCGAATCTCGTAAAGGATATTTATGCCGCACCGATCGTTTTGGCAAGCGGACAGGAACGCGAATCGCAGTACAACAGATATCCCTGGTTCTTTAATCCATTGAGCAGTTCGGCGAACAACCATCCGATTGTTACCAATATAGAAGCTGTAAAGTTTGAATACGCCAGTGCGATAGATACGCTGCCAAACGGCATCGATAAAACCGTACTTTTGAGTTCGTCACCCATTTCACAACTTATCGGATTGCCGGCAGAGATCAATATCGACAAGGAGATCCCGGAGAACCTGAAAGTGATCAATGAAGGTCCCGACCCGAACAAGTTTAAAGCCGGCGAGGTACCATTAGCTGTTTTGCTGGAAGGAAAGTTTACGTCTGTATTCAACAATCGTATAAAACCTGTTAAATTATCGGAAGACCTAACAACCTCCCCTCCAACCCGGATGGTGGTGATAAGCGATGGGGATGTGATAAGGAACCAACTGGACCGAGGTCGGCCCCTTGAATTAGGTTTCGACAAATGGACACAATCCTTCTACGGAAACAAGGAATTTCTGCTGAACACGGTAAATTACCTGCTGGATGATAGCGGACTTATAAACATTCGTACCAAGGAAATTGCTGTAGCCTTTCTAGATCCACAGAAAACAAGTGAAGAAAGAAGCAAGTGGCAAATTTTAAATTTGTTGCTACCATTAGGCTTATTAGCCATTTTCGGAATTTCCTTTCAATACTTTCGGAAGCGTACATACCAAAGATAAGGCTGGGATAGTTCATTCCAAAATGTTAATAAGTTTGTTTTATCGAAAAGAGCAATTAAAATATATTTGTAGTTAGGCGAAACTTAACGTTTAGCCTTCAGAAATTCAACCCAGAAAGACATACTCAGAACATGAAATTTATAGTATCGAGTACTTATTTATTAAAACAACTTCAGGTTTTAGGAGGCATCATCAACAGTAATAATACCTTACCCATTTTAGATAATTTTTTGTTCGATCTGGACGGAAAGAAGCTAACGGTTTCGGCCTCAGATCTTGAAACAACCATATCATCGAAACTTGAAGTCGAGAGCAGTGAGAAAGGAAGTGTGTGTATTCCCGCCAGATTACTTCTCGATACGTTGAAGACCTTCCCGGAACAACCCCTTACTTTCACAGTAGAAGACAACAATACTGTTGAAATAAGTAGCAATCACGGAAAGTATGCTCTCGCCTATGCCGATGGCGAGGAGTTCCCAACCGCAGTCGAATTGAAGGATCCTTCTTCCACCACGATACAAGGTGATATATTAGCAACGGCCATTAGTAAAACGATCTTCGCCAGTGGGAATGACGATCTAAGGCCTGTAATGAGCGGTGTATTCTTTCAGTTCTCTACAGAGGATCTCACCTTTGTTGCCACAGATGCACACAAGCTGGTAAAATATTCGAGAGCAGATGTAAGTGCGTCTCAGGCTGCAGAATTCATTATGCCAAAAAAGCCATTGAACCTGTTGAAGAGCATCCTGGCAGGGAGTGAAGAAGATGTGGTTATAGAGTATAATGAAAGCAATGCCAAATTTAGCTTTGACGGCACCGAAATGGTATGTCGTCTGATAGATGGAAAATATCCTAATTACGAGGCTGTGATTCCGAAGGAAAATCCGAATAAACTTACTATAGACCGCACGCAGTTCTTAAATTCGGTGCGTAGGGTAAGTATATTCAGTAATAAAACCACACACCAGATCCGTTTGAAGATCGCCGGGGCCGAGCTAAATATTTCGGCCGAGGATATCGACTACAGTAATAAGGCCGAAGAACGGTTAACCTGCGACTATCAGGGGGATGATATGCAAATAGGATTTAATTCGCGCTTCTTAACCGAAATGCTGAATAATCTTAATTGTGATGATGTTTCCCTGGAGATGTCACTTCCTAATCGCGCCGGTATTCTTACCCCGGTGGATGGATTGGATGATGGAGAACAGGTTACTATGCTGGTGATGCCTGTTATGCTTAATAATTAAAAAGGACTTGCTACACTTTCCAGGACCTCGGCCCAGAATACATTGAAGGAAGACCTGGGATTTTTGCACAGATATACCACTGTTCCAAATTCTCTGGCATTAGGGCTAGAGATCGAACCAATTTGTTCGATATCCTGAAATAAGTATGCAACATCCTCCCCCAGTTCGTCATTGATATAGATAAGATACTCTATATCCGGATCGAATTGTTTTGGAAACCAATAGTAGAAACTCTCATTAAAACACACGGGCTCCGGCAGCTCGTATTTTTTTCCTATCACGGTAATTGCACCCGCCTGACCGTAATTAGAGGCGTAAATAACAGCCCGGTTTCGATCCTGAGAAGGAATTAGATCGTATGCCTCCTTAGTGACTCTGGTAAGTTCTTCCCAACCCAATTGATCCGCATAGTCCTGAGGGAGTGAATGAATGGTTCCATCTTCGAAGCGACGACCAATCTCTAAACCGTGTTCATTTTCCAGCTTTTTAAAATAGCGAACCAGACCTTCTTCGCTGTATATGGGAAGTCCTATAGGCAAGGCCGGGAGTGTGATCATAACTATTAGTACGGGTATAGCGAAGCGAATCCACTTGTTCGATATCCACTTTTCCATCGCAATACAGCCACCGCAGATGAGCACTGGAAAAACACCCATAGTATAATAACTCTTTCCCTTTAACGCCAGCAAAGCAAGTATCACAATCATCGCAGTGTAAGTAATGTAGCGGTACTTCTTAGTCTTTAATATATAGACAAATCCCATGATAAGCAGGAAACTCACAGAAAATGTCATTAATAGCTGATCGGCCATAAAAGACATTCGGTCCACATAAACCAGCTGATTTTCATTAAGAGCGTTCATATGTCCAATCACCGGGAAATCGTGTGTGTATTGCCAGATCATGTTTGGAAGAAAGACCAGAAAAGCGATCAATATCCCATAATACAGGCTTTTATTCTTAAATACACGACGATGAGAAGTAAACGCTATGGCCAATACCAAGGCGAATAAAAGTAATGCAACAAGGTATTTATTGAGTAAAGCTATGCCTGAAACGAATCCTATTATTAAGAGATATTTTGATTTCTCTGTGTTAATATATCTCAATGTATAGAATAGTATTAAAGTCCAGAGGAAAAGCTCTATAGGCACAGGCTGAAACAGGTGAAATGCCCTTACTCCCACAGGCATGCAAACAATTGCCACGGCCGTTAATATCTGTGCATAGGTTCCTCCGTTGAGTTCTTTTGTGATTCTGGCCGATAAAACAACCAATGCTCCTCCTAACAGGGCTGGAAATAGTTTTACGGCAAAGAGAGAATATCCAAATAATTTCTGCATTAGAGCTGCAATCCAGCCAATTAGTGGTGGTACTGTTGCATATCCCAGATCGGGATGGGTTCCTAGTGAGAAGTAGAGCAATTCATCCCGGTGATATTCTAAATTGTTATAGACATATAGATGAATGGCGATATTGAATAATGCCAATCCAAAAACTACCCAGTTCTTACTACTTCTCATAGACCTTTAGCATCTCATTAATAGACAGGTATGCATAAGATCAAATATTAGATTTATTTAGTAAAGAACAAAATCATTGGTTTATAACCTTTTATAAAAAAACCAAACCCCATCCAATCGGATGGGGTTCAGTTATTAAACTTCATTCAAGTAATTAATCGAATATAAAAATTACTTATCGTCCATGGATCGCCAGTTATCCTTTCGGAAAACACCTGCGAAACAAAGGGTGCAAAGCACGAAGGCTGCACCTAATATTATCCACCAAATCATTCTATGAAATGAACTTAATCGTTCCGAAATAAGAAGGCGGTTCGCCATTTCCGGCTTTTACGGCGTTTATGATAGGAATAATAAACCCTGCAAATCCTACATAAATGAGACCCAGTATACCTAACCCAAACAAGAAAATTCCGGGAATGCTAAGTACCATTATAAGAATAAGCGTAAGCTGAAAGTTTACTACAGACTTTCCGTGCTCGTCCATTCCCTCCACTTTATCCTTCTGTGTAATCCACAAGATTAAAGGAACAATGAGGCCTCCAAACCCGGTTAGGTAGTATAAAAGCTGTGAAAGATGTGTGATAACGAGAAGATTATTGTCCGTTCGCATCGCACTTTGATTGATTACTTCCATTTTTTGATTGATTTTGAGGTTGTATTAATATGACTGTACAATCGCAAAAATGTTACAACTCTCAACTTATTCGTATTTTTGCTGACTATGATCCAAAATGATACAATTGTAGCTTTGGCAACAGCAGCCGGTTCGGGAGCCATAGCCGTTATACGGCTTTCGGGTCCTGATGCCATTGGTATCGCCTCATTCATATTTCATTCGGTCTCCGGTAAAAAACTAAAGGACCAAGCTACACACACGGTGCATTTAGGACATATAAAAGATGGAGAACGAGTAATAGACGAAGTGCTGGCCAGTATTTTTAAGGATCCGCAGAGTTACACCGGTGAGGATGTGGTTGAATTCTCCTGTCACGGGAGCAATTATATTCAGCAAGAAATTATCCAGTTAGCGCTTCGGAAAGGATGCCGGATGGCCCAGGCCGGGGAATTTACCTTAAGAGCCTTTCTCAATGGTAAAATGGATCTTAGTCAGGCCGAGGCAGTGGCCGATCTGATAGCCAGTGATAGTGAGGCGTCTCATCAATTGGCCATACAACAAATGCGAGGAGGCTTTTCTTCAGAAATAAAAAAACTAAGAGAAGAATTGCTCAATTTTGCCTCACTAATAGAATTGGAACTTGATTTTGCTGAAGAAGATGTAGAGTTTGCCAATAGAGAAGAGTTTCAAGTACTTATTTCGAAAATAACCAAGGTTTTAAAACGTCTTATTGATTCGTTCGCTACAGGAAATGTATTAAAGCACGGTATTCCTGTTGCCATCGTGGGAGAGCCCAATGTGGGGAAATCTACTTTATTAAATGCCCTGCTCAATGAGGAGCGAGCCATAGTTAGTGATATTGCAGGTACCACACGAGATACCATAGAAGATGAGATCACCATAGGTGGGATAGCTTTCAGGTTTATAGACACAGCTGGAATACGCGAAACAACCGATACAATTGAGGGGTTAGGAATTCAGAAAACCTTTCAGAAAATGGAACAAGCACAAGTAGTGATCTTAATGCTTAGCGCACAGAAGTTTTTAGAAAACGCTTTAGAAATTCAAGTAGAAATTGAAAAAGTAAAAAACAAGTTTCCGCAAAAAACATTAGTAATAATTGCCAATAAAGTAGATACACTTTCTGCTGAGGAAATCTCAATTCTCAAATCTCAATTCTCAAATCTATTACTACTTTCTGCCAAAACAGGCGAAGGCATTGAAACACTTAAAAACACCTTACTTAAGTTTGTCAATACAGGCGCCCTTCGTAACAATGAAACCATAGTCACCAATACTCGGCATTACGATGCTTTATTAAAAGATTTAGAGGAAATTCAAAAAGT
>QQUG01000179.1 GCA_008501705.1 Flavobacterium sp.
CACCAATTTTAATTTTCCGGGACAACTACGTGTGTACACAGGAAAAGTTCGGGCAGTATATCGCCTTGAGCACGATCTGTTGGTTATGATAGCCACGGACCGCCTGAGCGCATTCGATGTCGTTATGCCCAGAGGAATTCCGTATAAAGGTCAGATCTTGAACCAAATCGCCACCCGAATGATGAGAGATACCGAAGACCTGGTACCTAACTGGCTTCTTGCTACCCCAGATCCCAATGTAGCAGTGGGTGTAGCCTGTGAGCCCTTTAAAGTAGAAATGGTCATACGGGGATACCTTAGTGGCCATGCTGCCAGGGAATATAAAGCCGGTAAGCGTTTATTATGTGGCGTAGCTATGCCGGAAGGAATGATCGAAAATGATAAATTTCCGGAACCCATCATTACCCCGGCAACCAAAGCCGAACGGGGTGATCACGACGAGGATATCTCTCGGGAAGAGATCCTCGAACGAGGAGTTGTAATGGAAGAAGACTATCTGCAGCTGGAAGATTATACCCGTAAATTGTTTCAAAGAGGGACGGAGATAGCAGCAAAGCGCGGCCTGATATTGGTGGATACAAAGTATGAATTCGGAAAGACAAAGGATGGTAAGATCGTCCTGATCGATGAGATCCATACGCCCGATTCCTCACGTTACTTTTATGCTGAAGGCTACCTGGAACGACAAGAGAAAGGAGAACCACAAAAGCAACTTTCCAAAGAATTTGTACGGCAGTGGCTCATCTCCAACGGGTTCCAAGGGCTGGAAGGTCAACAACTACCGGAAATGAGCGATGCCTATATTGAATCTGTCTCCGAACGTTATATCGAGCTATACGAGAATATCACGGGAGAAACTTTCGAGAAAGCAGATGTTTCAGATATTCAGCATCGTATCGAAAGCAACGTAAAAGCATATCTTTCTTCCCTATAAAAGATCTTAAGTAGAAATATTTAGTATATGTCGATGTAATTAGTATTTCACCGATTACAAAAGTTTGTCTTGGATTTTAGTTTTAAATTGAGGGAAAACTAAAACTAACCAATTATGAAAAACTTTCGACTATCTATTTTTCTATCCATCTTTTGCTGCTCTTATTTTGCTATGGCTCAGAGCCCTGTAATAGACCAGGATAATCCAACCAGACAAGTAATAAACGACGACCTGGAGGTTGTTGGATCTCTAGGCGTTGGATTTGATACGGCTGCCAATCAGGCCTATGGATTCGATACTATTATCATGCGTGAAAATAATCTAAGAATGTACTTCGATGACACTAGTAATACGGCGAGTTTCCCTAGTAACGACTGGAGGCTTCAGGCGAACGATGCCACCAATGGAGGTGATAACTATTTCGCTATACAGGATGCTACTGCCGGCGTATTCCCATTCCGAGTGGATGCCGGGGCAACGGCCAATTCCCTCCGCATAGAATCGGGAGGTAATGTTGGTATAGGGATTGCCAATCCTGTGGTAAGATTACATATTTTCAATCAGGATACACCAACCATCAGATTAGACCAGGTTGGTGGTTTTGGAGATTATAAGTGGGACGTAGCGGCAAACGAGACTAATTTTTTCGTTAGGGATGTTAGCGGTGGAAGCCTCTTACCTTTCAGAATTCGTCCCGGAGCACCCACAAGTTCTCTGGACATTTCTAGCTCGGGAGCTGTAGGTGTTGGTACCTCCTCTCCAAATGCATTCACATCTCTGGCATTGGGAGCCACAGATCGCGGACTCCAATTAAACCGACTAACCACAGCCGATCGAAATACACTTGGAGCTAACTTGATGACAGAAAAGGGTGTAATTGTTTACGATACAGATGACGACCTCACCTATGCATGGGATGGAGCACAATGGAATCCTGTTGGCCTGGATACAGACGATCAAACCGTAGATACTTTTCAACTAAACGGAAACAACCTTGAACTATCCCTGGAAGATGACGGCGTAGCGGTAAACACGGTGGATCTTTCCGGTTACCTGGATAATACAGATATGCAGGATCTGGACCTCGCCGGAAATACGCTAAGCCTGACCAACGATGCAACTACAGTAGACCTCTCCGGCTACCTGGACAATACCGATAACCAGGATATTTCAGGATCCTCACTTGTAGGTACCGATCTTACCATCGGAATTAGCGGGGGTGCTTCGGAAGTGGTAGATCTTTCATATCTGGATGATTCGGGAACCGACGATCAGCAAATTTCACTGGCAGGAAATACCTTATCGCTTGAAGACGGAGGTAGTGTGGATCTTTCCGGCTATCTTGATAATACCGATGAACAGTTGCTGGGTTACGCACTTAATAGCAATACGTTAACACTGGTAATTACCGATGGTAATACATTAATGATCGATTTCACCCCTATGCTCCAGCCTCTAATTGATGAGAATGCCGCACAACAGGCCCAGATCGATGATCTCATTGCCAGAGTAGATCTATTGGAACAATGTGCGTGTACCTTACGTGTGCCAGACAATATACAGGATCCTAACAGGCCGGTATTATTTCAGAATATCCCAAACCCATTTGATAATACAACCTCAATTGGATACTACATTCCAATTACCTATTCCAACGCAAATATTGTGATTAGTTCCACCACAGGGCAGCTTTTAAATAGTATAGCTGTAGAAGTGAGAGGTGAGGGTAGTATTGAGATTGGCAAAGCCAGCCTTCAATCTGGTATGTACTTCTACACCTTATTTGTAGACGGGAAAAAGATCGATACTAAACGAATGATCATAGAATAGATTCAGTATACAGATTAATGATTTTGGGCCTTTCGGAAACGGGAGGCCTTTATCTTTCCCTAAAATTGAAATTGTACACGTAGCCAAGGCTCAGATCTGTAAAATCTGCCTGTCCACCGTTAGCATTTATATGAATTCCGAAGAATATATTATGAACAGGCTCCTTACTGGTATTCCACAGATAGTATTTAAGGCCCATCCGCGCTGCCAGGGTTTTCTTAAGTCTGTACTTCCCGTCAAATTCACCTAAGATAAAATTGGGTGGGATCTCTCTGGGGGTATTATCCCATCCCTGGTTGATACGCCAGTCTATCTGGTAAGCTGGCTTGTGAAGGTTTATTCCCAGTTGTACGTTAAATCCAACGTGATTAAGCATAAATTCCCCATTGGCGTGGATCCCGAGATTAGATGCATACCACCAGGGGTTTTCGGTAAACTCTTCAAATTCTTCACCCGGTCGAACCAGGAACTCCTCATCAGCGATATAATCGTAATAATGCTCGTAATAGCGATAGTAAAAACCAATCCCTACTTTAAACATACCATTCAACACTTTACCATATTCCCCGGAAATGGTGTAAACACCACGCTTATCGTTGTAGGCAAGTGACAGTACATTTATTCCGAAGCCACCATAAATGCTTACATAATCATTGGTTCTCCTTTTGAGCTTAGAAGTGGGTGTTAGCTCGGTCGATACAGCTGTATCTGTATTCTTGATATCGGCTGAAAGACTCAATAAAAACGAATTATAACCCTGATTCGGTAAGCGGGTATGCCCGTTCGAATGATGGAAATACCCCAGGCCTAAACGCCAGTCTGTTGCTTCCGTTCTCAGGAATTCATAGTGCATAAACGCCCTGAACGACCAGGTAAGGCGTGTAGATACAGCCTGGTTCTTCGGATTACTTATCTCGTCGTAGATCTTGGTAAAATAAGACCCGCCCATACCAACCTGGGAACGTAGCCTTTTGCTTTTAAAAATGTCAAACTCTATAAACGGCATAAGGGTGATCGCTCCTCCCAGGCTATCCTTATTTCCGAAGGAGGTATAGCCAAGAGAAATACCGGTCTTTGGTCCTTTTAGTCTTCGCGCCCATTCACGAGGATTCCCACTGTGATCCCAGCCAAAATTAAGGAGTGCCTGGGTTTGCAGGTTTCTGTCAGGGAAAAATTCATTGGATTCGGCCGTGTAGCCCACCATGATCTCAGGGGTAAAAACGAAGGAAGATCTATTTTCTGAATTGTTCTCCTGGGAGATCAATTGAAGGGTGAAAAGAAATAAAATGACGGTTAGTAGTTGTTTCATTCCTTTACAAAGGAAAACAATTGATACGAATTTTAAAATTTAAATTACATTAGCTTCTTCATGTACGACACTTTCATCGAAATTCTCGACAACTTCATTTCGGAAGCACAAAGCATTGCCTGGGGATTGCCCTTACTTATCCTGCTAATAGGCGGAGGATTGTATATGCTCATTCGTATAAAATTTCTCCCTTTCAGATATTTAGGACATGCAATAGCGGTGTTACGTGGTAAATATGACAATGAGAACGATAAGGGAGAGATCACGCATTTCCAGGCGCTAACTACGGCATTATCGGCCACGGTGGGGATGGGTAATATCGCGGGAGTAGCTGTTGCTATTGCTATTGGCGGCCCGGGTGCTGTTTTCTGGATGTGGGTTAGCGCAGTTATTGGGATGTCGACAAAGTTCTTCACAGCCTCATTAGCGGTAATGTTTAGAGGAAAGGATAGTAATGGTGATGTACAGGGAGGGCCCATGTATTTTATTATGGAAGGCCTCGGAAAGAACTGGAAGTTCCTGGCTGTAATTTTCAGTGTGGCAGGGCTTGTAGGTGCCTTACCTGTTTTTAATGTCAATCAACTTACCCAGGCTATAAACGACCTGGTACTCAAACCTGCAGGGATGTACACCGGACTTAATAGCAACTTAACTATAGGGATCATACTGGGGCTTATTACAGCGATCGTGATCCTGGGTGGATTAAGTCGTATTAGTAATACCGCCTCTAAATTAGTGCCCAGTATGGTGTTGCTTTATTTTGCGATGGTGCTTATCATTCTTGTAGTGAACCACGACGTAGTCCCTAAATATTTCGGTTTGATCTTTACAGATGCCTTTTCGGCTAATTTTTACAAGGGAGATGCTTTTCTGGGTGGCGTGGTAGGGGGGCTGCTCTTATTGGGAATCAGGCGTGGTGCGTTTTCGAACGAGGCCGGAATTGGTACTGCACCCATGGCT
The DNA here is from genome assembly GCA_008501705.1 of Flavobacterium sp. GTDB lineage: Bacteria > Bacteroidota > Bacteroidia > Flavobacteriales > Flavobacteriaceae > Pukyongia. The sequence goes on from QQUG01000179.1 coordinate 5,034, forward strand.
CATGGTGCGGCTAAAACCAACGAACCTATACGTGAAGGCCTGGTTGCCATGCTGGGACCTGCTATAGATACCTTAATAATATGTACCCTTACGGCATTAGCTATTTTAGTGACCGGTGTTTGGGAAACCTCGAGCGCGAACGGAGTATCCCTCACGGCCTCCGCATTTACGCAAACAATGCCACAGCTGGGTAAATACCTGTTGTTACTGTGCATCGCTGTATTTAGTATTTCCTCCCTTTTTTCCTATTCCTATTATGGCACCAAGTGTATGTCGTTTCTAATTGGCGCGAAAAAGGCAACCTATTATAACTATATCTACATTCTAAGTATCATTTTGGGCGCAACGACAGATCTCAACATGATGATCAACTTGATCGACACCTTCTTTGCCATCATGGCCGTTCCAACCATGACGGCCTCCATTCTACTGGCTCCAAAAGTGATCAGAGAAGCAAAACGATACTTCGCAACATTAAAGGAAAGCTAAGGGCTTATCTGTAAAAAATTGTCGAGTTTTTCGGTGAATTTCCTGGCCCCATCTCTATTTAGATGGTTGTAATTAAGAAAATCTTTGATCGTAAACTCGCTACAGTCTGTTTCGCAATTGAAAATTCGCACCTTAGGGTGGCGCCGTTCAACAACTTCGAGGATACTGTCTCTTCTTTTCAGAATATTGGGGTTTCTTTTCTCCTTGTAACTTTTATAAAGTGGCGTAGTAGTAACGATAACATCCAAGCCCATAGTTTCAAGCTCCTTTATCATATTAAAAAAATAGTGCGAATTGTATTTAAAGATCTCTATATTTTCTGAAGTCTGAACAACAAAATCCAGTTGAGCGATCTTATCTTCATCGAAATTATTTCTACTAAACGCACCTTCGTAGCAGTTGATATTAAATCCAAATTCATTGAATACGTCCTTATCTTCCTTCGAAATGTACTCCTTATAAATAGCATCCGAGTAAAACGGTGGATTAGAAATATAGATGAAGCGATCCTTAAACCACGCCTTACGGTCAAAGCAATTAACTCCGTAATACTCCAGGTATACATTGTTCTTCCAGAATTCTCCGTCATTATGAGGTAATTCCAAATGCGCGTAGGAGAGTTCAACTACAACGGTATTTAGAAGGGGCATTTGGTCCTTCAATCCCCTGAATAATTTAAGATCGGTGTTGTGATGCTGACTCGTAGACGCCAGGTTTATAGTGGGTCTGGAGAGCCATTGCGGATTAATGGCGTCTTTCATCTGTGAAGATCCAAGTACCAGCACTTCCAGCTGTGCACTCTCTTTTTCCAGATATTTACTTACATATGCGTATCGCATCGGAAGGTTCCTTGTAATCATCTCCACAGCAATACAACCCATGATCACCGGGATAAAGAACAAGACAGCTTGTATGGCAAATTTCCGAAGCATATTAAAATTGAAAATAAATAAAGGTTTTCAAGGGTTCGTAGAATCGAATTAATAAAACTATTAGTGTATAATATATTGTCCAGCGCATCCATTTGGGCATATGTGCTTCCAAGTTCTGAAGCGGGAACTCTTTTCGTCTTGTAACTAGTTCGGCGGCGATCATCAACAGAAGGAACAAGATCTTCACACCTATTAGCAGTGAGAATTGTGGATCCTTCGCCAAAGTGAAAATACGTTTTAATATAAGCCAGGCATCGTTAATAGTTTCAGCCCTGAAGAATATGCTTGATATGGAGGTGAGACTGAAAAAGTAAATCAAGCTAAACCAACGGGGTTGTATGGGTAATATGCGGGCAAGTGTCTTCTTTGTACTTCCCAGGGGTATCCGTTCCATAGCCAGAAGTAAACCGTTAAAGACACCAAAACATATAAAGGTCCAGTTCGCCCCGTGCCATAACCCCACGAGTGTCATGGTTAACAATAGTGCCCATATTCGAACCCAGGCAGTTGTTTTTTTAAATCGCTTTACGATGGGAAGATAGACGTAATCTGTAAACCACTTGGTGAGTGTTATATGCCAGCGCTGCCAGAACTGCGTCATACTTTTAGCGAGGTATGGCAAACGGAAGTTAATGTGTAATCGGAACCCGAAAAGTCTGGCCGTACCAATGGCTATGTCGGTGTATCCGGAGAAGTCGCAATACACCTGGAACGAAAATAATATGGCCGCATAGCATAAGCTAACAAAACCGTAACCTTCAGGATTATCGAAAACCATGCTAACTGCGATGCCTAATTTATCTGCTACCAATATCTTTTTAAATAGCCCCCAAAGGATCTGGCGGAGGCCTTCTTTTGCTTCATTGAGATCGAACTGTCTGTTTTTTTCGAATTGCGGTAACAGGAAACTTGTTCTTTCTATTGGCCCTGCAACGAGTTGTGGAAAGAAACTAACGTAGCACAGGAAATTAAGCAGGTTGTGGGTGGGCTTACATTTGTTTCGGTATACATCGATGGAATAACTCATCGTTTGGAACGTATAGAAACTTAGCCCAACAGGAATGATCACGTTCCAGATACTGAATTCCCCTGGTAGCAGGTTGGAATCGAAAAATGAGTGAAAGCTGTCCAGAAAAAAATTCAGGTATTTAAAAGTAAATAGGATTCCGAGGTTCCAGAACAGACTGAAGATCAGCCAAAACCTTCTTTTACTTTTATTATCAGATGCAGCAATGTATCGAGCCGCAATGAAATCGATAAGAGAACTACCTATCAAAAGGGTTAAGAACCGCCAGTCCCATAAACCATAAAAGATATAACTCGCGATCAGTATAAGTACATTCTGGGATACACGGCGCTTACCGCCAATGATCCAGTACATCGAGAATACAACGACCAGAAAGACTCCAAAATCCAGCGAATTGAATAACACCTGAGGGCTTGTTTGTGGGCTAAGATAAAAAAAGGCTTCCATTATGGAAGCCAGTAACTTATTTCTTACAGATAAAGTCTAATTAATTGAAATAACTAAACGTCTCGTCTTTTTCAATACGCAGTAGAGACTCGTAGATCAATTTGATCACGTTCTCAACATCACTCTTATGGACCATTTCAACCGTGGTGTGCATATATCGTAACGGCAGTGATATCAATGCGCTGGCAACCCCCATATTGCTATAAGCAAAAGCATCTGTATCTGTCCCTGTGGCACGCGATAGTGCCGCACGCTGAAACGGGATCTTATTGGTTTCGGCAGCATCTATGATCAGGTCCCTGAGTTTTTGCTGAACTGCCGGAGCGTATGCGATCACGGGTCCGTCACCTATTTTCGCATGGCCTTGTTTTTTCTTATCGATCATGGGAGTAGTGGTGTCGTGAGTTACATCGGTTACTATAGCTGCATTAGGTTGAATTCTTTCCGCGATCATCTGTGCGCCTCTAAGTCCGATCTCTTCCTGGACCGAGTTAGTGATATATAGACCGAAAGGCAATTTCTTTTTATTTTCGTGTAATAAGCGAGCTACTTCGGCTATCATAAAGCCGCCCATTCTATTGTCTAGTGCCCTGCAAACAAATTTATCCTTGTTTAGGATATGAAAGGCGTCCGGGTAGGTGATCACACAACCCACATGCACTCCCATTTTCTCCACTTCTTTCTTATCCTTCGCACCTATGTCGATAAATATATTTTCGGGCTTGGGAGGTTCTTCCTTAGCCTTGCTCCTTGTATGAATTGCAGGCCATCCAAATACACCTTTTACAATTCCGTTTTTGGTATGGATGTTAACTATTTTCGAAGGTGCAACCTGGTGATCGCTTCCTCCGTTCCGGATCACATAGAGTAAACCATTGTCACTGATGTAATTTACGTACCAGGATATCTCATCGGCATGGCCTTCAATAACTACTTTGTATTTTGCTTTCGGATTAATGATCCCCACGGCCGTGCCGTAAGTATCGGTAAGAAACTCATCCACATAGGGTTTCAGGTAATCCATCCATAGTTTTTGCCCGTCCCACTCATAGCCGGTTGGAGAGGCGTTATTAAGATATTTTTCCAGGAAGTTTAGCGATTTTTTATTCAGTACAGACTGTGCCATAAATAGTATTTTTCAGAAAAACCAAAATTAGCAATTTATTAATTAGTGGAGCGTTCCAAATTATGTAATTTTGGAACGATT
>QQUG01000158.1 GCA_008501705.1 Flavobacterium sp.
CCGAATTCGTATTACAGGCAGAACCAAACACCATATAAATGTGTTTGGCGAAGAACTCATCATTGAAAACGCAGAAACTGCCCTGCGCAAAGTCTCCGAACTCACCGAAACCGAGATCGTCGATTATACCGTGGCACCTATTTTTATGAAAGGCAGAGAGAAAGGAGCACATGAGTGGATCATCGAATTTAAAACCCCACCCAAGGATTTCGATACCTACACTTTGCTACTGGATAAGTCGTTGCAGGAAGTAAACAGCGATTACGAAGCCAAAAGGTATAACAATACCACGCTCAACGCTCCAAAGGTTCACTGTGGCCGGGAGAGACTATTCTACGACTGGTTAAAGAAAAACAACAAATTGGGCGGGCAGCACAAAGTTCCAAGGCTGTCTAATTCGCGAGAATATCTTGAGGAATTACTTTCTTTAAATAGTTAAGTATGGCCCTTTCAATTCCAGACACCGCTTTTATAATAGCATACTATCGCGCTAATAATGAGCTGGTAAGCTGCGACCCCTATGCTAAATTATGGGTGAGACCCAGCCTACAGAAATGGGTTAACGAATTTGCGACAAAAGTCTCCGAATACGATGAATTACTTCATTGTATGCGAAACCGGTATTTCCATTTAACACTGGAGGAATTATTGGGTTCCGGATCGAAACTCCTTTGCATAAACCTGGGAGCAGGATTTAGTATGTATCCTTATAACCTTTCTGAAGATCTTGTCACTATTGAAGCCGATTTTGACGATGTGGTGGCCTTTAAAAAGGAGGCAATTGCACGATTCACTGCCGATGGTTCCTTGCCTTCACGGAAAGTAAGATGGATAAACACCGATATTACTCGCCAAGAAGATCAGGCCCGTTTGAAAACCCTGTTGAATGACTATAAGGGTTACCGAAAGGTGATCATGATAGAAGGCGTTTTCTTCTTTCTGAACCAGGGCCAGATAAATTCGGTGATCGAATTTTGTCGTGAGATCTTAAATACCGGTGATATCCTGCTCGCCGAATCGTTTGAAGAACAGATCAAAGAGACTGCGGTCTTTATTCGATTGAAGACCTATTTTGAGAAGGAACTGCACTCCGATGGCACGACAACCACGCTTCCACGCAGTTTTTATGAAGAACTCCCTGGATTTAACCTAAAACGCAGTAACAGTACACTGGAACTCGCCAGAGAACTGGAACTGGTACCGGAAGATATGCAGGAATCGGAAGTATTGAACGAGTATTGCTACTTCCTGGTTCGGGAGTAATTTCGATTGAAAATAGGTCAAAAAATACGTTTAATCGAAAAATACCGCTACTTCAACTAATATATTTGGTAGTACTTTTCTTACTTTCTATGTTTGATTCATCAATTCATTATTGGGGCAATGAAAAAAATCATATACATACTGGCAATCCTCTTCTTTTCAGTTTCCATGGTATCATGTGGAACTACCGTTAAGACAATTCAGAAAGAAGAAAAAGTAGCAGGATATACCTTAAAAAATAAGAAGGAATTAATGCAGCAGAAGATTCTTAATAAAAAGAAGAAAACTGTTATCGCACAACCCTAACTATAAGTAATTTCAAGAAAAAGCCTCAGGTTTGTTCCCTGAGGCTTTTTTTTATGCTAAAATCTTGTTGCTCTTACGATACAGCCTTTAATTTCTTAATAGTAGATTTATTTAATTTCTCCTGGGCGTATTCCATAGTTACCGTTAGTTCTTTTTCATCGCTACCCGGCAGGTCGTACATGGCATCGGTGAGAACAGCTTCGCACAAAGATCGTAATCCCCTGGCTCCAAGTTTGTATTCGATGGCCTGTTCTACGATAAAGTCCAGAGCTTCTTCGGTGATCACAAAATCTATGTTATCCATTTCAAACAACTTCTTGTACTGCTTGATTATGGCATTTTTAGGCTCGGTAAGAATAGCTCTAAGAGTGCCTTTATCCAACGGATTCATATAAGTAAGCACCGGTAAACGACCAATGATCTCCGGTATTAACCCGTAATCCTTAAGATCTTTCGGAATAATATACTTAAGCATATTATCACGCTCCATAGTATCTTCTTTCTTGCTGGCGCTGAATCCTACGGCTTGCATATTGAGCCTTTTAGAAATATGGCGATCGATGCCATCGAAAGCTCCTCCGGCAATAAATAGTATATTTTCGGTGTCTACCTCGATAAATTTCTGATCCGGATGCTTCCGTCCTCCTTTTGGCGGTACATTCACTGTGGTTCCTTCAAGTAATTTAAGTAAGGCCTGCTGTACGCCTTCTCCACTCACATCACGCGTAATTGAAGGATTATCGCTCTTTCTGGCGATCTTATCTATCTCATCGATAAAAACGATCCCGTTCTGGGCCTTCTCAACATTGTAATCGGCCGCCTGCAATAAGCGGGTAAGTATACTCTCAACATCTTCTCCAACATATCCCGCCTCCGTAAGTACGGTAGCATCCACTATGGCTAAGGGAACATTTAGCATCCTTGCAATGGTCTTGGCAACCAGGGTTTTCCCTGTACCGGTCTGGCCCACTATGATGATATTACTTTTCTGAATTTCAATATCTTCATCACTCTTGGGTTGCAGCAATCGTTTGTAGTGATTGTACACTGCCACAGACATTACTTTTTTGGTGTGTTCCTGTCCTATCACATAATCGTCTAAAAACGCTTTGATAGACTTAGGTTTTTTAAGCATCAGCTCCTTACTAAGCTCGCTATTGGTAGAATGCAGAGCCTCTTCGATCACGATCCCATGAGCCTGCTCTATACAGCGGTCGCATATATGCGCATCCAATCCCGCAATAAGGAGATTGGTTTCAGCTTTTTTACGACCGCAAAATGAGCATTCCAATTCTTCTTTCGACATAACTTAAAATTTAAACGGGATTTAGTTGCGAGATAAGATCTCGTCTATCATTCCGTATTCCTTGGCTTTATCGGCCTTCATCCAGTAATCGCGGTCACTGTCTTCGTAGACCTGTTCGTAAGTCTGGCCACTGTGATTCGCGATTATACGGTATAATTCCTCTTTCAAGGTAATGATTTCTCTGGCAGTGATCTCAATATCACTCGCCTGCCCTTGTGCACCACCCATAGGCTGGTGGATCATAACCCTTGAGTGGGTTAGTCCGCTTCGCTTTCCATTCTGTCCTGCACAAAGCAATACCGCAGCCATAGAGGCAGCCATTCCAGTGCAAATAGTGGCTACATCAGGCTTAATGAACTGCATGGTGTCATAGATCCCCAGGCCTGCATATACGCTCCCTCCGGGTGAATTAATATAAATCTGTATATCCTTGGAAGCATCTGTACTTTCTAGGAAAAGCAGCTGTGCCTGAACAATATTCGCAACCTGATCGTTTATTCCCGTCCCCAGAAAAATGATACGGTCCATCATCAGGCGTGAAAAAACATCCATCGCCACAGCGTTCATCTGTCGTTCTTCAATAATATTTGGGGTGAGGCCCACAGGATACATGCTACTTACGATAGTATCGTAAAAAGTACTGCTAACCCCCTGATCCTTTATAGCAAAATCTTTAAATTCTTTACTGTAGTTCATATAATTTGAGTCGTTTTCTGTATTATAAAAAAAGCGTTGAATCACCACAATTCAACGCCTAAATATAACTATTTTATTGCTGAATTAGGCGTATGCCTCCTTAATGAACTTGTCATAGGTTACCTCCTTTGTCTTCAGTTTGGCGTTTTCCTTATAAAACTGAAGCATTTTGTTGGTATTTAATTGTTCAGACAGGCGTCTTACCTCTTCTTCATTAGACATTATTCTTCCTACTATGCCGTCCAGTTCTTCATCGGTGGGGTTCATATTCCCAAATTGGGCCATCTGCATACGGATCATATCCCTGGAATAGTCTTTCAATTCCTCGAAAGTTACCTGCAGTTTGTGCTCTGCTCTTAATTTTCCTTCAATAAGCTGGTATCTTAAACCCTTTTCGCTTTTTTCGAATTCTTCCCTGGCGGCTTCTTCGGAAAGTACTTCCTCTCCGGATTGTTGTATCCATCGCTTAAGAAACTCTTTTGGCAGATCGAATTTGGTGTTTTCTATGAGCGATTCCACTACATCATTCAACAACTTCTGATCGCTTTGTTGCTCAAACTGTCGTTCGGCGTCTTCCTTGATCTTTTCTTTTAATTGTTTTTCTGAAGTGACTACTCCTTCACCAAAGATCTTATCGAATAATTCCTGGTTGAGATCTGCCATTTCACGCTTGTTCACTTCTTCTATTTTCAAAGAAACCTCGATATCGAGGCCATGTGCGCTATCGTGATCTACACCCAAATATCGCTGGTTGTCATGCTCATCTTTAAAAAGTCCTTTGGTCTTTAATGAAACGGTATCTCCTACCTTAGCTCCGATCAAGGCTGAGAGTTGTTTTTTTCCTTTCACAACTTCCGTCTCAAAGCTTGCTTTTTTCTCTATTTCTTTTTCTTCTGAAGTGAAGGTTCCGGTAACCTCATCGCCTTTTTCTACTGTATCCTTCGCAATTAATTTACCGTATTGCTTGCGGATGGTCTTCACCTGGTTATTGATCATCTCATCATCGGCAACGATCTTGTAATGTGTTACTGCTTTTCCTTTCAGGTTCACTTCAAAATCCGGGGCAAGGCCCAGATCGAACTCAAACGATAAATCTCCTGCATCCCAGTCGATCTCGGCTTCGTTTTTAGGAAGAGGGTTTCCAAGAACATCCAGTTTCTCTTCAGTTAAAAATTTATGTAATTCGTTCTGAAGGATCTTATTCACTTCATCCACCAACACAGCTTTCCCGTATTGTTTCTTCACCATCCCTAAAGGTACGTGCCCTTTTCTAAAACCAGGAATATTCGCATTCTTGCGATAATCCTTCAAAATGGTGTCCACTTTTTCCGAATAATCGTCTTTCGAAATATTCACGGTTACCACGGCATTTAGTGGATCGATGTCTTTTTTTGTAATGTTCATAGTCTTTAACCTTTACCCATAAAAATTGGGTTGCAAAAGTACAAATTTTAATGCAACCCAACAAGCTTTTAAAGTCTGCGAATCTACTATTCCTTTTTATTGTCCAGCACCGAATGAAAGATCGACTGGAGGATGGACAGGAGTAAACTAAACAACAGTGCCCACCAGATAGAATCTACCGCAAATCCCGGGATGAAATAATCGGCCATCATAATTATCACCGCATTGATGACAAGCAGGAATAATCCCAGAGTGATTATGGTTATTGGAAGGGTTAGAACCACCAAAATTGGTTTTACAATAAATCGAAGCAAGGCCACTACCACAGCAACTATAATGGCCGATCCGTAGCCTTCAACTGCTACCCCCGGCAGAATTTTAGCCAGGATCACTACGGCCAAAGCAGTAAGCAATAATCTTAAAATGGTTTTCATAATGTTGAATTTGAATTAAAGGTAAAAAACAAATACCAATTATCCTTTTGTGTTTTCCTCTGAAAGGAAACGCCTCACTCGCTCGTAAAATTCTGTCGGATTTTCAGCATGCAACCAATGCCCGGCATTGCTAATGGTAACTATACTGGCAGCAGGAAAATGTTTCTTTATTAGGATTTCATCCATCGCGTCTATATACCCCGAATTGGCTCCTGCCAGGAATAAAGTAGCCCCGGTGAAGATCGCGTTTTCCGGTAGAGGTTCACCCACTTCTTCCATTTCCCTGTTAAGTACTTCCAGGTTCGCCCTCAGGCCTAAAACCCCTTTTTCTTTCCAGTAGAGATTCTTCAGTAAAAATAACCTGATCCCTGCTTCTTTTATATACTTTGAAAGTACTTCCTCGGCCTCACCTCTCGACTTAATCCTTTCAAAATCCAGCGAAAGTAAAGCCTTAAATATATCCTGGTGATGTGGTGGGTAGGCTTTGGGAGCTATATCTGCAATAAGTAATTTAGACACCATTTCGGGATATGTTGTTGCAAATTGCATGGCTGTCTTTCCTCCCATGGAGTGCCCTAAAAGTACCAGATCACTTAGGCTGTGATACTTACAATAGTTATATAGGTCTTCCGCCAGAAGCTCATAGTTAAAATCGTCGCTATGAAAGCTCCTCCCATGGTTCCGCTGGTCCACGAGATGAATTTCAAATCCCAGAAGTGAAAATTGCCTGGCAAGTGTTTTCCAGTTGTCGCCCATCCCCAATAAACCATGCAGGATGATAAATGGTCTTCCTTCACCTAATATTTGCGAATGTAAGATCATTGTAGCTTCTTAAGATAGGATTGTATCACATTTTCAAGTCCGTCGTAGATCGCCTCACAAATAAGAGCATGCCCAATGGACACTTCCATCAAGTTAGGGACGTTATTTTTAAAGAACTCTATATTTTGCAGCGAAAGATCGTGGCCTGCATTAATGCCAAGACCAATTTCGTGTGCTAATAGGGCACATTCGGTATATGGCTTTACTGCTTCTTTATTCCCTAAACTATATTGGTGTGCGTAGGCTTCGGTGTACAGTTCTATCCTGTCGGTTCCCGTATTCGCGGCACCTTCGATCATCTTTAGGTCCGGATCCACAAAAATAGATGTGCGGATCCCTTTATTTTTTAATTCTGTGATCACTTCACTTAGAAAGTCACGATGCTTCACGGTATCCCAACCCGCATTGGATGTGATGGCATCGATGGCATCCGGGACCAGCGTAGCCTGTGTGGGTTGAATTTCAAGTACCATATCCAGAAATTTATCGATAGGGTTACCTTCTATATTGTACTCGGTATAGACCACAGGTTTCAGGTCGAATGCATCCCGGTAACGGATATGTCGTTCATCCGGTCTGGGGTGAATGGTCACCCCGGCAGCACCAAAGCGTTGTACGTCTTTTGCGACCTGTACCACATTAGGTACATCACCTCCCCTGGCATTTCGAAGTGTAGCGATTTTGTTGATATTTACGCTTAACTTTGTCATTTGCTAAATTTGTATGAGCAAAAATACAAAGCTTAGGCAGGCTTTTACATCTTTATTTTAAGTAATTTGCATAAAAATAATCGCTTTGAATACCACACAATATATAATAAACGATATCAAGCCCTTCGATATAGAAACGGCTATTAAGGAAGTTCAGGTTGCCTTTAATCAGTTAACCTATTCACATATTCCGGTGACCAAAGATGGAAAATACGCAGGATGTATTTCCGAGACCGACGCCCATTGTTTTGAAACTGACAGACATCTTACAGATTTTGCTTATGCACTGGAACCCTTTTATGTTACAGATAAGACCAATTGGCTGGATATTCTTGAGGCTTTTGCCATGTATGGTAGCAACATAATGCCGGTGCTTAATTCGGAAAATAACTATTTGGGCTATTACGAGTTAAGTGATGTTATGAATATCTTCAATGACACCCCTTTTCTCAATGAAGCCGGTGCCATAATCGTAGTAGAAAAAGGCGTTCGGGATTATTCGTTCAGCGAGATATGCCAGATTGTAGAATCCAACGATGCGAAGATCCTGGGAGTTTTCATTTCAAAAGTGGAGAATGATACCGTGCAGGCAACCATTAAGATTGGCCATACCGGTATGAATGCTATTGTACAGACCTTCAGAAGATATAGCTACAATGTAGTTTCCAGCCACGATGAGGACAAATTCCTCGAAGACCTGAAAGAGCGTTCCAATTATCTCGACAAGTACCTAAACATGTAGTTATGAAGGTTGGTATTTACGGTCAATTTTACCACAAACACTCGGAGCAATCCATTCAGCATATATTAAATGCGCTGAAACAAACCAATGTGGATATAGCCATTGAGAAGAATTTCCTCGAGCTTATTAAGCATCACAAAGAAATAGATACCAATGTGGCTACTTTCAGTTCTTTTACTGAACTGGATCACAGTTACGACCTGTTTTTTAGTATTGGAGGTGACGGTACCTTGCTGAAATCCATCACCTTTGTTCGGGATTTGGGTATACCAATTGTAGGGATCAATACCGGACGACTGGGGTTTCTGGCCACTATTCAGAAAGAAAAGATCGTAGAGAGTATTGCCCAGATCATTGCCGGCAATTTTACGATCTCAGAGCGAAGTTTGCTAGCGATACAAACAGATCCTCAGAGTAATGAGATTGGCGATCTTAACTTTGCTCTAAATGAGATCGCGATAAACCGTAAAAATACTACCTCTATGATCAAGGTAGAGACTATGGTAAATAACGAGCACTTGACATCTTACTGGTCTGATGGTCTTATAATTTCCACTCCCACCGGATCTACCGGTTATTCGCTTAGTTGTGGCGGCCCCATTATGGATCCCGCCTCTCAATGTATGGTTCTTACTCCTATTGCCCCTCACAATTTAAACGCCCGCCCATTGGTTATCCCGGACGACGTGGAAATTACTTTAAAGGTTTCCGGCCGCGAAAAATCTTATCTCATCTCATTAGATTCGAGGATAGCAACAATAGAAGACCACGCCGTCATCAAAATAAGAAAAGCTGCATTCACTATTAAGTTGGCTCAATTACAGGATGACACTTTCATTAAAACCCTTAGAGAAAAATTGCTCTGGGGTGAAGACAAACGTAATTAGGCAATAAATCCCCTCAATTTTTGTTTATCATCTGAGACAATTTTGCATAAAATATTACTATGCGAAGTTTATTGTTATATTTGCAAACTTTTAAGGTTTATGAGGTATTTCGCAGTTGTTTTACTTGTTCTTACAGGCATCTTTTCCGCTCAATCCCAGACATATGAAATTGGTGGACTGATTGGTGGATCCAATTATATTGGTGACGTTGGAAGAACAAATTATATAGCACCCAAAAATGTTGCCTTTGGAGGCATTTTTAAATGGAATAGAAGTGCAAGGCACGCATTTCGGGGTACGATCATGATCGCTCAAATTAGCGGTGACGATGCAGATTCTAATCAGAGCAGACGAAAACAACGAGGCCTCAGCTTCGAAAATACAGTTTCGGAGATCTCTATCGGGCTGGAATATACCTTTGTTGAATTTAATGTACACAGCGGAAAACCAGTCTCTACACCTTA
>QQUG01000022.1 GCA_008501705.1 Flavobacterium sp.
GTCGTTTTCAGCCTTTTTGATTTCCGTTCCGGATTTAGCCAATGCCTTTACCCCTTTTTCGGAAACAGTCAGACCGTATTCCACGATATTAATCCCATGCTCAACATCAATCACCATACGCTGAAGTTTGTTATCGTTCTCATCTGTTACAACCACTTCAGCTTTACCCGTAGCGGGGCTGTAGAATTGAATATCCCTTGTGGGTTCAAATGGATCATACCAGGGGCTAAAACTACTGCCCCAACGCCCGGATGACCTGATGGATTCTATTTCGGCCAAAAGTATCTCATCCATGGTCCCTGTGCTCATCTTACTTAATACTTCGGTATCAGCCAGGTAAAATGACCGCCCGTGTGTCCCCAAAACCAGGTCCTTCTCACGTTTCTGAATAACCAGATCATGTACGGCCACATTGGGTAGTCCTCCCGAGAAAACATGCCAGCTATCCCCTCGGTTGAAACTCACCCAGGCCCCATTATCGGTACCCAGATAAAGGACATTTGCATTATGTGGGTCTTCCTTGATCACATTCACCGGAGAGGCGGTTAGATTTGTAGTGATCTTTTTCCAGCTTTGTCCGTAATCCTCGCTCACATATACATAAGGTGTGAAATCATCCCAGCGATATCCGTTTAGCGTCACATAGACGCGTTCTTTTTTATGTACGGAGGCTATCACACGGCTCACCCAAAGTTCCTTTGGAAAAGAATTAGAAATATTGACCCAGTTACCTCCTCCGTTTCGTGTTATGTGCAGCATGCCATCATCACTTCCTGCGTATACCAATCCAAATTGAAATGGAGATTCGCTTATGGATGTTAGTGTTCCGTAGGCTACATTCCCTGGCTTTCCTCCTCGAGTGAGATCGCCGGAGATGGCTTCCCAATCGTCTCCCCGGTTCATACTACGCATCAATTTATTACCTCCTAAATACAAGATATCCTGGTTATGCGAACTCAGTAAAATAGGGGTTTGCCAGTTAAACCGATACGGAGTTTCACCCAGTTCGTGTTTGGGTTGAATATAGGTCTGATCATCTGTTTCGAGGTTTAGCCGGAAATAATTTCCAAATTGAAAACCTGTGTACACCACATTGGTATTTCTACTATCGATCTGTACTTGCATCCCGTCGCCACCCATAATAGATTTATATGGATTCTCGCCGCTTTGATGCCAGCGATTATTCATTTCGGCGTTATGAGCCCCCTTCCAAACTCCGTTATCCTGAAGACCCCCATATACATTATATGGTTTCTCATCGTCCACATTAACGGTATAGAACTGTCCTACTGCAGGGGCATTGTTCTTGACCCAGGTCTCACCATCATCGTACGAAATATTTACACCACCATCATTTCCATTGATAAGATGCCCGGATAAATTCGGATTTATCCAAAGTGCATGATGGTCTGCATGTACATTATCGGCACTGATGGACTCGAATGATTTTCCTCCATCAGCCGATTTTAAAATAGGTACTCCATAAATATATATCTTATCTGAATTGTTAGGGTCCACGTGTATCTTTCCGAAGTAATATCCATAAGAATAATAGATCCCGTCCAGGTAGCCATCATGTGTTTTCTTCCAGTTCTTACCTCCATCTGTACTCTTGTAAACCTCAGCTCCAATTACAGGAGTGTCGAATAACATCGTATTGGCATCCTCGAGATAGCGCGCAAGATCTACGGGCTTCGCCTTTCCGCTCTTAACCATGTTTTTTACACTTTCGGCGGTATATTTCTTCTGAAATCCGTTTTGCCTTAAGAAGGTTTTAAGCCTGTTGTTATCAAGCCCCATGAACTGAGAGGTCGTCATGGTCTTGAAATCATCTTTCAACAACATCCCATCATTAGATTCCATCTTCTTTTCTTCTTTTCTTCGGAATTGATTGTCGTGAATTGCATACACCGTATTGGCATCCACTACGGCCAGACCAATACGTCCTACTCCTTCACCCACCGGAAAACCACTTCCGTCTACGGTGATTTTGGTCCAGGTATTTCCAGCATCCGTACTTTTATAGATAGCACTCGCGTTTCCATTGCCCCTGAAATTCCAGGCTTTTCTGTCTTTATCCCAGGCGGCCGCATACATCAGGTTCCAGTTGTTGGGGTCTACATCCATTTCAATGATCCCGGTCTCATCGTTCACAAATAGGGTTTTGTTCCAGGAGGCTCCTCCATCTATGGTTTTGTATACTCCTCTTTCATTATTTTTTGAATACAAATGGCCTACTGCACTTACCACAACCTCATCGGGATTGTTGGGATTGATCATGATCTTACTAATATGGTGCGCATCGCTAAGACCCATATTCTTCCAGGACTTCCCTCCATCTTCAGAAAGAAGTAGGCCGATACCGGCATAGGACGAACGAGACGAATTTACTTCTCCGGTACCTACCCAGAGCCTGTTATTCTTCCAATCCATGGCAAGACTACCTACATTTTGCGTCGCACTCGAATCCAGTACGGGCTCGAAGGAAGTCCCGTTATTGCGGGTATGCCACACGCCGCCACTTGCGTAACCTACATAAAATTCTACGGGATTGTCGGGGTTAACGGAAAAATCGACTACCCGGCCGCTCATTATGGTAGGCCCGATACTTTTAAAGGGTAAATTTTTAACAAGGGAAGATTGAGCAAGTTGAGCTTTTTGTTGAATACCTTTTTCCACTTCGGAAGCAGGCGTAGCTGCCGGTTGTGCAAAGAGGCTGAATGTAAATAGGAGGAAGCTAAAAATGATTAGTTTTTTCATATTGGTGGATTTTCAGAATTTGAAAGTACAGAAATGCAAACTGATTGCAAAATATTCGGAAGTTGTATTTCCATTAATTAAATTCGAAATTTTATTCAAAGCACAAATTGCTGTATTTTTGAATCTATTCTGAAAAGCTTTCTATGAAATACCAACCCATAAACAATACGCTGTATATAAAAAACCGCAGAAATTTCATGGCTGAAATGAAACCCAAAAGTCTCGCGGTGTTCAACAGCAATGATATTTACCCCATTAGTGCGGATAGTACAATGCCCTTTCAGCAACACAGAGATATACTATATTTGAGTGGTGTAGACCAGGAGGAAAGTATCTTGTTACTGTTTCCCGATGCTGTTGAAGAAAAACACAGGGAAGTACTCTTCCTAAGGGAAACGAACGAACATATCGCTGTATGGGAAGGAGAGAAGTTAACAAAGGAGAAAGCCCACGAAGTTAGTGGCGTGAAGACTGTTTACTGGTTGTCTGATTTCGACAAAATATTCTTCGAACTCATGACCCAGGCAGAGACGATCTATTTTAACACTAACGAACATTACCGCCAGTCTGTAGAAACCGAAACGCGTGAAGCTCGTTTTATAAAAGCTACCAAGGAGAAGTTTCCGGCGCATAACTGGGCGAAAAGCAATCCTATTTTACAAAGGTTGAGAGCGGTAAAAGATCCGTTGGAAATTAAAGTGCTGCAACAAGCATGCGATATTACAGAAAAAGGCTTTAGACGTGTACTTCAATTTGTAAAACCAGATGTTTGGGAGTATGAGATCGAGGCGGAGTTTATGCACGAGTTTCTTAGAAACCGCTCCGATGGTTTCGCCTACACCCCGATTATCGCTAGTGGAAACAACGCCAACGTATTGCACTATATTGAAAACAACCAGCAATGTAAAGCGGGTGATCTTATTCTAATGGATGTAGGAGCGTCGTATGCAAACTACAGTAGCGATATGACGCGCACCATACCAGTGAGCGGAACCTATAGTAAGCGACAACGGGAAGTGTATAATTCGGTGTTGCACGTGAAGAACGAAGCCACCAAATTACTGGTTCCGGGTGCATTTTGGAAAGAATATCACGTTGAGGTAGGGAAATTAATGACATCTGAGTTGCTAAAACTAGGTTTGCTCGACAAGGCCGACGTACAAAATGAAGACCCGGACTGGCCGGCCTATAAAAAATATTTTATGCACGGCACAAGTCATCATATGGGACTGGATACTCATGATTACGGTATATTATGGGAACCTATCAAAGCCGGAATGGTATTTACGGTAGAGCCCGGGATTTATATCCCTGAAGAAGGATTTGGGATTAGACTGGAAGATGATGTTGTTATTCAGGAAAAGGGCGAACCTTTTAACCTGATGAGAAATATTCCAATAGAGGCCGAAGAGATCGAAGACCTTATGAATTCCTGATCCAATAAAGATCAATGAGATTAAAATGAAAACGGCTATCCGGAATGCGGATAGCCGTTTTTAGTTACACTGTATTTGGGGTTATACGTGTACTACACTGTTCTCGGTTGCAGCAAACTCGTTCCATTGATAGCTGTCGGCCTGGTCGTCGTTAGTCCAGTTACCATCTACTACATATCTGAATTCGTAAGACTGGTCCTTATCCAGGGAAACAGTTCCTTTAAAAGATCCGTTCTTTAGTTTTTTAAGAGGGGTAGAATCTGCGTTCCACTCATTAAAAGATCCTGCAACTTTTACTTCATTCGCTTCGGCGGCAGGAACTGTAAAAGTCACTTTGCACACCGGCTTGCTCTTTAAATATTGCTTTGAAATAGCCATGATTTTAATGTTTTTAATTTGAGGTAAATCTATGATACAAATTCTTTATTCCAAACACTTAACTTGTAAAATATCAGTGTTTTACGAATTATTCAAAAAGTGATCTCACTTTTTAAGAACTTGCAAATAAAGAGGGGTATAAAAAATGGAATTCGCAATGAATTACCCTCAAATTTAATGTCGAATCCAGCACTATAAATAACTATATCGTTTGCGAAAAAATCGGTATTTGCTTCTTAGGGTAAAAAAACGTCAAATTCGCTCATTTTCCATTTCAGGATGCTGAGATTTTCCCTTGGATGCGCCGTATAGATTTGACAGGAAAAATGTGATCAAGAAGGGCAATATCCAACCCATATGATCATGGGATAGTGGAATATACGTCCTGATCGATTCCAAAATATGTTGAGGTATTAATTGCAGCTTGAGAGTTGCTGCAAAGTCGGGAATGCTAAAAATGATGGTGGTGATCACGGTAGCTCGATACACTAATTTACTCGTTAACCTGTCTGGTAAAACACTTAGGATGATCAAGACTATGGTAATTGGATAGATGAACATAAGGGCGGGAATGGCCACATCGATAATATAACCCACAGTTTTCTGTCCTACTAAAACTCCTATAATACAGCCTGTAACAGCAGTGATCACATAGGCCCTTTGCGAATTTCTGAAGACCCCTTTTACAAAGTCGGCCGTTCCTGTTACTATTCCAACGGCAGTTGTAAAGCACGCAAGTGCAACCAGAACAGCCAGAAAAGCCGTACCCACATCACCAAGAGAGTTTATGCATAAGAACAGAAGTAGTTCGGTGCGATCTTCAACCAGCATGGAACCACTTTGCCATGCCCCCAATGCGATGAGGCCTGCATAAATAATAAACAAGCCCAGCCCGGCCAGCAGGCCCGATTTGGCGATCATTTTCCGTTGGTCATGATATTTATATTTCCCTTGCAGACTAAAAGAAATAACGATTACGCCTCCCACTACTACCCCACCTATGGCGTCGAAAGTCTGGTAACCTTCAAGTATCCCGGAGACCAGCGTATTGTCGAATATCGAGGAACGCAAGGATTCGGTATCGGTGTTGAGACCAAGGACAATTACCAGGAGTAAAATAAGAATGATCAAAGGAGTAAGATACTTTCCAATGATGCTCAGGATCTTGTTCCTGTTGAGTACAAATACAAGCACCAGTGAAAAATAGATTATACTCAGCCAGAGGGACGAAAGGTCGAAATAAGGCTCGATAGCCATTTCGTAGGCCATGGATGCTGTTCTTGGAGAAGGAAGTGAAACAGAGATCGCATACACAAGCACAGAGTAGACCAGGGCAAACCAGGGCGAGACCTTATTGGCAAAATCCAACATGGTCCCCTGTAAGCGGGCATGACCATATATAGCCATTATAGGAATAATTACCGCCGAAATAGCAAATCCAATGGCTACCCAAAACCAACTCGATCCTGCGTTGTAGCCTAAATAAGGTGGTAAAATAAGATTCCCGGCTCCAAAAAAAAGAGAAAATAAGGCAAAAGCCGTGATCACAATTTGCTTGCGTTGCGTCATTAACAGATATTTGCCATGAAGATAGAAAAATGATCTTTCCTTACAACGACGGAACTATTTATTATGATATTCAAGGTGAAGGGCCTGCAGTATTGTTATTGCACGGATTTCTGGAAGACCTTGGGATGTGGGATGAGCTGGCAGGATTTCTTCTGAAGAATTTCACCGTTATCCGCTTGGACCTTCCCGGACATGGACGATCCAGTGTCTATCACGAAATACACAGCATGGAATTTATGGCCGAAGTTGCACATGAACTGTTACAGGATTTGGACCTGGAATCGGTAAGCCTTATAGGGCATTCTATGGGTGGCTATGTTGCCCTTGCATTTCTTGAGTTATTTCCTTCGGAAGTGCGGCAGATCGTTTTGCTTAATTCTTCACCTTATAATGATAGCCCCGAAAGACTGCTAAACAGGAAGCGGGCCCTGAAACTAATTCCGAAGAATAAAAAGTTATTTGTCACCGTTTCCATACTGAACTTGTTCGCCGAAGACCGCCGTGAAGATCTCGCTTCAGAAATTTCTGCCCTTCAGCAGCAGGCGCTAACTATTCCCACGGAAGGAATCTTAGCCGCAATACGTGGAATGATGGAACGAAAGGACCGCCGTTCTGTACTGAAGAAATTTCGGGATTCAAAATATTTGATCGCCGGCACCAAGGACGAAGTGATCCCGATTTCTGATTCTGAAAGAACAGCAAAAGAAACAGGATGCACCCTGATTAAAATAGAAAGTGGCCACATGACACTAATTGAAAATGTTAAAGTAATTCATGAAATTGTGCATTTCATCGAATAATTTATGTCTTTTGTCGATTTTTTAAATTAAAATTCTATATTAGGGTATTAAAATAAAGCCCTGATATATGAAATCCTCCCCAAAAAAGCACCTTTCGCTATCCAACCTTGTGTGCGTAGCCTTCGGACATGATTACATTATCACCCGAAAAGTAACCAACCATATTAATGAGTATAAATGCTCTCACTGCGGCCGTGAAGTGGCCGAAAACGATACGGGACATCTGGAGATACTTACCCAGAAACTTAAGAATACCAATTCTTGCCTGGCGACCTTCTTTCAGAAGAAAAATAGAAAAATTTCGACATTATGAAGCATTTGCGTTGCAAGATTAAAGGTCATAATCTTTCGCTAGTATCAAAACAACAAATTCCTATTCAAGAATACGAATGCACTCACTGCCATCAGAAATTCACCAAAGATGGGTATGGCAGAATAGTAAAATTTACGAGTTACTGGGAAAAGAATCACGAATTCTTCCAGAATCACTTTCAGAAACAAATCTTGTCCTGATCATTCCTCTTCACTAAGCGCGTTCCACCCACGAGCAATAAGTGGTATTTTGGTATTTGCCCGGGTTATAAGATGCGCCCCTTCCTTTTGGGCTGTAATATGCCCGATCACAGTTAAATTTGGATTTCCTTTAATCTTTGGAAAATCCTCCTGTTTCATAGTAAATAGCAATTCATAATCTTCCCCTCCGCTAAGGGCAATAGTTGTACTATCGAGGTTAAATTCTTCGCAGGTATTGATAACCTGGGGATCCAGGGGGATCTTATCCTCGTATAAATTACAGCCAACCTTCGATTGTTCACATAAATGAAGGATCTCGGAGGACAAACCGTCACTTATATCTATCATTGCCGTGGGCAGCACACCCAGATCGGCTAGTAATTTTGGGATGTCCTTCCTGGCTTCCGGTTTCAATTGTCGTTCTACCAAATACGTATAGGGTTCCAGATCAGGTTGTGCGTTAGGATTAACTTCGAACACTTTCTTTTCTCTTTCTAAAACCTGAAGGCCAAGATAAGCAGCTCCAAGATCTCCGGTAACCACCAGCAGATCGTTCTCTGAAGCTCCGCTTCTGTAGGTGATGTTCTTCTTATCGGCCATCCCAATAGCGGTTATACTAATAACAAGTCCCGACGTGGAGGACGTGGTATCGCCTCCTACCACATCGACATCGTAAATCCTGGCAGCAGTTTCTATCCCGCTGTACAGGGCTTCAACTGCCTCCACAGGAAACCGATTGGATAAAGCAATAGATATTGTAATTTGAGAAGCCTGAGCGTTCATAGCGTATATGTCGGATAGATTCACCACCACGGCCTTGTAGCCTAAGTGCTTAAGCGGCATATAGCTAAGATCAAAATGGACCCCTTCAATTAGCATATCGGTGGTTACAACGATCTCTTTCCCTTTGGCAGGACCAATCACAGCTGCATCATCTCCAATTCCTTTTACGGTAGATTGGTGAGTAATTTTAAAATTTCCGGTTAGGTGGGATATGAGCCCGAACTCACCTAGTTCAGAAATGGCGGTTCTTGATTGATCTTTTTCTTCAAACATAGTCTATTAATTGCAGTGCAAAAGTACTGCTTAGAATTAAAGAATTTCAGAAATAATTGATATTTCAGAAATAATTCTTTTTGGTAAAACGCTGCTAAATGTCTGCATTTATAAAAGCCGACCCTGTTATTTTGCAGGCCAGAGCCATCTTAAGTACATTTAACAAATTTTCATTCATGAAATTTATTATTGCAGTGTCTATTGCCGGTTTATTCCTCTTTGGATGCGCCGGGGATGATGGATTCCGCATCCCCGAAAATGCACAGATAACCAATGAGAATGACAGCATCCCGGCACCGGTTCAATATCCATTGTCTGCCCAATGTGTGAACGGCTCTGCCGGGGGATTTTCCTGCAGGGGCTATAACCTTATAAGCCGTGTAGAATTGGGCACGATGGGTGCCACGACTGGGAACGATTGCTGGGGATGGACAGATCCAACCACGGGGATAGAATACGCCATAATGGGGCTGGACAGCGGAACCACTTTTATAGATATTTCAGATCCCTCTAATCCGGTGTACCTTGGGAAGGTACCCACACAGACTTCGGCGTCTTCCTGGCGGGATGTGAAAGTTTACAATAATCATGCTTTTATCGTGAGTGAGGCGGCTGGTCACGGGATGCAGGTTTTCGATCTTACCCGCTTGCGGGATGTTCCCAGTCCTCCAGCCAACTTTAGCGCCAATGCAGTGTATACAGGCTTCGGAAACGCCCACAATATCGTGATAAACGAAAACAGCGGATATGCGTATGCTGTGGGGACAAGCACTTACAATGGAGGACCTCATTTTATTAATATTCAAAACCCTGTAGATCCGCAACCCGCCGGAGGCTATAGCATGGACTCATACAGCCATGATGCACAGGTGGTCACTTATAGTGGTCCCGACACAGACCATACAGGATCTGAGATCCTCATTGGGAGCAATGAGAACGAGCTTGTTATTGTAGATATCACAGACAAATCCAACCCAGAGCGGATCGCAACTGTTTCTTACACGCAGACCGGTTATACCCATCAAGGCTGGTTTACAGAAGACCAGCGCTACTTTATTGCAGGGGACGAATTGGATGAGCTCGCTTTTGGGTTTAATTCTCGTACCCTTATCTTCGATCTCAGCGATCTGGAAAATCCCGTATTATCCGGTGAATATTACGGCACCACAACTGCGATCGATCATAATGGATATGTAAAAGGAAACATATATTATTTATCTAATTACACGAGAGGACTCACCGAGATTGATATTACGGGTATTGCAAATGGAGATTTATACGAATCGGGATATTTCGACACCTATCCTGAAACTGATGCGGCGTCTTTTAACGGTGCCTGGAGTGTATATCCCTACTTCTCAAGTGGGAATATCGTAATTAGCGACATTAATCTGGGCTTTTTTCTTGTAAAGCGAGGAAATTGATCATGAACCCTCTAGAAATGGGTTAATTAACATCTAAAACAGTTGGTCATATTACATATTTTTCTACTTTTGGAATGATTTCGAAAAATTTTTGAAAGAAATTCAGATAAAATAGATTTTTAATACATTTTCAATAATCAATCGACGAGTTCCTCAAATCATAAACAACCCAAGTTAAACACAACCTATGAAAAATTTATTACTCCCTATCCTGCTTATTTTTTCTTTACCCATAATTGCACAAACTCCTTGTACAGGTGGAACTGCTGGACCGTACCCATGTAGTGGCTACGATCTGCAGTCTGAATTAAGCCTAGCCGCCTTAAATGCTAGTGGTGGTAATGATAGTTGGGGATGGACAGATTCTACAACCGGGAAAGAATATGCCCTTATCGGTCTCAATAACGGTACTGCCTTTATCGATATATCCAATCCTACAAGTCCGGTATTTCTAGGCAAACTACCAACTCACACTTCTAATAGCAGTTGGAGAGATGTGAAAACCTATAATGACCATGCATTTATAGTGAGTGAAGCAAACGGCCACGGGATGCAGGTTTTCGACCTAACCAGGTTACGCAATGTGAGCAGCCCGCCCGAAACATTTACAGAGGATGCCCATTACTCAGGATTTGGAAGAGCTCATAACATAGTGATCAATGAAGATACAGGCTACGCCTATGCCGTAGGTACCTCCAGTTTTAATGGCGGGCCACATTTCATCAATATCCAGAATCCTACTAGTCCAACTGCGGCAGGAGGTTATTCCATGGATGATTACAGCCATGATGCTCAGGTGGTGACTTACTGCGGACCGGACCATGATTATATAGGGAGAGAGATCCTGATAGGAAGTAATGAGAATGAGGTGATCATTGCCGATATTACAAACAAATCTAATCCCGTGAGTATCTCAACAATTTCCTATACGAATGTAAATTATACACACCAGGGTTGGTTTACAGAAGATCAGCGATACTTTATACTTGGCGATGAGTTGGATGAACAAAGTGTTGGGTTCAATACCCGTACGCTGGTGTTCGATTTTGAAGATCTTGACAATCCACAGTTACATACAACCTATAATGGGCCAACGCCGGCCATAGATCACAATGGTTATGTAAAAGGAACCAAATACTATCTGGCAAACTACAGAGCCGGTATCCGCGTGATAGATATATCAAATATCGCAAGTGGAACGATGACAGAAGAAGGTTACTTTGACAGTTACCCCAATAATGATAACGCAAACTTCAGCGGTGCCTGGAACGTATACCCCTACTTTGAGAGTGGCAATATTGTAATTAGCGATATAAATCGTGGATTTTTGCTGATAAAAGCTCAATCTACCGATCTGGTAGATCCCGTAGCCGTCTGCCAGGACATCACAGTATCTCTGGACGCCAATGGAGAAGCAACGATAACCGGAGCAGATATTGACAATGGCTCGACCGATAATAGCGGGGTGGTTTATTTCAATATTTGTAACGAATATTTTGATTGTTCAAACCTGGGTGCCAATGTTGTTGAACTGGAAGTTTACGACGACTTCGGAAATAAAGACTATTGTAGCGCTACAGTAACAGTGGTAGATGATTTGGATCCACAGATTAACTGCCCGGGGAATTCTCAGGCGCTTGTAGACGCAGGACAAAACTATTATACCTTGCCGGACTATTTTGCCACCGGTGAAGTAACCGCTACAGATAATTGTGCCTCAGGCCTAATACTTACGCAGAGTCCAGTGGCCGGAACTCAGTTACCCATCGGGACCCACACTATTAGTTTTGTAGCAGAAGACAGCAGTGGAAATACCAACAACTGTTCTTTCGATATTATCGTTACAGACGTATTATCTGCAGATGATATAGCCTTTGAAAATGGATTAAGTATATATCCTAATCCGGCTTCAGAAATAATTAATATCAACTCAGCCAATAGATCGATCCACAGAATAAGTATCGTTGACATTTCAGGAAAATTGGTTTTCGACACCAATAACCTGGATACATTATCTACTTCGGTTGATGTTTCTGCTTTCTCTAGAGGGATATATTTTGTTACGGTTAACAATAGTGTGACAAAAAAGATAATTAAGAGATAATTTGTAAGTACGGGAAAATTGGCGATCACGTACTTCAAGAACACTATAATAACTATGTTAAGATTATTGTCGTGCTTTTTAGTACTGTGTAGCACCTGTGTCACAGCACAAACGCCGTGTAGTAATGGTACTGCAGCTGGTTTTCCATGTGCGGGATACGACCTTATCTCACAAATTCCACTTTCTACTATGGGCTCCAGTCGTGCCAATGACAGCTGGGGTTGGACAGACCCCATGGACGGGAAGGAGTACGCTGTTATTTGCCTTAACGAAGCCACGGCATTTATAGACATTTCAGATCCGCTCAACCCCGTTTATCTTGGGAAATTACCTAGCCAGGGAAGTTCCAGTACCTGGCGAGACGCAAAAACCTATAACAATTACGCTTTTATTGTAAGTGAAGATCCCGGACACGGTATGCAGGTTTTCGATCTAACACGCTTGCGAAATGTCGCTAATCCTCCTGTTACTTTTACTAACGATGCTCATTTTGCCAGTTTTGGAGGGGCACATAACATCGTGATCAATGAAGATACCGGTTTTGCGTATGCCGTTGGCACCAGCCAATATAGTGGCGGTGCGTATTTTATAGATATTCAGGATCCTTTAAATCCTGTGCCGGCAGGAGGTTATGCCGGTGAGGGCTATACACACGACGCACAAGTGGTAATGTACAATGGCCCTGATACAGACTATATCGGACAGGAAATCATGATTGGCAGTAACGAAGACGAAATGGTAATCGTTGACGTTACAGATAAAGCAAATCCGCAGGCTATTTCAGCCATTTCCTATTCTAACGTTTCTTATACCCACCAAGGTTGGTTCTCCGAGGATCAGCGATACTTTATCCTTGGTGACGAAACCGATGAGATTGATTTTGGCTTTAATTCCAGGACTTTGATATTCGATCTTTCAGATCTTGATAACCCACAGCTTCACTTCCAGTATTCCGGGCCCACAGGAGCAACAGATCACAACGGTTATGTAAAAGGAGATAAATTCTACCTTGCTAATAACGCCGCAGGTTTACGGGTGATCGATATCTCGGATATAGCAAATATGAATATGAATGAAGTTGGATATTTCGACACCTATGCTGTAAATAACAATTCGGGATTCAACGGATCCTGGAGTGTTTACCCCTACTTTGACAGCGGACATATTGTAATAAGTGACAGGGATCAGGGGTTTGTCCTGGTAAAACCATCGGTAATTCTCGGAATTGATGATGTTTTATCTTCGGAAGTAGCGGTATATCCGAATCCCGTATCGGACCTCCTTTCAATAAACTTGAATGATAAGGTCATTTCAGAAATAAAGATCATAGATATACTGGGTAAAACAATTTATTCTGAAGAAAAAATCGACACTAACAAAAAGACGATCGACCTCGGAGATATCACCCAGGGGGTCTATTTTGTGAGGATCAATAAAACTATTGTAAAGAAAATTATTAAAACCTAATTAAACCTAAGAAACACGATGATATCAGTGGGCACGCTTTTTAATTGACAGCAGTTCTGTCTGTAGTGCCGTAATATTCGTATTTTTGTGTTATTGCTAATAAATTTGTCATGATAAAGAAACTACTCCTGTTCGGATTATCAATATTCGGCACCCTGGCATTAGCTCAAACTCCATGTGAAAGTGGTATGGCGGGATCTTTTCCCTGTAATGGTTACGACCTCTTATCAACTTTCACACTTGGTGAACTGGGTGGCTCCTCCGGAAATGATTCCTGGGGCTGGACAGATCCTCAAAACGGAAAAGAATACGCCATAACCGGTGTAGATAACGGAACAGTATTTATAGACATTACAGACCCCGTTAACCCGATAATCCTTGGGAAACTACTGGGGCATGGTAATTCTTCCAGCCTATGGCGCGATGTAAAAGTGTATAATAATTATGCTTTTATGGTAAGTGAGGCGGGTGGCCACGGGATGCAAATATTCGATCTTACACGATTGAGATCGGTAAGCAGCCCTCCCGAAAACTTTACGGAGGATGCATATTTTAGTGGCTTCGGAAGTGCCCATAATGTGGTAATAAACGAAACATCCGGCTATGCATATGGCGTAGGTACCAGTCAATTTGGCGGCGGAGCTGTTTTTGTAAACATTCAAGATCCACTAAACCCTGTGGCTGAAGGTGGATATGCCGGAAGCGGTTATACTCATGACGCCCAGGTAGTAACATATAACGGTCCCGACACCGATTATACAGGGAGCGAGATATACATTGGCTGTAATACCGATGAAGTGGTAATTGTAGATGTGACCGATAAGTCCAATCCTCAACTTATCTCAACTATTGGCTACGCCAACATAGGCTATACCCACCAGGGATGGCTTACTGAAGATCAAACCTATTTTATTGCCGGGGATGAATTTGACGAATCTAATGTTGGGTTTAACACCCGTTCTATAGTTTTCGATTTTACCGATCTGGATAATCCACAATTCCACATGGAATATTTTGGACCCACTCCTGCCATAGACCACAATGGATATGTAAAAGGAGACAGGTTTTATCTTGCCAATTACACTGCAGGATTCCGCGTAGTGGATATAAGCGATATTGCCAATGGGAATATGACAGAAATAGGGTATTTCGACACCCACCCTGCAAATCAGAATGTTTCTTACAACGGCGCTTGGAACGTATATCCGTATTTCCCTAGTGGAAACATAATTGTAAGTAATATCGACGGTGGTTTTTTTGTGCTGAGAGATCAAACGCTGGGAACGGAACCCGTAGCGAGTACGAATTTTGCTTTATCCCCTAACCCTGCTTCAGACATCCTGATGGTACATTCGGATGTTAGCGGGATACAATCAATAGAAATTACGAATATGCTGGGCCAGCAAGTTCTGCAATTCGATTACAATAATACCCACAATGAACGCATAGATATCTCCGGATTAACCTCCGGTTTGTATCTGGTAAAAATTAATAACAACACCGTAAAAAGACTTATAGTAAAGTAGACGGTAAAACAACAATCAAAAAATGAAGAAAATAGTTACTTTAATAACCGTACTGGTTAGCTCGATGATGATAGCACAGGTACCATGTTCCGGGGGTTCGGCAGCTGGTTTCCCATGTTCTAATTTTACACTTCAGGGGCAGATCACCCTTGCCGCCATGGGCGCCGGAGGAGGAAACGATTCCTGGGGATGGACAGACCCTCAGGATGGTAAAGAATACGCCATCGTTGGCCTAAACAATGGAACCGCATTTATCGATATATCAGATCCGGTTGACCCTCAATATCTTGGTAAACTTCCAACGCACTCGAGTCCGAGTACCTGGAGAGATGTAAAAGTATATAATAATCATGCCTTTGTGGTAAGTGAAGCAGGCGGACACGGAATGCAGGTATTCGACCTTACCCGCTTACGCAATGTCACCAACCCTCCCGAAACGTTTACTGAAGATGCACATTACGGTAACTTTGGCAGTGCCCATAATATCGTTATTAATGAAGACACGGGCTACGCGTATGCTGTGGGCACCGATCTGTATAACGGGGGGCCACATTTCATAAATATCCAAGATCCATTAAACCCAACCGATGAAGGCGGATATGCTTTAGACGGTTATAGTCATGACGCTCAGGTTGTGTTGTATAACGGGCCCGACACCAGCTATAATGGAAAAGAGATCCTTATCGGAAGTAACGAGAACGCAGTAGTGATCGTAGATATTACCGACAAAGGAAATCCTCAACCCATTTCTTCTACTAATTACTCCAATGTTGGATATACCCATCAGGGGTGGTTCACAGAAGATATGAAGTATTTCATCGTAGGAGACGAATTGGACGAATTTAGTGTAGGTTTCAACACCCGTACCCTGGTATTCGATTTTACCGATCTTGACAATCCTCAATTAGATTTTGAGTATTTCGGTACTACTTCGGCGGTAGACCACAATGGTTATGTGGTAGGTGACCGATTCTATATGGCCAGCTACTCTGCAGGAATGCGAGTTCTGGATATAAGCAATATAGAAAGCGGAAGTATGTCTGAATACGGATATTTTGACACCTTCCCAAGTAATAATAATGCAAGTTTCGACGGATCCTGGAATGTCTACCCCTTCTTTGCCAGTGGAAACATTGTGATAAGTGGTGATTTTGGTTTCACCCTGGTGCGTGACGAAAACCTTAGTGCTCCAGATTTTAGTAATTCGGATTTTTCCATCTTTCCTAATCCGGCTAACAATGTACTAAATATCGCCTCTAAGAACGCCCCAATTGATACTGTCGCTATATACAATGTACTAGGACAGCAAGTAAATCGTTATGATTTTGCCGACAGTCTTTCAGAAACAATAGATATTTCCAGTTTAAACGCCGGTTTATATATGGTTCAGATAAACAAATCAACTACTAAAAGATTGATTGTGAATTAAACTTAGAAACTATGAAAAGATACTTAACCTACGCCCTCGCCATCATCTTCATGTGTGGCTTCCACGCCTGTAAGAAAGATGAAGGCACTGCCCCGCCCGATGGCACTACCGATGACGACAACCCACCGGTTGGCGGTAATTTTGAAGGTGTGATAGAATACGTTAAAACCTATGGAGGTAGCAACGAAGACGAGGCCGTGGATGTAGTCCAGGCAAACGACGGAGGCTATGTTATGGTAGGTACCACATCCAGTAACGACGGTGATATTACAGATAAAACCACCACCGATCCGGATTATTGGGTATTAAAAGTAAATGCTGCCGGTGAAAAGCAATGGAGTAAAACCTACGGAGGAACATCTCCGGATAGGGCTACAGGAATTGTAAAAACAACCGATGGGGGTTACATCCTCTCCGGCCATAGCCGCAGTAATGACGGAGATGTTGGTGGAAATGAAGGCTTTCACGATTACTGGATCGTTAAGATAAACAGCGTTGGTGATATACAATGGGAAACCAATTTTGGGTTTTCCGGAAGTGACCAGGCTCTTAATATCATTCAAACTTCAGACGGTGGTTATTTCGCTACGGGATTCCTCGATGTTTCCGCTAGTGGCGGCATGGGTAACGATGGTCGTAACCCCGAACATGGTGTAGGAGAATACTGGGGAATCAAGATGGATGCCAATGGTAATAAGATTTGGCGACGCTACTTTGGTGGATCTAATAACGACCGTAGTTATGACGTAGTTCAGACCGACGACGGAGGATTCCTTATGATAGGTGCGTCTGAAAGTGATGACTTCGACAAATTAGACCCTAAAGGAAGTTACGATTTCTGGGTGGTAAAAGTTAGTGCCGGGGGAGATAACGTATGGTCGAAGTCCTTTGGCGGTTCTGAAATAGATGTGGCATATGGTGTTACACAAACTACCGATGGAAATTATATGATCGTCGGAGATACAAGAAGTACAGACCAGGATGTCACCAATCCACTGGGAAATGCCGATCTGTGGGTAGTGAAATTCAATAAGAACAATGGCGCTATCATTTGGCAAAAGACCTATGGTGGAACCGAATTCGAATCGGCTCGCAGTGTGGAACGACTGCCAAACGGCACCTATCTGATCTCAGGATCAACACGTTCTGCAAACGGGGATGTTTCAATGAATATTGGTCAAAATGACGCCTGGGTCCTCATCATCAATGAAAATGGTGAACTGCAGTATCAGAAAACTGCCGGAGGTACCAGCCTTGATTTTGCCGAAGGTGCCATCCAAACTACAGATAATAAACTGATCGTTGTAGGAAACACCGAGAGTAACGATATAGATATCACGGTAAACCGTGGTATAAAAGACCTTTTGCTGATAAAAGTTAAATAAGTAAGAAACCTTAAAAAACAATAAATTAATGAAAAAAATTGTCCTAATGATTGTAGCTTCCGTTCTTCTTTTCGGATGCAACAATGATGATAATGACCCACAACCTACACCGAATGCTATGGTTGAATTTACATTTACACACAACTGGGATGGCGACGAAATTGAAAATTCAGACTTCGACCTATTGCAGTATTTTAATGCCAATGGAGAACAGATGAGCATTTCGAAGTTGGTCTATCTAATTTCTGATGTCACCTTTACAAATCTTTCTACCGCCGTGTCTTACGATGCAGGTGATTATAACCTGGTAAATGTGCGTGAAGGGACTAATCTAACCTTTACACCCGATATTGAGATCCCTGAAGGTGAATATCTCGTGACCTTCACTTTTGGATTTGACGATGAAGACAACCAGGATGGTATTTATCCGGATTTGAATTCGGCCGACGGAGGTTGGAATGTGCCAATGATGTTAGGAGGCGGATATCACTATATGCGTCTTGAAGGAAAATTTGTCGACAACACATCGGCCCAGGCAAATTACGCATACCACACTATTCGTGCGAACGACAATACCACTACCCCCATCACCCTTCAGGATACTTCCTTCGAAGTAAGCCTGGGGCAAGTAACGGTTGGAAGCAGTACCAATGTTGAGGTTAAAATGAATGTAGCCGAATGGTTTAGAAGTCCGAATCAATGGGACCTCAACCAATTAAACACGGTATTAATGCCAAATTTCGATGCCCAGATCATGATGTACGAAAATGGCTCTACATTTAATGGTTCTACCGGTGTATTCAGTAAAGGAACCGTAACACAATAAATAAAATAATATGAAACGCAGTTTAGCTTATATCGCACTATGTTGTCTCCTGGTATTTTCATGTACCACCGATCAGGATGACAGTATTGATGGGTATACGGCTACCCCACTGGAATTGAATATTCCACCTCTGTTTGCCGAAAAGATCCTTCCTCCGGTTATCCCGGAAAACAATCCGCAATCTGTTGAAGGCGTGGCCCTGGGTAGAAAGTTATTCTTCGATAAAAAGCTATCTGCAGATAATACCTTAGCCTGTGCCGGGTGTCACAGCCCGGCCAGTGCTTTTTCAGACCCGCGACAGTTTAGTGTGGGTATTGATGGAATGGCAGGCACGAGAAATTCCATGCCTTTATTCAACCTGGCCTGGAATTATAACGAACTTTTCTTTTGGGATGGTCGCGCAGCATCGATTGAAAACCAGGCTTTATTTCCTGTTATCGATCCTATCGAAATGCACAATACCTGGCCTGAGGCTGTCAATACTTTACAGGCAGACCCCGAATATCCTGCCTTGTTTGAAGCTGCCTTCGGAACCCAAAACATAGACTCGACCCTGGTAACCAAGGCCATCGCACAGTTTGTTAGAACACTTATTTCGGGAAATTCTAAATTTGACAGGTATCTGGCAGGCACAGAACAATTAACCCAATCTGAACTGAACGGACTAAATGTTTTCCTGGATGAAAATAGGGGTGATTGTTTTCACTGCCACGGAAATCCTAATAACCCGCTGTGGACAGACAATATCTTCCATAACAATGGTCTGGATGAAACACATATAGATCGCGGTCGTGGTATAGTAACCGGAGATCCCAGAGAATTTGGCACCTTTAAAACTCCAAGCCTGCGAAATCTTGCGTACACCGCACCATATATGCACGATGGTAGATTTAACACCCTTGATGAGGTGATCGACCATTATAGTGAGGGACTTGTTTATTCTGAAACTATAGATCCCCTGATGAAAAAAGTAGACGAAGGAGGTGTGGGACTCACGCCAGAAGATAAAGCCGATTTAAAGGCCTTTCTACTTTCTTTATCAGATCCCAGCTTTATTTCCAATCCCGATTTCCAGGATCCAAACTAAGGCCGTTAAATATCTGCCGGAAACCCCTTAAAACCCTAAGGCTGTTAATTATTACTTAAAACTATCCAGCCATAGGCGTAAATTGTATTTCCTCTATGGTTAAAAACGGCTTTTAACGTATATTTGCAACCTAATTTAGAATTAATCTATTTAGAGATGATCAAAGTAAGCGAACAAGCTAAAAGCAAAATTTCCGAGCTGATGACAGACGAAGGTTTTGCTGTTGACCAGGATTTTGTGCGTGTTGGAGTAAAGAGCGGAGGATGTTCGGGCCTGTCTTATGAGCTAACTTTCGATAAAAAATTAGGAGACGAGGATAAGATGTTCGAAGATACACCCGTAAAGATCGTAGTGGATAAGAAGAGCTTTCTCTACCTGGTAGGAACCACCCTGGAATACAGTGGTGGTCTTAATGGAAAGGGATTTGTCTTTAACAATCCAAATGCTAACAGAACTTGCGGATGCGGAGAGAGTTTCTCTTTATAATTATTGCAGAAAAAGAACCATGGGAAAATTTACCGAAGACGATTTAAAGAAAGAACTGGAAACCAAGGAATACGAATATGGTTTCTACACTGATATTGCTTCAGAAACATTTCCTGCCGGCCTTAATGAAGAAATCGTAAGAGCGATTTCCCTAAAAAAGGAAGAACCGCAATGGATGACCGATTGGAGACTGGAGTCTTTTCGCTTGTGGAAGGAAATGGTCGAGCCGGAGTGGGCCAATGTTCGCTACGAAAAACCGGATTTCCAGGCAATTTCATATTATTCGGCTCCTTCAAAGAAGCCAAAATACGATAGCATCGATGAGGTAGACCCGGAATTGCTCGATACGTTCAACAGGCTGGGAATTTCTCTTGAAGAACAAAAAAAATTAGCGGGGGTGGCTGTAGATATCGTTATGGACTCCGTTTCGGTAGCAACTACCTTTAAAGAAACCCTGGCAGAAAAAGGCATTATTTTTTGCTCTATTTCAGAAGCAATTAAAGAACACCCCGAACTTGTAAAAAAATATATTGGTTCTGTAGTTCCCCAAAAGGACAACTTTTACGCAGCACTAAACAGCGCTGTTTTTAGTGATGGGTCCTTTTGCTACATACCTAAGGGCGTACGATGCCCCATGGAACTATCTACTTACTTCCGTATAAACCAGGCAGGAACGGGACAGTTTGAACGTACCCTCGTAATTGCAGATGAAGGAAGTTATGTAAGCTACCTGGAAGGGTGCACAGCCCCTTCAAGAGATGAAAATCAATTGCACGCTGCTGTAGTAGAACTGGTAGCACTGGACGATGCCGAAATTAAATATTCTACGGTACAGAACTGGTATCCGGGAGGTAAGGACGGTAAAGGAGGGGTATATAACTTTGTTACCAAGCGTGGCCTGTGCGAAAAAAATGCAAAAATATCCTGGACTCAGGTGGAAACGGGAAGTGCCGTTACATGGAAATATCCCAGTTGCGTATTGAAAGGTGATAATTCTATTGGAGAATTCTATTCGATCGCGGTAACGAACAATTACCAGCAGGCCGATACAGGTACTAAAATGATCCACCTTGGAAAGAATACCAGAAGCACAATTATTTCGAAAGGTATTTCAGCAGGAAAATCACAAAATAGCTATAGAGGCCTTGTGAAGATTAGTCCGAGAGCCGAAAATGCCCGTAACTTCTCACAGTGTGATTCGTTACTTATGGGGAATAATTGCGGTGCTCATACCTTCCCGTATATAGAGGCCAGTAATAAATCTGCGAGGATCGAACACGAAGCCACAACGAGTAAGATTGGAGAAGACCAGATATTTTATTGCAATCAGCGCGGTATCGATACCGAAAAAGCTATTGCTCTTATTGTAAATGGTTTTAGCAAGGAGGTTCTTAATAAACTTCCTATGGAATTTGCGGTTGAAGCACAAAAATTATTAGAAATAAGCCTTGAAGGTTCAGTTGGATAAAACTAAAAAATAACAATGAAAAAAATCTTTTATTTATTACTGATCGCAACTATTACATTCTCTTGTAATAATTCTGAAAAGAAAAACGGTGAGAACCCGGATGATTCTACCGAAGTCTCCGCACAAGGCGGCGGTAGTGTAGTGGACGTAAGAATGCCTGTTTACAGAGGTGAGATTATCTTTACCGATGAAGCAGCCGTGCTGAAAGGTAAAAACTTTGTTTACGGGGTGGTAATAGATACGGTTGCCCGTGAATTGGCCGCCAGAGTAGCACCGATCAAGAAGGATGAGTTCGATATGGTCCCGGTGGTAGTATCGGGCATAGTTTCACCCAATCCTGCCCTCTCTGAAGGTGAAGAAGGCTGGGAGGAAGTGATCACCATAAAAAATATACTGAATGTGAGCGCGAAGCCCGCAGAGGCAGATGTTAAAATTGAAGACAATAACTAAGATGTTAGAGATAAAAAATTTACACGCGAGTGTTGAAGAGAAGAATATCCTTAACGGGGTAAATCTGGATGTAAAGGCCGGTGAAGTTCATGCCATTATGGGCCCAAACGGGTCTGGAAAAAGCACACTGGCGTCTGTTATAGCTGGGAAAGAGGAGTTTGAGATCACTAAGGGAGACGTACTTCTGGAAGGCGAGGATATCACCGAACTGGATCCCGAAGAACGCGCCCATAAAGGGGTCTTTCTATCCTTTCAGTACCCGGTAGAGATTCCCGGTGTGACGGTTACAAACTTTATCAAGACGGCGATCAATGAATCCCGTAAAGCACAGGGGCTGGAGGACATGCCGGCTTCAGAAATGCTTAAAAAGATCAAAGAAAAAGCCGATCTGCTAGAGATAGATCGTAAGTTTTTATCACGATCCCTGAACGAAGGTTTTTCAGGTGGTGAAAAAAAGAGAAATGAGATCTTCCAGCTGGCAATGATGGAACCAAAATTAGCCATCCTGGACGAGACAGATTCCGGACTCGATATCGACGCACTGAAAGTTGTCGCCAACGGTGTGAATAAACTAAGGAACAAAGACAATGCTGTGATCGTGATCACTCACTATCAGCGACTATTGGATTATATAGTTCCGGATTTTGTGCATGTTCTTATGGATGGCCGAATTGTAAAATCGGGACCTAAAGAACTGGCGTACGAACTGGAAGAAAAAGGATACGACTGGATCAAGGAAGAAGTTAAGGCCTAAAAGCCTGAATGAAGGACAGCTTATGAATTTGAAAAACAAATTATTATCCTCTTATATCGCATTCGAAGATCATCTCGAAGCAGACTCCCCTATTTACGACTTAAAGAGCAAGGCTATTAAGATCTTTGAGAATGAAGGGTTCCCGTCTAAAAAAATGGAGGATTGGAAATACACCTCTCTCAATTCCCTGTTAAAAACAGATTACAGCCTGTCACCGAAGAAGGATCACGCTGTCGAATTTAAGGATGTAAAGCAGTATTTCCTGCATGATATCGATACTTACAAAATTGTATTTGTCGATGGTGTTTATAATTCTTTTCTTTCTGAAACAACTCACGACAAGATGGATGTATGCCTGCTGTCTGCAGCTCTCAGCAAACCGAAATATAAGCCTGTAATTGAGGCCTATTTCAATAAAGTTGCCGGGAAAGACAGCCTTACATCCCTGAACACTGCTTTTGCCCGTGAAGGTGCATATATCTACATTCCGAAGCATAGGGAAGTGGAAAAACCTATAGAGGTGATCAATTTCGCAACAGGGAACGAGGCCGCGCTGATGCTACAACCTCGTAATCTTATCATTGTTGGTGAGAATGCTCATGTTCAAATAATCGAGAGGCATCAAAGTCTTTCCGAAAATGCGGTCTTTACCAATTCGGTTACAGAGATATTTGCCGAAAAACGTGCCTATGTGGATTACTATAAGATCCAGAACGACAAAGCGAATGCTTCCCTGATAGACACTACTTTTATTTCACAGGAAGAACAAAGTAACTGTAGGGTGCACACCTTCTCTTTTGGAGGAAAAATGACAAGGAATAACCTTAATTTCTACCAAAGAGGGGAACGATGTGATTCTACGCTTAAAGGGATCACTATTCTTGAAGGCAAGCAACATGTAGACCATAATACCCTGGTAAACCATATCGAGCCCAATTGTGAAAGCCATCAAGACTACAAAGGGATTTTCGGGGACTCCTCCACAGGGGTGTTCAACGGCAAAGTGGTTGTCGAGAGAGAAGCTCAGAAAACTGATGCTTTTCAGCAGAATAACAACATCCTGATAGACGACAAGGCTACGATAAATGCTAAACCTCAACTGGAGATCTTTGCGGACGACGTGAAATGTTCGCATGGATGTACCATTGGGCAACTGGACGAAGAAGCCTTATTTTATCTTCGCTCTCGGGGCATAGGGAAAAAGGAGGCCAGGGCGTTGCTTATGTACGCTTTCGCCAATAATGTTCTGGAAAGTGTAAAGATCCCTGAACTTAAAAGGCGTATCAATAAATTGATCGCTACCAAGATTGGAGTTCATCTTGGGTTCGACCTTTAACGCATTACAATAGATATCCGGATGGCATTAAATGTAACTCAAATACGAGAAGATTTCCCCATACTTAAGCGCGAGGTGAATGGAAAGCCGCTGGTGTATCTTGACAATGCTGCAACTTCCCAAAAACCGAAACAAGTAATAGATAGTATATCCCACTATTACACTCACTATAACGCCAATATTCATAGGGGAGTTCATACCCTTTCCCAGGAAGCCACCGATGCCTATGAACAGGCCAGAAAAAAAATACAAAAGCATTTTAATATCGCCCATAGTCACCAAGTGATCTTTACTTCGGGAACCACAGATGGTATCAACCTGGTTGCTAATGGTTTTTCTTCTTTTCTGAAAACCGGCGACGAGGTCCTGGTTTCGGCCATGGAGCATCATTCCAACATAGTTCCCTGGCAGATGCTTTGCGAAAGAACCGGTGCTCAGCTGAAAGTGATCCCTATGAGTGAAGAAGGAACACTCATTCTGGACACGTATGATAATTTACTCACCGAAAAAACCAAACTGGTTTTTGTGAACCATATTTCGAATGCTCTTGGAACCATCAACCCGATAAAAGAAATAATTGATAAGGCACATAGGCACGGGGCGGCAGCTTTGGTTGATGGTGCACAGTCCTGCTCTCATATAAAACCGGATCTACAAGAACTGGATGTAGACTTCTATGTTACCAGCGCTCATAAAATGTGTGGGCCAACCGGGGTGGGCATGTTATACGGTAAAGAAGAGTGGTTGCAAAAATTACCTCCTTACCAGGGCGGCGGTGAAATGATCGCCGAAGTAACATTCGAAAAGACCACCTATGCAGACCTGCCGCATAAATTTGAAGCCGGAACTCCTAATATTGCAGGGGGAATAGCTTTTGG
Source organism: Flavobacterium sp. (assembly GCA_008501705.1). Classification (GTDB taxonomy): domain Bacteria; phylum Bacteroidota; class Bacteroidia; order Flavobacteriales; family Flavobacteriaceae; genus Pukyongia. The sequence goes on from QQUG01000022.1 coordinate 25,133, forward strand.
CACAGCGATTGACTATTTAAACGAAATAGGTTTCGATGCGATCGCTCAGTATGAATCCGAACTGTTAGAATATGCCACCGTGGAATTATTGAAAATTCCAGGACTGCGAATCTACGGAACGGGTAAAGAAAAAACATCCGTAATTTCCTTCAACCTTGAAGGGATACATCCCTACGATGTAGGGACCATACTGGACAAGCTGGGTGTCGCTGTAAGAACAGGGCATCACTGTGCCCAGCCAATAATGGATTTTTATAAGATCCCGGGAACGGTAAGGGCTTCTTTCGCTTTTTACAACACCATGGAAGAAGTGGACGCCTTGGTGAATGCTGTTCGAAAAGCCCAAAATATGTTGAGCTAAACACAGAAATTAAATAAGGCCGAAGATTTATAGTATCTTCGGAATACACAAAATAACAGTATTATGAAAACACTAATCTCACTCTGTATCGCCGCTACCTTTTTTATTAGCTGCGATGAAACTAAAAAAGTGATCGATACTGCCGGTAATGTCCAATTAGCCGGTACATATACAGTAACCATCCTAGGTGATGAATTGGTCTCCCAGAACCCGCCCAGCATCTCATTTATGGCTTACGATAAGACCGTAAAGGGAAATACAGGATGTAATTCGTTTTTCGGAAGTTATACCCTGGACCTCTATGCCTTGTCTTTTTCAGACATAGGATCTACCGAGATGGCCTGTGAAGAACCTATAATGACCAATGAGAATCAGTTTTTACAAGCCTTGAGAAATACAGGATCATATTCAATCGAAAAGAATGTCCTCACTCTATTCTCAAGGAACGACAGAAGTATATTATTGAAAGCACAGAAAGAAGTAACCCAATAGAATTTCTGGTATGAGCATCGCAGCAATACAAGAAGAATTAATAGATGAATTCTCCCTTTTTGAAGATTGGATGGATAAATACGAACATCTTATCCAGCTTGGAAAAACACTGCCATTGATAGACCCTCAACACAAAACCGACGATAAACTTATCAAAGGCTGTCAAAGTAAGGTGTGGCTGGATGCTTCCTTAAAGGAGGGTAAGGTGATCTTTACCGCCGATAGTGACGCTATTATCACCAAGGGGATTATTGCCGTTCTTATCCGTGTGTTCTCGGGGCATAGCCCAGAGGAGATTACGGCGGCCAACACAGATTTCATCGATGAGATCGGACTGAAGGAACACCTGTCACCTACCCGTGCAAATGGATTGGTGTCTATGATAAAACAAATGAAACTATATGCTGTGGCTTTTCAGGCGCAGCTAAAGAAATAAATAATGAGCACTACCGAAATTGATACTACCGAATTAGGTGAGAAAATAGTAAAGGTCCTAAAAACGATCTACGATCCGGAGATCCCGGTCGATATTTATGAACTCGGTTTAATCTACGATGTATTTGTGAATGAAGACCTGGAAGTAAAGATCCTCATGACACTCACCACGCCCAATTGCCCTGTAGCAGAATCACTGCCATTGGAAGTAGAAGACAAGGTTAAGTCTATAAAGCTGGTGAAGGATGCCGAAGTTGAGATTACCTTCGATCCGCCCTGGAGTCAGGACCTGATGAGTGAAGAAGCCAAATTGGAATTGGGAATGCTATAATAAATGCAGCTATGTCGAAAGCAGGAATTGACGCCATATCATTTTATGTACCTCCCTTGTATGTTCCTATGCAGGATCTCGCTGAAAAGCGGGATATTCCCTACGAAAAACTTCGAAGAGGTCTTGGTCTGGAAAAAATGGCGATCCCCGATATCAACGAAGATGCTGCAAGTTTTGCAGCCAATGCCCTGCTTAGCCTTATACGCGACAACGAAATTGATCCCACTCAAATTGGACGAATTTACCTGGGGACCGAAAGTGCGGTGGATGGCTCAAAACCTACAGCTACGTACGCAATTGAGGTTGTAGAAGATATCTTGTCTGCCCAATGGGGTGACCGATGCTTCAAAAACTGTGATGTGGTAGACCTCACTTTTGCTTGTGTGGGTGCGGTAGACGCCATGCATAACTGCCTGGACTGGGTTGAAAATGGCGTAAACAGAAAAGCGGCGGTGATCGCTTCCGATCTGTCTAAATATGAACTTCACTCCACAGGCGAATACACCCAGGGAGCTGGAGCTGTTGCAGTACTCCTCACCAAGGATCCATCCCTGATCGCAATGAGTTCGAACTGGGGTGTGGCAACAAAAAGTGTAGGCGACTTTTTTAAACCCAGACGCTATTTTAATAAACAACAGTTGGCTAAAGAGCTGCTACAGCAGCTAAATGGCAATTATTCGGATGAAGAATTGAACAAACTTATTACCAGCACCGATTCCGGATTTTGGAGCGAGAAGAACGAACAGGTGGAGTTGTTCAAAGAAGAGCCGGTTTTCGACGGACAATACTCTAACCAGTGCTATAGTGACCGCGTAACAGAAGCTCTTGAGCATTTTAACGAACAATCCACAACCAATTTTCTTCACGACTGGGATTATCTTGTCTTCCATTTACCTTATGCATATCACGGACGAAGAATAATATTCACAAATTGGCTCGAATGGATTGAAGCCGATGGCCGGATGGATGAACTTGTGCAGGAAATCGGTCCACAATCAGACGACAGGAAAACCTGGGAGCGTCTGGCGAGCAAATCGGCTATGTACCGCGAATTTGTAAACTCCCGGATAGAAAAGGGAGAACGCGCCTCTTCTTTAATAGGAAACATGTACACAGCATCGATCTTCATGGCATTACTTAGCCTGTTAAGAAGCTCTTATAACAGTAAGGAAGAACTTTCAGGAAAGAAAGTTGGGTTTATCGCCTACGGCAGCGGTTCGAAATCGAAAGTATTTGAAGGCACCGTTCAGAAGAAATGGAAAGAAAAAATTGCAACCGTCGATATCTTCGAAATACTCGACAATCGTACTGCTATTGATGTTGAATTATACGAAAAGATCCATAGCAGGGTACAGCAAACTCCGGTTTATGAAAATGCGGGAGTTGCGTTAAGTGAGATCGAAACAGACAATGAGAATACCAAAGGCCTCAGAAAGTATTCATAAGTACACCAAAGCATGGCAGATGAGATAATAAACAGGGTTGCAAACAGCAAATTGGTCACTTTCGATCTGGAGGATCACTATCCCCAGGGCGACCGTATTTTACTGGATATTTCAGAATGGTTATTTGAAGGTATAGTGCTCCGGGAAAAGGAGTTCAGAAATTATGTGAAGAAGCATGATTGGAGTAAATACAACAACGCATATCTAGCCGTAGGATGTTCTACAGAGGCGATCGTTCCGGCCTGGGCCTATATGCTGGTATCGCTGCATGCTTCCAAATATGCTAAAAAAGTCGTATTTGGAGATCTAACCACCCTCGAAACCATATTATTTACCGAAATTATCGACACCCTCGACCTTAGTGAATACCGGGATAAACCTGTGATCATAAAAGGTTGTACCCATAAACCTATTCCGCAAAACGCATATCTTCTCCTGGCTCAGAAACTTCAAAAGACGGCCAGCAGTATCATGTATGGTGAAGCCTGTTCGTCCGTACCGCTTTTTAAGAAAAAATGATCCGTCTTTCCGCTTAGCGAAATGTTGCTTCCTTTTATCGAAAATGAATTAATTTAAAGAATTCTGTTTTCTCAGATATCTGATTAATAGTAATTTTACCGCCTTAAATAACAATACCATGAAAAAACTAGTAATACTTGCAATTTTATTGATAGCTCCATTTGCCTTATTTGCACAGGACGAGGAGAAAAAAGACGAACCGAAAGACGGTTGGTCGAAGTCTGGAAATATGTCTCTGCTTTTCAGCCAGGCTGCATTCAACGACGAATGGACCGGTGGTGGAACCTCAAACTACGCCGCCAACCTGTCTCTTGCCTACGATGCTAATTACCGCCAGGGTAAATTGGCCTGGGATAACCGAATCATGGCCGACTATGGTATCACTAAAACAAAAGACCAGGAGTTTACTCGTAAAACCAACGACAGATTAGAACTGAACTCAATTCTTGGGCGCCAGATCAATGAAAGTAATTGGTACTATTCATTCTTTATGAATTTCAGAACCCAGTTTACTTCCGGTTATACCTATAGTACAGACAATGCAGGTAATGAGATCCGCACCGAAACCACTAAGTTATTATCTCCAGGTTACCTTCAGGGTGGCCCCGGATTTCTGTGGAAGAAAAATGACAATCTGAAAGTGAACATCGCTCCTGCTACTGCCAAATTGATATTTGTAAGCAGCGAGTTTACCGATGTGGGTAATGACCCGGCTCTAATCATGGCTTTCAATGATGCCGGTGGTTATTTTGGAGTTGAAGCTAACGAATCTACTCGTTTCGAATTTGGTGCTGCACTAGGGGCATACGCCAAGTTTGAAGTGATGCCCAATGTGAAACTCGAGAATATTCTGAACCTTTACAGCAATTATCTGGAAGATCCGCAAAATGTGGATATCGACTATACGCTTAACCTTGTTATGGCCGTGAACAAATGGATTACAGCAAATGCTACCTTCCAGGCGATCTATGATGATAATGCCGTACAAGGATTCCAGATCCGGGAAGCTCTGGGAATTGGGATTACTTACGGACTTTAATATTTTTTTACTGAATAAAAAGCCGGCAAATGCCGGCTTTTTTATTGTTTAAAAGTCTGCCGTCTTCTGAAGGTTCAGAAGAAAAAATATCATTCTAAGAATTCGGGGTAAAGAAAGTTATTATAAGGGAAACGGGTAATATGTATTTCTCTTACTTTCTCATAAACTACCTTGCGGAATTCTTCCAGGTTTTCTTTATTTAGGGCTGAAATAAATATTGCATCTCCGTTTACTCTACTCATCCAGGTGCGTTTCCATTCCTCCAGTGTATAATGTGCTTTGGTCTTCTCGGTAACCAGGTCGTCACTCTCAATGATCTCGGGTTCGAAGGCATCGATCTTATTAAACACCATTAGCACCGGTTTATCCGAACTTCCTATCTCATCCAGGATCTGGTTCACCGAATCGATATGATCCTCAAAGGAAGGGTGGGAAATATCAACCACATGCAGTAGCAGATCGGCTTCCCGAACCTCGTCCAGTGTACTTTTAAAAGATTCTACCAACTGCGTGGGCAACTTCCGTATAAATCCTACCGTGTCACTAAGTAAAAAAGGAAGATTCCCAATAACAACTTTTCTCACTGTGGTGTCCAGGGTTGCAAATAATTTGTTCTCGGCGAAGACCTCACTTTTGCTTATCACATTCATGAGAGTAGATTTACCAACGTTGGTATATCCCACTAAGGCAACACGTACCAGCGCACCTCTGTTGCCCCGCTGAACTTCCATCTGCCGGTCGATCTTTGCCAACTTCTTTTTCAGCAAAGAGATCCGGTCACGCACAATACGCCTGTCGGTCTCGATCTCAGTTTCCCCGGGACCGCGCATACCAATACCTCCTCGTTGTCGTTCCAGGTGAGTCCACATCCCTGCCAGCCTTGGCAATAAGTATTCGTACTGGGCGAGTTCCACCTGGGTACGGGCATAACTTGTTTTGGCTCTTTGAGCAAATATGTCGAGGATAAGGTTGGTGCGATCGATGATCTTGCACTTTAGGATTCGTTCTATATTCTTTTGTTGAGCTGGCGATAATTCATCGTCAAAGATGGCAGTGCCTATATCATTTTCTCGCACGTATTCTTCCACTTCAGCCATTTTACCCGAACCAATAAATGTCTTTGGATTGGGCATTTCCATCTTCTGTACAAATCGTTTTAAAACCTCACCGCCGGCAGTATAAGCCAGGAATTCAAGTTCGTCCAGGTATTCGGTAGATTTTGCCTCGTCCTGCTGTTGAGTGATCAATCCAATGAGGATTGTCTTTTCGTAAATTATATCTTCTTTTTCTAACATAAATCTTAATAGGTGGGCAAAGATACAAAAGCTTTGCTTCGGAATTTTGTAATTTACAGGGCTTTATACTGCGGATTTTATGCTGAAAAAGGAAAACCACAACTACTACACCTTCGCTTTTTACAACGTGGAGAATCTTTTCGACACGCGAAACGATCCGAAAACCATGGACGACGACTTCACCGCAAAGTCTAACAGGAACTGGAACGAAAAACGCTTCAGAAAAAAACTTAGAAAAATGGGAAGAGTAATTTCCCAGATAGGATTTGATGAAATTGGTCATCCGCCGGTTTTAATAGGCCTGGCAGAAATTGAAAACAGGTTTGTACTGGAAGAACTTGTTTCGTCTAAATATTTAAAACACAAACACTATGGGATCGCGCATATAGATTCGCCCGATGAACGAGGTATAGACACGGCCCTGCTTTACCGAAAAGACCACCTGCAAATAAAAAATATCACGGCGCATACAGTACACGTGGTAAACGAAGAAGGCATACGGGATTACACCCGGGATATACTGGAGGTCGAAGCCATTTTGGATGATTTTACAATTCATGTTCTGGTGAACCACTGGCCTTCCCGCAGAAAGGGTGTAGAAGAGACAGCCTTCCGAAGAATGGCAGCTTCTGTAAAAGCCAAAGAGATCGTGCAACAGATACAAGCGATCAATCCTAATGCAAGGATCATGGTTATGGGAGATTTTAACGATGATCCTGAAAGCAAAAGTATAAAGTATCTCGTGGGAACCACCTTCTACAATCCCATGGAGATTCTGCTCACCCGAGATGAGGGTAGTGTGAACTACAGGGGTGACTGGTTTTTATTCGATCAGATCCTGATATCCCATAATTTCATGCAGCAGCATGGCAACGATTTTCGCTTTCAAAAAGCATCCATTTTTAATCCCAAACATCTTCAGGAATACCAGGGAAGAAGAAAAGGAAACCCATTCCGAACCTTTCTGGGACGCCGATATGCAGGAGGATTGAGCGATCATTTCCCTGTTTACACCATATGTTCAATTGAAAAATCGTAAATTTCTATTAACATGTTTTTAGTCGGGAATTTCTCACATTTTATCTAAAAAAAAGTAAGGTATTAACTACCTTTATATTTTTAACTATTTTAGTGCATCAAAACAACCAACCCTACCCTCATGAAAAAAGATTACACCTTCGACTTTTCATACTTAAACCGAAGATTTAACACCGCAATTGTCAGCTTTTTACTGTTTTTCATTTCTTCTGTGGCTTTGGCACAAGGGCCCGGATGTCCTAATGTTGATGCAGGTGCCGATGTAGACCTGGACTGTGGAGTGGACTGTGTGGATCTTACTGCCAGTTTTTTACAAACCGGTGAGACCACAAGTTACGAAGTTACTTCTATCGACTATTCTCCTCCATTCCCTTTTACCGGAGGAACACCGGTATCTGTGAATACAGATGATGTCTGGTCACCTATTATACCGATTCCTTTTGATTTTTGTTTTTTTGGGGAAACTTATTCTGAAATGATCATCGGTTCGAATGGGGTGGTTGCCTTCGATTTTACACAGTCTGATACCACACCAAATGGCTTCTGCCAATGGAGCTTCGAACCTACCGAAACTATTCCTGATCCCGTTGAATTATTTCGAACCACTATTTTTGGCGCCTATATGGATATCAACCCAGCCGTAACCGGTTCGGGTCAGATTAATTTCGAAGTATTCGGTACTGCGCCCTGCCGAACCATGGTTATCAATTTTCCTGATGTGCCGTATTTCAGCTGCAACAACCTTATTATGACCTCTCAGATCGTGATGTATGAAACAACCAATGTGATAGAGGTATATATCGAAGAACGTTCAGACCAATGTTCCGGTTGGAATGACGGCCTTGCCATCATTGGTATTCAGAACCAGGACGGAACAGTTGGTTTTACACCTCCGGGAAGAAATACAGGAAACTGGTCTGCAACACAAGAAGCATGGAGATTTACTCCTAACGGAACTTCAAATGTTGATTTCTCCTGGCTGGACGCGAGCGGGACAGTGTTGGGAACAGATCCTACTTTAAATGTTTGTCCTACAGACCCTGTAACCGAATATACCGCGCAAGCGATCTATACCAATTGTAACGGTGATGTGATCACAGAAACAGATACGGTTACCGTAACCAAAGTTGCTTCTTTTACAGTAGACCTTGGTGAAGATCAGCAATTCTGCGATGTTGCATCATACGATATCACTGCCGATGTTCAGGGGATCGATCCAGCCCAGGCCACCTACCTGTGGAATACTGGAGCCACTACGCAGACCATCACAGTCACTCAAACAGGAACCTATACCTGTGAAGTTACCTTCGACACCTGTACATTGATGGATAGTGTGGATATAGAATTTAATGAGGATCCCGATATCGATCTTGGTCCCGATTTCGAAACTTGTTTTGAAAACCCGGTTGTCCTGGACGCTTCTCCTTCTAATTATGATCCCGCTTTGGCCACCTACGAGTGGAGTCTGGATGGGGTAGTAATCGCCGGAGCAACAAGCCCTACCTTAACGGTAGTTGTGGGCGGAACGTATTCGGTATTTGTAACTGTGGGTATATGCTCGAGTAATGATACTATAGTGATCTCTCCAAGGAGTGATCTGGAAGTTTCTCTAGGAGATGATTTTAAATCCTGTCCAAATGAACCTCAAACCCTTACGGCGGTTACCAGTGAAACAGATGTTACCTTCGAATGGTTGCTGAATGGTGATACTATAGAAGGAGAGACAAGCAACACTTTGGAAGTAATGCTTGAGGAAGGTGTTATGGGAACACAAACCTATACGGTGATCATCACTAAAGGGGAGTGTACCGGAACAGACGATCTTAATATTGAAACCTACGATGTTGGAAATTGTGTGATCTCTCAAGGTATTTCACCTAATGGGTCTCCGGGCTTCAATGACGAATTGGATCTTGAATTCCTTTCAGACAGAGCAGGAGGAATTTTACAAATTCAGATATTTAACAGGCTTGGTCTGGTTGTTTATCAGAGAAGCAATTATGTGAACGAATGGGTGGGACAATCGGACGACGGAAACGAATTACCTACCGGAACATACTTCTATGTGATTGATCTGGCTTCTGAAGATCCGGTTTACGGTGCGCAGGCCACAGGGTGGATTTACCTGAATCGCGACGCCAATTAAGCTCAAAGACAACAATCACTTATGAAAAAACTAATCACATGTGCATCCTTATTGGTGAGTGCTTTAACTTTCGCACAATCCATCTCGGTTAATGACCCTGCCGATCCTCAAAGTGCTTTTACAGCCGAAGAATTGATACAGGAGGTGCTCGTTAGCGGATCGTCATGTGTGGAAATTGAACTCACTAACCTTGCCGAAAATCCGGACGGTGTTGGTAACATTGCCGAGCAAAGCTGGGGGTATTTTCAGAATAATGGAGGCACCTTCCCATTCGAGGAAGGGATCATTTTATCTTCAGGATTTGCGGTAAGTGCAGAAGGCCCTAATTCCGAAACAGGCACGTCCGACGGTGGGCTGAACTGGCCTGGTGATGTCGACCTAAAAGCACTGCTGGACAATCAGTACGGAACAAATGTAGACACCAACAATGCCACGGTTTTCGAATTTACCTTTGTATCCAGTCTGGATGAAGCGACCTTCGAATTTATATTCGCTTCCGAAGAATATGAAAATCAATGGGAATGCAGCGATGATTTTCGCGATGGTTTCGCCTTCCTCATAAAAGGCCCGGGCATTCCAAATGTCTCCGGAGCTCCCTTTGGCGGGACGAATGTAGCTGCCGTTCCCGGTTCTAATAATGTCCCGGTTAGTACGGCCTCTATCCATAGCGATACCTTCTTATGTGGTTTCGAAATACTGGGAACGAATTACTTTCCGGACCTCTACGTTACAAATTCGAATCCGCCAACCAATGAAATTGAATTCGACGGACTTACAGTAACCTTAACAACTGCTACTATAGATATTATTCCCAATGAAGTTTATACCATCAAAATGGTTTTGGCAGACCGGGGAGATACCGCCTTCGATTCGGCTGTATTTTTAAAAGCAGGAAGTTTCAATATTGGAAATGTAGATCTGGGAGATGACATCCTACTGGGAGACCCCGAAGCCCAATGCGAGGGAGAAATAATTACCCTGGATGCAGGTGATAATCCGGACGCAGATTATCAATGGTTTAAAGATGGGGTAGCCATCCCCGGTGCGACCAATCAAACCCTGGATATTTCGGAAACAGGACTGTACAGAGTAGAACTTACCTTCGCGGCTACACCCGAATGTATAGTAAGTGATGAGATCCTAGTGGAATTCTTCACGGTTCCGGAATTCGATCTTGGCGATGACAGCCTGATTTGCGATAAAGAAATTATTACCCTGGACGCCACTCCTACCAACTCCAGTGAGCTAACAGGTATTTCATATAAATGGTTCAGAGATGAAGTAGAGATCCCGGGTGAAATAACCGCCACCCTGGACGTTTCAGAAACCGGCCAATACGCCGCCGAAGTAACAGGAAACGGATGTGTGATCAGCGATTCTGTTTTTATCGAGCTGGTTTCATTTACCGTAGATATAGGAGACTTTGTTGAGCCCTGCGGTGACAGTTCGTTCGAGATCGTACCTATTATTGTTGGTGCAGATCCTTCGGGAGCATCGTATCTGTGGAGTACTGGAGAAACAACTCCTACGATCACTGTAACAGCGGATGGGGTATATAGTGTGGAAGTAACTATTGATGGTTGTACAGAGTTTGACGATGTTACCATTAATTTCAGAACACTGCCGGAAATAGAGCTGGGTGAGGATATTGTAAAGTGCGCCCAGGAAGTTCGCATATTAACAGCAACTCCTATAAACGCGGGTGGTTCGACCTTTACTTATACCTGGTACCGGGATGGTGGGGAAATAGAAGGTGAGATTTCAGAAACCCTTGAAGTGACCGAAGAAGGAATCTATACTGTGGAAGTAAATGACGACGGATGTATTGGCACCGACAGTATAAATGTGCAATTCTATGCCAATGAAAATTGTGTGATAACCCAGGGGATCTCCCCCAATGGGGACAACATGAACGATACGCTGGACCTGGAATTCCTGAACGACCGTTCCGGAATCGTAAAATTATCCATTTACAACAGGCTGGGATTATTAGTTTATGAAAAAGAACAGTATGTGAACGAATGGATGGGACAAACAGATGATGGTTCCGAACTTCCTGTAGGCACTTATTTCTATACGATCGAATTACAAACCGAAGAACCGCTAAGCGGTTGGATATATTTAAACAGATAACAACCAATAATAACTAATTATAATGAAAAAACTGTCGCTATTAGTACTCTTACTAGCTATACTGAGCACCGAATTTATTACGGCGCAACAAGACCCGCAGTATACGCAATACATGTACAATATGAACGTGGTAAACCCTGCCTACGCAGGTTCTAAAGAAAGCCTTTCCCTTACCGCCTTATACAGGAAGCAATGGTCTGGTTTCGATGGAGCTCCTGAGACATTTACCTTCTCGGCTCACACTCCCTTTGGAGACAAAGTAGGTTTAGGATTATCTGCGATCAAGGATGAGCTCGGGCCTGTGAGTGAAACTAACGTATATGCCGATTTCTCTTACACCCTGGAAATTGGTGGTAACACTAAGGTTGCTTTGGGTATTAAAGCAGGTGCTACCTTTCACGATGTTGGTTTAACAGATCTCGAACTGCAGGATCCTAACGATCCTTTCTTTTCACAGGACATTAGCAGTACATATCCCAATGTAGGTGCCGGAGCCTTTTTATATGGCGACAATTTTTATGTAGGCCTTTCGGTACCGAACTTACTTAATTCTGTTCACCTTGATGAGAACGGCTTGAAGTATGGTTCTGAAACCAATCATTATTTCGCAACTGCCGGATACGTTTTCCAGGTTTCGGAAAATGTAAAACTAAAACCCTCAGTAATGGTTAAGTCGGCTTTCGATGCTCCTGTTTCCTTCGACGGAAACCTTAATGCACTCTTCTTTGAGAAATTCGAGATTGGTGCTTCATACCGATTAGACGATTCGTTCAGTGGCCTTGTCGGGTTCCAGGTTACTGAAAATATCCGGGTTGGATATGCTTACGACTATATAACATCTGATCTTGATGCCGTGGCAGATGCTTCACATGAAGTGATCTTGACCTTCGATCTGTTCTTTAATAAACGAACACTACGCTCACCGAGATACTTCTAATCACTAAAATCTAAGTTCAGTTACGATGAAAAAATTATTTACATTCCTTCTAATCATCGCGGTAAGCACAACAGTGACAACCGCTCAAAATAAAGACACTAAAAAGGCCGACCAGCTGTATGCGCGCTATCAGTACACCGATGCTGCTGCAGCCTATCAGAAATTACTTAAAAAAGGTAAAGGCAGCCGCTATGTGTTTCAGCAACTAGGTAATAGTTACTACTTTATTAACGATACCAAAAAAGCCGAAACCTATTACAGACGAGTGGTTAAGGGCAGGAACCTTAATCCGGAGGTTGTCTACAATTATGCACAGTCTCTGAAAGCCAACGGGAAATTTTCTGAACACAACACCTGGATGCAAAAATACGCCGAATTAAAACCTAACGATTCGCGCGCCAGGGAGTTTATGAAAAACCCTAATTACATCCCGTTGATCATGGACGAAGTTCAACGATGGGAGGCCAAAAATCTGGAAGAGATCAATTCCGAATACTCCGATTTTGGGTCGTTCGTTATGGGAAAAGAATTCTATTTTGCCTCCAGCCGTAACACCAGTCGTAAAAAATACGGATGGAACGAAGAGCCATACCTGGATATATACAAGGCTCAGAACGTAGGGGGCACCATTAAAAATGCCACCTTGTTGGAAGCCGGTGATGTGAATACAAAATTTCACGAAGGTACCGTTGCCATTACTGCAGACGGCAAGCGTATGTACTTCGACAGGAACGATTACTACCAGGGCGATTACGATAAGAGTGAAGAAGGTGTTAACCACATCAATCTATACTACGCCGAATTGATCGACGGCCAGTGGAAAGGCGTACAGTCTGTGCCATGGAACAGCAACGAATATTCAGTACAGCATCCGGCACTTAGCCCCGACGGGAATACCCTGTATTTCGCAAGTGATATGCCGGGCGGCCAGGGAATGAGTGATATTTACAAAGTTACCGTGAATAAGGATGGTACTTTTGGTACACCTGAAAACATGGGCAGCGTTGTAAACACCGAAGGTCGGGAAGGTTTTCCATTTGTAGACAGTAATGGTTCTCTTTATTTCTCCAGTGATGGTCACCTGGGTATTGGATTGCTGGATGTATTTATGGTTCCCATTACCCGTAGCGGGAATATGGAAGTGGTGAATATGGGTAAAGGTGTAAATAGTTCCAGTGACGATTTTGCCTTTGTATTCGACCCGGTAACTATGACCGGTTATGTGTCTTCCAACAGAGAAGGCGGAAAAGGAGGAGACGATATCTATGCGGTTAAAGAGCTTGAGATCGCCTGTGAAGTAACTTACAACGTAACTGTACTTAACGAATATACCGATGGTCCTATTTCGGGAGCACGTGTAGATATGTACGACGAATTTGAAAACAACCTGAGTTCGCGAACCACCGGAGAAAATGGCACAACAAAATTCACCGCCGAATGTGATAAGGGACATGTATTACAAGGGATCATGAAGGATTTCGAGAGCAATGCTGTTGTTGTTGAAGCCGCCAATAATACCGAAGTTGATGTGGTGATCAGGCTGCGTCCGATAGAAGAGATCATCGTAGATGACCGGGTGGTCCTTAACCCGATCTATTTCGACCTGGATAAATCCAATATCAAGCCACAGGCAGCATTCGAGCTGGATAAATTAGTGGCGATCATGATGAAATACCCGAGAATGGTGATCAAAGTTGAGAGTCATACCGATAACAGAGGTAACGACGAATACAATTTAGATCTAAGTGAGCGCAGAGCACAGTCTACAGTACAATATGTGATCTCTAAAGGTGTGGATGCCTCGAGGATCAGTGGTGAAGGAAAGGGTGAGAACGATCCAAAATTCGATTGTGGAAGTAATTGTACTAAAGAACAACATGATAAGAACAGACGATCTGAGTTTATCATAGTAGAACGCTAGTCGTTTTCAACTAACTAATATCATCCATAAAAAACCCTTTCACAACGAAAGGGTTTTTTGTTTCACTTATTTTTTGGGTTCAATGATCAGGAAGACAGCTGTACTATCCCCAATGTTCAATACCTCGTGCTCCTGTATCTGATGTTTCGAAAAACTATAGCCCGTAGGCACATCTACTTCCCTTGTTCCGGTGGTGTCTTTTATTCTGAAGGTACTTCCCTTTAGGGTATATCCAAAATGAGGTGCATGGTAATGTTTCTCGTGCCCAACTCCCGGCGGAAAGGTGCATTTTAAGACCCGTAAACTACTATCGTCCCGGATCACTTCGCAAACCTTATTCCCCTCCCAGCCTGCTTGCAGGGGATCGGGTAGAGATGGCTTATTCTCACAGCCGCTAAGTCCTGCGAGGCAGATAACTGTAGCCAAACCCGAACAAAACTTTGTATGTAGTGCAGTAGATCTCACTATACGAAAGTATACAATTAAATCAATTTGAGCGTATCTCGATCTCGTCCAGTTCGTAGGTTCCATCAAAGTCGGGATCTCCGCTGCCTACATATTTCCAGGCGATATGGCCGGTCCCTTCGATGCAACTTAAGTCGACATTACCGGAAAATATCCAATCCCCGAAGAAATCGTCATCCTGTACGATCACAGCACTGGGTAAAAGGTTCCAGGTAGCATTAGTGACAGACGCGGGGTCACCGTCCCAGTCATGAGAAAAAAACAGTTCCAGAAGGCTCCCATCGGCAAAGCTGTTGGAAGTTTTAAAACTGAGCGTTTCTCCTTGCTGTTCATTAAAATTTATTTCGGGAGTGATGAGCCAGCCAATATTCTCATCATCGCCACTCATATAAGTGCCCATTCGTGCCGATATCCCCAGTGAGGCATTGGATCCATCGTCGAAATAAGCTTCCCATATTTCGGAGCCGGCTTCAGCGTAATTGGTCCAGCCATTACCTTGAATTGGCTCACCCTCCATCTGAGATTCGAAGAATTCGCCAAATAAAATCGTATTTCCAACAGTCCCCGCAATTCCGCAATCAACCTCCAGCGGATCACAGCGATCTATCCCATCCAGCTGTATTCCGTTGAGATCATTTACCACCAAATTGAATTCATCTCCAAAAAAATTATAGGTAAATATTCCTGTAATTGTTCCTTTCCCGGCGGCCATCTGTACAGATCTGAAATCGGCAAAGGTAGAGGTACTGAACACCATACTCGCATTTTCAACACAACTCTCCAAAGTGCGTTCCCCGTCGAACATATCGGTGGGCTCACCGGCGTAGGTAAGCGGGTTGTCACCCAGTACTTCCATACGATTGAATTGAACATCGTTTAATTGAACATAGGTGTTTATTAAGTCCTCAGATAGTTCTAAAATTAGTACAGGAGCTGGCTGGATAGCAACCACAGTGGTATCCCTGGCAACATAGTCGAACATACGAGACTCGGATATTTGGCCAATTCGGTTACCATCCCTAATCCCCACCGTAAGTTGTCCGCTGTCCATACCAACGGTTAGGCCCATAAGTTTTACATACACTTTCCGCCCGAACTCGAAACGGGAAAATAAAGGGTTAGAATCGATCTTTATCTTTAATCCGGCCGAGGGTGTGTTAGGAACGTCCTGTACAAGGATCTCTTCGAAGAAATTTCCATGTTCGTCACTTGAGATCACATAGGCTGTTATATAAATATCTTCTTCTATGGTTAACACATCATTGCCATTATTGGCCATTTCCTGGAGTAAGGCATCCTTTAATGCTTCTATACTGATCTCCATCCCCAAGAGCTCAATATTTACGAGCTCGATCTCAGGGACATTGAACTCATCATCCGTAACACAGGAAATAATACACACGCTTAGTAGTAATAAAGTGCTTGCTATCGCTGGGAGATTTTTCATAATTTCTGAAGTTAATACGATTAGAATCTTAGATACAGGTTTACATAATAGGTGGTTCCATTTCCGAAGAAATATTTATTCCCAAACAAGGGACCGTACTTCCTGTTTCTCTCTTCCAATTGTTGTTGGAAACTTACCCTTCGAGAATCTTCAAACCCGCCTGTTCTGTACCTGCTATTAAGTACATTGTTGATCGACGCAAAAAGCCCGAGATAATACCCGCCAACACGCCAGGACTTTCCTCCCACCACATTCACCAGAAAATAATCATCGAGTTCTTCCTGTTTGAGCAAAGCTCGCGCCGTGTTTATATCGTAGTTTGAATATGGAAGTCCGTCGGAGTCTGTGTAGAAATCCGGCGTGCGCCTTAGATAACTAATATCAACATAGGTGTTCGAAAAATAATTGGTTGTAATTCCGGCCCACCAAAAATTGGGGTCGCGATATTCCACACCTACCTGGGCTGCTCTCTCCGGTCCCCCTGCCACATGATAATTCTCCAGGATCACGGTTCGTTTCCCTCCAACGATTTCAATATCGTTCCCTTCCACCACTCCGTCAAGCGGGTTGCTGTCGAAATCGTCTCCAGATAAGTAAAGTAAAGGATTTGAGTTATAAATATACTGCCCCACAGATGCAGCTGCTTTTAATTTGAAGGTTGGAAATATTTTTACTTCAGCACCTATTTCCGTCCCTATATTTCTATTGCCGATCCCGGTAACGATCTCCTGAACAAATGCGTTATTATCTTCACTCCCCAACGCATTTTGTGTAAAGTAAAAACCAATTTCTGTACGATTAGAAAGTTCATTATAAAAAGCGGATGCCCTTGCTTTAACATTGGGAGTTCGGAACAGGTAGCTTGCATCCGCCATCCTTGTATTCTCTATCGCCAGGCCATCAACGATATCATTGTTCTGACGGGGGTTAACAAAACTATTTCGTAAGCTGGGTGGGTGGGCCAGCAGGGCTGCATTCAATTCGAAAAAGTGACGTCCATTGAATTTATAGAGCCCTCCTAATTTAGCATTAAAGCCAGTAAAATTGATCGACTCACTATCTCCCAGGGAACGGTTGGATTGAGCGAAATATCCATTCTGATAAAGACCAGTTCGCTGGTAATTTACCTGGGAAACTCCACCGGCAATATATAGATTCACTCTTGACAGGTTTATCCTGGTCTGAATAAAGGCTCTTAGGCTAGAGGCTTGAATTACATAATTATATTTATACCGCTCTCCCTCGGTTACAACCCTATCGGGATTTTGAAGATTACTTTGAATAAAATTAGTATCCTCACCAAAATGATCGATATCCAAATATCCTTGTCCGCCAAGTAGATCAGTAACTTCGGCATAATTCTCACTTCTTAGCATTCGATAACTCAACCCTCCGTCCAGACGTATGTTTTCAGACAGGCTCCCGTTGTAAATACTGCTCATGGATAGTTGAGTATCCCTGACAACATCCTCCTGAATGATATAGGCCGAAAGTCCTGCTGTTGTTTTTGTATTTGCCTCATAAAGGGAATTCCAATCAAGCTGACCCTTATTGATAAACTCCTGTTCTGCTTCGTAAGCTAATTGAAAATCAAGAGGAGTAGGGTTTGGGTTCCGAAGAAAATAACTTGGTAATCGCTGGTAATAATTTGCCAATGGGTTTCGTCTTCCGCCATAGTCCAGGCGGCTGTTCCCTATCTTCCCGCTTTGATAAGCGATATTGTTATTGATCTTGTTCCCTTCGGAAATTTTCCAATAATGATTCAACATTAGTATGGGTTCTTCAATATACCGGATTCTACTGCTTCGTATTTTTCCATCCTGAATTCCCCAATGCGGATTATATCTGTTCCCTTTTAGGCTTTCCACTTCTTCAGTAAGCGCAGTAGAGCGGCCTCTGCGCACAGGAGTATAGATACCAACCAGATTAAGACTGTGTGCATCGTTCAATGCACGCTCAACAGCTATAAAAACCGAATTAGCCTCGTATGGAGTACCTTCTACATACCCTCTTTCCCCATATCGCCTTGATATTAATACCGAATACGACCATTTACTTCTCGTATGTCCGCTACTGTATGAAACCATGGCTCGGCCTTCATAGCTCCTGTTTGCAAGAGCGTAAGAGATACGTCCTCCGCGTTTGTACTGAGAAGGGCGCATAAGTATATGTGTTGTACCATTTGCGCCGCCAAAATCGTAATCGCCCGGGGTAGTACCCCTGTTGTACTCAATGTTCCTCTGAAGGTCATTTAACCCGCCCCAATTACTCCATAAGGGTCTGCCCGAAGCTAACTTGTTCATCACAATCCCATTGATGAGTAACTTACTATACGCATTATCAAGCCCTCTTGGTTTGAAAAAAGTAGCGCTGAAGTCATAAGCAACTGCATTTAGAAAAACATCCCTGGAGGCTTGTAATAATCCCGAGATATTTTGCGAACTCTCTTCCTCATTATCCAATTCGTAATCGGTTAAACTGATGATCCCGGTTTGTTGCTCGCTCAGAGACAGATCTGCTTCCAGCAAGACCGGGTTTAGATCCACGATCTTGCCCATTGTGATAGTTATCCTTAGTTTTTTGGTTAGATAGTCATCATGAGATAATTGAATAATTTGTTCTCCGATTGGCAAATCAATATCAGAGAATATAAAATAGCCCTCGTTATCGCTTTGTACTTGCTTTATGTGGCCCATGATCTGTATTTGAACCGAAGGGATGGCTATACCGGAATATGTGTCCAGTATCCTGCCTTTTACGACAGTAGTTTGTGAATATACCAACACGCTCATGAGCATGAAATATGTAGCTATCAATCCCGAACACCTCATGGAAGAAAATGGTTAGTACGTATATGTTCGAACATTTACCTGAACAGTCGTAAAAACGAAGTTCCATCCGAAAAAAGATACGTTGTGTGGGAAGTACTAGAGACTGCTAGATCGAATAAAAGTATAAAAACGCACTAAGGGGTTTCCCGCTTTACTTAGATTTTTAAATACTTATAAGTCTGATTTCATGAAAAGCATGTGTTCCCGGAATTAGTTTGTCTACATTTAAGCACTCCCCGGTATGAACTCTAAACCCACTAACGAAATGAGAATCTCATACCTTTTTTTTCTGATACTATTTAACTGGCCTAACCTTATCTACCCACAGGAAAACAGATCATTTAAGATCCACACCATAGCCTTTTACAATCTTGAGAATTTGTTCGATTTTGAAGATGATCCAATTACTTTCGACAACGACAGAACTCCGGAAGGTAAAGATCACTGGACAGAGGACATCTATTTAAAAAAGGTTTGGAACATGGCCACAGTGATTTCTGAAATTGGAAAAGAGATAACCGGGCAATCACCGTCCATTATAGGAGTTTGTGAGATCGAAAACCGGCGTGTATTGGAAGATCTTCTCAATGCTGGCCCCCTGCGGGAAACAGATTACAGGCTGGTTCATTTCGATTCTCCAGATCGTCGCGGCATAGACGTTGCCCTACTTTATAAGAAATCTGTCTTTGTTCCTTCTCACTACAAGGCCGTGGAGTTATTACTTTTTGACGACCATGACAGCACAAAAAGGATTTTTACACGGGATCAACTCATTGTAAGTGGATACCTGGAGGGGGAATTGATCCATATCATTGTTAACCACTGGCCTTCCCGCAGTGGTGGTGAAGCCAGAAGTCAGTCCAAGCGTATAAAGGCCGCCAGGCTCAATAAACAGTTAATAGATTCATTATGGAGCGTCGATCCGTATGCTAAGATCATCAATATGGGTGATTTTAATGATGACCCTGTAAATGCGAGCATAAAAAGAACCTTGAAGACCACGATGAAAAAAGACACTTCACAGCTTAAAAAAATGTACAACCCAATGGAGCCTATGTATCGAAAAGGGTTGGGCACCTTAGCCTATGCAGACGGTTGGAATCTATTCGACCAGATCATGCTTTCTTCAGAATTACTTAAAAAAGACTACAGTACTTATCGATTCTACACGGCAGGGATCTATAATTCGCGAAAACTAATTGCCCGTGAGGGTAGATATAAAGGATATCCCTTTCGCAGTTTTACAGCAAGTGGATTCACCGGGGGATACAGCGATCATTTCCCGGTCTTTGTGTACCTGATCAAAGAAACTGAAGCCTCAGCTACCAATACAAATTAACTAAACCACTGAGCCCACGGGATACGGCTTAGGGTAAAGATGAGAGCCAGCGTATAGAAAATGGTGAGGGCGCGAAACTTGGGTCCGGAAACCAATCGTTTTTTATGCTTAGAGTATCCAACGGTCACCAGTACAACCACGATGATCATGATAAGTGGATGTTCTACCGCGTAGAGCCTGAACTCTCCGTTCTTCATCACTTCGCTCATACCTACATTGGAGATATTCTTGAGTCCCATAGGGGAAACTATATAGAGGATCAAACCTATTAGAAACTGAAAATGAGTGACAATAAGCGTGAAGAGGGCTATTCTGAAATCCCTGGGTTGGTATTCTTTTTTGCCAACCAGGCCGGCTAATGAGTTAATCGTAGCAATAAGAAGCATGAAAAGAACAAGATAGGCCCACCAGGAATGAATAAACTGAACGGTTGTGTACATAGTTGGTTTTGTTTAGAAGTCTTTCAAAGGTAGCATATTTTGAATAAAAAAACCGCCTCTCCTTTAAGCCGGAGAGGCGGTTTTACTTCAGAAGAAAAAATTCTTAGAAGTTTAATCGTAAGCTTGCATTATACGTTCTTCCAACACCTAAGTAATAACCAAAAGCATCTCTCTGGTTAATATAAGCTTCGTTGAACAGGTTGTATACGTTACCTCTAAAGGTAAGACGCTGTCCACCTAAAGTAAACTTATAGGTAAGTCCGGCATCGGCTAAAGTGTAGGCTGGCAAACGTTCTGCCTGGTAGCGCTCACCCATTTGGGCAGCTTCAATTACATCATCGGCACTTACAAAACCATAAAGGTCTGTATAGATGTTGTAATCTCCGTCTACTGTAAGACCGTCGCATAATTTAACTGATAAGCCAGCACCAAAAGATGTTTGAGGTGCGTTACCTACTTTAGTTCCGGTAAGATCCAGCATACCATCGGTAACGATAAACTCACTGGTATCATCGTTCTGTCTTGTAAATGGAGTTTCTCCATCAAACTTCCAGTTACCGATAGATCCGTAACCTCGTAGTCTCCATGCCCCGTAGTTTGGACGGTATTCGAAATCGAATTCCACACCCTGGTGAAGCTGAGTTACATCGGTAAATCTATCGGTATAGAATACAGAGTTTTTAGGGTCTGAATTGTCTTCACCTCCGGCAGAGATAAATCTATTACCCCATTCGGTACGGTATACATCCACATTCACTCGAAGATTGCTGTTTTCGAAACGGTAACCTGCTTCCAGTCCCAGGATCTCTTCATTGTCAACTTCAGGCATAGCAAGATCGTTAGAACCACGAACGTCTCTGAAAATGTTATCCAGGAATGGCTGACGTGAGAACTGACCTGCATTTGCAAAGATCGCATGCTCCTCGGTAATGTTATATGAGGCCCCTCCTTTGATGTTATAACCGGTTTTATTTACTTTTTCAGATTTACCGGCATTTGCCACGTCGAAACGCTCTTCTCTCTGGAAAGACTGGGTAGAAAATGCACCCTGAACAAAGATCGAGAACTTATCGGTAGCGTATTCCACCTGACCAAAACCACCTAAGTAGTTGATGTCTTCAGAGTAGTCGTAATCTATACGATCTCCCTCTTCGGCAGAATCGAATAAGGTACTCCATGGATCGGCTTCAAATTCGTTCATAAAGATCTGTCCGTTCTCTTCCAATCCGGTAAGCCCAAGCAGGTCGTTTACTTGTCTGAAGTGATCTCCGTGATATAGTCTACCATCGAAACCTGCATTGATGTTCCAGTTTTCACCAGCTTCAAGGTTTAAACTAGAAAGCAGTCCGTACCAGTTGTGGTTGTTCATAGATGATCTGCGGATACGTGCATCGCTAAAGGCTCCAACACCGTTAGCATCTGCGATATCCATATTGTTTTGAACGATCTGATCGAAATCGATCTCACCGTTGATACCTAATCGAACACGGCTTCCACGTCCGTACATTCCTGTTCCACCACCACGGCCCCAAGAGGCATAGGCTACAGTAGAAAGGTCTGCATTGTCGCTAATGGTGTAATCCCAGTTAAGGTTTGCAACCGGCTTGTGATAGAAGTTTCTTCTTTCAGTATAGCGTTCTCCTTCTAAGAAACCTGTGTTTCCGTTGTATTTCTCCCCGTAAAGCTCGTAGGTGTCCAGACTGTTTGAGAAATTCTGGTCGTGCCATTGTGGCGCACCTGTGATAAGGAAGTTAAATGCGTGAGTTTCGTTGGGCTTATAACCAACAGAGAACAAATAGTTTTGTCCTTGTCCTGCAGTACCAATAGCATATTTTCTATGTGCTTGCCAGTGGTCTACTAATACAGAGAAAGCCCAACCGCTGTCGCTAAGACCGGTGTTATAGCTCGCCGTTCCTTTGAAGTAACTATCGTTACCTGCCAGGAATCTCACAAATCCGCCTTCACGCTGATCTGTGGTTTTAGAGATAATGTTAACTGTACCACCAACAGATGAGATAGCAAGTTTTGAGGATCCAAGACCCCTTTGGATCTGGATAGCATTGGCAACATCTGCCATACCCGCCCAGTTAGACCAGAACATTCTACCGTCCTCAACACTGTTAATTGGCTGTCCGTTAAGTAGGAAAGCCGTGTTGCTGTCGTTAAAACCACGTAAGAAGATCTGGCTATCACCGAAACCTCCGGCCTGATTGGCAACATATACAGAAGGTGTATTTTTCATCGCCTCTGTAAATTCTACGTTACCAGCCGCTTTGGTCGTGATCTCCTGAGCGGTAATAGTAGATACTGCAACAGGTGTTTGTCTGTCGTCTGCGAGGTCAATAACCCCTGTCCCTACAATTACAACCTCACCTAAAGTAGCAGCATCGGCATCGAGGGAAACAGACCCTAAATTTGCCGAACCATTACTTAAAGTAAAAGAAATAACTCTGGTTACATACCCTAAATAGGATATTTCAACTTGTCCCGTGTTTGATGAAACGGACAAAGTAAAGTTCCCGTCGAAGTCGGAAATAGTTCCATTACTGGTACCAACTTCAACAACGCTTGCATTGGGAAGGGGTCCTCCAAGATCAGCATCTTGTACTGTTCCTGTTACCGTTCCCTGAGAAAATGCAGTTAAACTGCCGAATAAGAAAACTAAAAGTAAAAGTTTTTTCATTGTTTAATGTTTAGTTTATGAATATTGGCGCAAAATTACTTCCAATAATTTTCATATAATAATTTTTGGATTAAGAAAATATTAAGAAATACACGCCGATTAAATGTAAGATTTAATGAGTAACATTCTGAAAATCGGCACTTTAATTAATAACAGGGTTATCAACAGCGAAAAAAAAGAAAATTTAAAAAGTGATACAGTCCAGATTTTCCTTCAAAGGAGCAATAAATTGGAAGTATTCCGGCTGTAGCTGTTCCGAAAGAGGTTTGGATGCGGGAAGATCCTCTTTAAACGGATCCACCTGTCTGCCATTCTTCCAAAATCGATAACAAACATGCGGCCCTCCGGTATTTCCGGTCATACCTACCCATCCAATCACATCGCCTTGACGAACGAAGTCGCCTACCTTCACATTTCTGCTTTTCATATGCAGATACTGGGTAGAATAGGTGCTATTATGTTTAATTTTTACATAATTACCATTTCCTCCCCGGCGTTCAGATTTGGTCACTGTGCCATCGGCGGTGGCTAATATAGGGGTGCCGATATTGGCTGCAAAATCGGTTCCTTTATGAGGCCTTAATTTATAGCCATAGTACTTTATCCTGCGTTTTAAATTATACCGGGATGAGATCCTGCTGAATTTTACCGGCGCTTTCAGGAATGCCCTTCTCAGGTTTTCGGCATTCTCATCGTAAAAATCGGGAATGAAATTCACTGTATCACCCACAAAGCGGAATGCATACAGCTGTTTTCCTTTATGCTCAAAGTAAGCTGCCTTTATTTTATCAAGTCCGGCAGGAATAGTATCGTTAATGTATTTTTCGGTATAGATCACCTTAAACCTGTCTCCGGGCTGTATGGCGAAAAAGTTGATGGTCCAGGCATAAATATTGGCCAGTCGTTCAGACATGTACGGACTAAGATTATTTTCTTCCATGGTCTGGTACAAGGAACTGCTTATAACCCCCGAGGCCGATTTTTCTACATAAGATACAGGTTTCCTGCTGTTAAAGGAGGATATCGAATCTCTAAAATCCACCACTGCGTAGTCCACCTTGTTCTTCTCATAAATAAATACCTGAGTAGTATTTGTACTGTCTTTGGCGTTTAGCAACACATATGGCTTTCCTACCACCATTTTTCTAACATCGAAGCTATCTTTGAATTTGGTAGCCACTTCAAAGATCTTATCCTGGGTAACGCCATTGGCGTCGAGTATGTCGCCAAAAGTATCTCCGGGCCTTATTGTATCCCTAATTACGTTAAAATCGTTCAGGACATAGCCGTATTCTTCTATAATTGGTGGCAGCTCTACTTCTGCTACCTCATCTTCTTCTTTTATTTCGGTGCTGCAAGCTACAAATAGCAGTATTACGGGGAGTAAATAGGTTAATTTCTTCAAGTTAATTCAATTTAGCAACTATACATCATGGCCCCAGTTTTTCAGTTCTTCGGCAGTCCATACCTCGGGGAAGAATATTCTCCGCTGATATTTTGGTAGCATATATTTTGCCCAATCACTGCCACCGGTAGCCTCTTCCGGTTCGTTTCCGTGATTGAGATATTTCACTGCCGTATTATAATGTGCCATCACCCATTTAATATTAACGGTGCGATCGTAATGTCGCATGGCATTTCTTAGTTTGGGATCTTCTTTTACTGATTCGGGCAGACTTTTAAACTTCGCGTACAAATTTATAGTATTATACTCTTTTGTAAATGCGATAAATTCGTTTTTATATTTTTCTTCGAAAGCACTGAGTAGATAACTCTTTTTTCCGGTTTGATAATTCTTTCCTGCTGCCTGCCAGTACAAATGTTCCAGCGCATGTTCGTAAGGTGTGTCGCGATCTATTGTATCCCTGAACCTCGCATCGATGAGATTGATAAGATCGGTTGAGGCAAATTCGATCTTACGGTATTGGGCACTCTGAAATCCACTGGCCGGTGTAAGCGTATTTCTAAATTGCAGGTATTGTTCCACTTCCATCCCTTCGGTCATGATCTGGAACGAGGAAGTAAGCATATCGAAATAACGGCTTATTCGCATCAATCTTTCTGAAAAGAACTTTGCTGTGAGCGCCTCGTGGTGTGCAACCTGGCTAATTTCCCAGAGGATCATTTTAAACAGCAACTCATTGATTTGATGGTACATGATAAATACCATCTCATCCGGCAGGGTAGTTCGTTGTATCTGAAGATTAAGCAGGGCATCGGTCTGGATGTAGTCCCAGTACGTTATAGGTTCTCCATACAGCAACCCTTCCAGGTGTGTATCGAGATCCTGATCGATCGCATCGTATTTCTTTTTTAACTGTTCGAGTAATTTTAAGGTTTCCGGTTGAATTTCCATCGAGGCATTAATCTACAATAATTTTAAATGAATGTTTTAATCCTTTAAATTCTGTTAAAGTGGCCTTTAAGGAACCAACTGCCAGATCGGCTTTTATAAGTAACGGGATCTTATTGTTATCATCACTTACCCAAACAGTTAGGCTCTCTTTTTCTTTAAACACGCGGCCTGCCTGTACGTAAGGCCTGAAAACCAGACAAGACACTTTGCCAAAGTTAGTTTTTAAGGTTTCCCTACCCAAGAATTTCAGCCTGAATTTATAATTCTCCTTGTCGAAGAACATATTCATATCGACTGTTTCTCCCTCCGAGATCTTGGTAACATCAAGATTATTCCTAAGGTAATAAAATGCCGAAACCATATCCTGGGCATCACTGGGGAAGGAAACAAGCTCCTTGGTTTTATGCTTTTTGTTGTTTACCAGAGCCATTCCCGCGTTATGATCGAAATCGATCTGAATATCCTTGGTATGCCCTCCTTCATCGATCTTTCTAATAAATCGATACGGTCTGTCGTTGTATTTATCTATATAGGATTCGTAATAATCTTCTACATTAAAGAATAATTTAGAGACCCCTGTAGTACGCCCTTCCCCTTTTACGTGATACACACTGCGTCCTTCCAGATACGCATTGTCAACCTGCAAGGTGGCGTAACCAGCCGTTACGAAACCGTAGTGCACCCGAAACTTAAACCATTCTCCATCCCCATAGGCCTGTTCCTGGGCATTTACAGCGATGAAAGAAAAAAAGAAAAAAAGCGTAATAAGCCTTTTCATAGCATAAGTATTAAGATTTGGTAGCGTTAAATACAACTACTGTTCCAAAGTAAAAACTCCATCATTTAGACGATGGAGTTTTCAATTAGTTACATCTTATAGGGTGCCGCGCGCTGCTTGTTCTCTCTCTATAGATTCAAACAATGCCTTAAAATTTCCTGCCCCAAATCCTTTTGCGCCCATGCGCTGAATGATCTCAAAGAATAAAGTAGGCCTGTCTTCAAGGGGTTTTGTGAAAATTTGTAATAAATACCCTTCTTCATCGGCGTCTACAAGGATAGATAATTTCTGAAGCTCTTTAATATCTTCCTTCATCATATCCATATGCGAACCCAACCTGCCGGGAATATCATCGTAGTACTGCTGTGGTGGTGGAGGTAAAAATTCCACACCCCTGGCTCTAAGTTGCGCTACTGTTTCAATAATATCGTCTGTAGCAAGTGCCAGGTGCTGTACTCCGGATCCTTCATAAAAATCGAGATATTCCTCAATTTGAGAGCGTTTTATCCCTTCTGCCGGTTCATTGATTGGAAATTTAATGCGTCCATTACCATTACTCATCACCTTACTCATAAGGGCCGAATACTCGGTATGGATCTGCTTGTCATCAAAGGAAAGGAAATTAACAAATCCCATCACTTCCTCGTACCATTTTACCCAGGTGTTCATCTGTCCCCAGCCCACATTACCTACCATATGGTCTATATATTTCAATCCGGTAGGTGTGGGCTTATAATCTGTTTCCCATTTTACATATCCGGGTAAGAACACACCGTTATAGTTCTTTCGTTCTACAAACATATGTACGGTCTCCCCGTAGGTATAGATCCCGGACCGCACCACTTCTCCATCCTCATCCTTTTCTACCTTTGGCTCCATGTAAGACTTAGCGCCTCTGCTTGTTGTCTCTTCCCATGCTTTACGAGCATCATCAACCCACAAGGCGATCACTTTTACACCATCACCATGCTTTACGATATGATCGTTTAGCGGGGATTTACTGTTCAGGGGAGTGGAAAGTACTATTCGGATCTTGTCCTGTTTCAGCACGTAACTCACCACGTCTTTCGATCCGGTTTCAAGGCCTTTATAGGCATAATCCTGAAAACCAAAGGCGGTTTTATAGAAATGTGCAGATTGTTTTGCGTTCCCTACATAGAATTCTACATAGTCTGTTCCCAGTAAGGGTAAAAAGTCCTGGGCTCCGTCAAATATCTTTTCAAGTCCGTAGTCTACGGATTTTACTTCTTTACTCATGGTATTTTATCTTTTTTGCCTTCGGCGAATTTTCTCTTCTGAATAGTCAAGAATTTAAGCGCAATTTAAGGCACATTATTGTTTAAATCATTCCAGCCACGACTGATAATATTTGTCGTCGGCAATTTTTAATGCTTCTTCGGTTACTTTCAATGGTTTGAACGTATCTACCATTACGGCCAGTTCGTCTGTCTTTACCTGCCCTATACTTCGTTCGGTAGCCCCCGGATGTGGTCCGTGAGGAATCCCCGCTGGGTGCAGCGATATATGCCCGGCGTCTATGTCGTTCCTACTCATAAAATCCCCGTCTACGTAGTAGAGCACCTCATCACTGTCAATATTACTGTGATTGTAAGGTGCAGGGATACTATCCGGGTGATAATCATAAATTCGCGGCACGAAACTACATACTACAAACGCATCGGTTTCGAAGGTTTGATGGACCGGAGGAGGTTGATGAATTCGTCCGGTAATTGGCTCGAAATCGTGAATTGAGAACGCGTATGGGTAATTATACCCATCGTAACCAACCACATCGAAAGGATGGGTAGCATATACCATCTCTATGATCTCGTCCTGTTTTTTCACCTTCATCAAAAATTCTCCTTTCTCATTGAAAGTCTCCAGTTTTTCCGGCTTTCTAATATCACGTTCACAAAAAGGTGAATGTTCCAGTAGCTGCCCAAACCAATTTCGGTATCGCTTTGGTGTATAAATGGGGCGATACGACTCTACTATAAAAAGTCGATTATCCTCTGTATCGAAGTCGATCTGATAGATCATACCCCGCGGTACCAGTAAATAATCACCATAACTGAACTCTAGGTTTCCCATAAAAGTTCTAAGCGTTCCACTTCCTTTATGAATAAAGATTAGCTCGTCTGCATCTGTATTCTTGTAAAAATATGCTCTTAATGACTCTTTGGGGGCAGCAAGAATGATATTGCAATCGCTATTTGTAAGTACCACCTTTCTGCTTTCCAGATAATCATTTTCCGGTTTCACATGAAAACCCCTGAAACGGTAGGATTGTAAGTTGTTCGCCTTGGCAATCTTTGGCGCTACGCTGTACTGGTCTTTTATCTTAACCACCTGTGTAGGGCGGTGTTCATGATACAAATTACTGTACATCCCATCAAAGCCAATTGTTCCGAACAGCTGCTCGGAGTAAAGACTTCCATCCGCCTTCCGGAACTGGGTATGGCGTTTAGGAGGTATTTTTCCTAATTTATGATATAGTGGCATTATTAAATATATTACGTTAATACTAACTTAAGGGCAATAAAAACGCATTATTCGGGATTTCTCTTAAGGAGAAATTTCAAGTCGAGGAGTAAATATTTCCAAGCCTTTTCGGTCATACCACAAATATCGGAAATTTTTGATGCAAAAAAGACAATAAAACATTAAAAGCTGAAGCCCACCCGTACATGCCACTCGTCAGTATCGATTTCTGGTGAATAGGCATATTTTAATTCAATAGGGCCTAAAAAGGTCTCCATACCATATCCAATAGAATACCCGGTATAGTCTATTTCATCGATCCATTCTCCGGTCTCGAACAATTGATCTCCCACATTACTTATGTTGGCAGCAAGGATCAAATGTTGGTTCCTGGCAAACTCATAATCGAAGCTGGCAGCGCTCTTCAGGTAGGTGTCCCCTCTCAAGCTTAAGGCTTCGTAACCTAGCAGGGGAATAATGTTATTGATACGCTCAAAACCATATCCTCCCAGGAAGAAATCCATGGAACGCGTATTGCTTCCTCCTAATTTAACCCCGCCTTCGGTATTTAAACGCAACGTTAAATTGTTGGTCAGGCCAAGTGCATAGCCAATATTTGCTTTGGCAATGGAAAATTCCTCAAAATTCTTATTACTACCATTGGCAAACATGTAAAAATGAAAATCCCCTTCCAAAAATAAACCCCTGGTAGGAAAAAATGAATCATCCATAGTATCGTATTTCACGTATCCGTAGGTACTGAAGTAATTTGTGTTTTCAAAGATGGTTCTCGGGTTGTTGTTTTCATCAATTCCTATGGTTTCTGAAAGATAACGGAGCCATTTATGTTCTACGCCGGCACCCAGTAAGAAGGATCGCCTGAAAAGTGTTTCCACATACAGTTGATTGGTAAAATCACCGTATTTTAACTGGAGTTGGTTAAGCTGAAGATTAGGTTCCGAGATTATATCGGGTGAAATAAAATCGATCTTCACATCTTTTTCGAAGAAACTATACCGGGAATTCAATCCAATACTCCAGTAAAACCCTTTGTCTATGTAATAATTGAAATTATAACGCAGGTTATCGCCTACCACAAAATCGAAGGAGGCAATATCGTTGTTTGTAAATAAGCGTTTTCTGGTAATATTGATTAAGGCTGCTGTGCGATACAAATTGTCGTAATGCGCCCCTAAGCGAAGTAAATTTCGCGAATCGCTTTCTATAAGATCAATAAACAATTTATGCTTTCCTTCCTCCATTTCTACCATACGATAGTTTATATCCTGAAAATTCCCCGTGGCGCTAAGATTATTGATCCCTTCATTTAGCCTTTTATAAGAGATCTGGTCCGGGGTTCTTATTTTAAGTTTACCAAGCACATAGGCTCGGGTATAATTCACATTGCCGGAGATCTCCACACTTTCTATAAAAATTGAAGACTCCTTTAGAAAGTCGGGTTTTGTTCTTGCCCGTTGTTTTTGCCTACTTGCAATTTCCCTTAATTGGGTAATGAATGGCTCTGCAGCCTCTTCTCCAGCCTCTATGATCTTTCGCCCCTGATCGAAGGAAACTACTGTAAAATCGGTAATATTCGGATTGATGTAGATATCGGTCTTCTGTCGCTTTTTAGCCATATCTTCTATGGTCCTGTAGTTATTTATCTGCACCAGTACATCGAAAGCTGAATTGAGGTCCTTCCTGCTCTTCAAAGTGTCCTGCACATCAACCCCAATAATTATGTCCATGCCTTTGGCTCTGAGGCGGTCTACCGGGTAATTGTTCTTAACTCCCCCGTCTACCAGCACCTGATCGTCAATTATCACCGGACTAAAAAGCGAAGGCAAGGCTCCACTAGCCGAAATTGCTTGTGGCAGGTAACCCCTTTCCATGATCACTTCCTTCCCTGTTTCTACATTCGTGGCCATACAGAAGAAAGGGATAGGCAATTTTCCAAAATCATCAATGTTATTAACATGAGAGGTTAATCTGGAAAATAGATTATAAACGTTCTGTCCTTTCGAGAGCCCGCTGGGAAAGCTCACTTTGAAGCCGTCGAATGGCAGCGTCACGGCATATTTGTCTGTTTCAGCTTTTTCATAAAAAGTCTTGGAGCTTCTGGGGATATCATCCTGGATCAGTTCGTCGAAATCTAGATCTTCGAATATAGAATCCAGCTGCCTGGCGGTATAGCCCGAAGCATACAATCCGCCAATAATAGCCCCCATACTGGTTCCTCCAATATAGTCTATTTCAATTCCACTATCCTCAATGATCTTTAAGGCCCCGATGTGCGCAAGCCCTTTGGCTCCACCCCCGGAAAGGACCAGGCCAACCTTAGGATCGTCTGTTTCCGTCTGTGAGAAAGCCCATAGCGTTCCTAATAAAAATATAATGAGTGTTAGCTTTATTCTCATGGCATTTGCTGAAAATGCGTTACAATTTTTTTTGCCCTATCGGCTCCTACAACTACAGCGAGTTCTTCAAAATTCGCTGTAGCAATACGTTTGGTGCTCTTGAAGCGCTTCAATAATTCGACGATGGTTTTTTCGCCAATTCCCGAAATAGATTCCAGTTCTGTATTTAACGCATCCTTACTCCTTTTGTTTCGGTGAAATTCAATTCCGAAGCGATGTGCCTCATTCCGAAGTTGCTGTATAACCTTGAGGGTTTCAGATTTCTTGTCGAGATACAGTGGGATGGGATCATCCGGATAAAATAGTTCTTCCAGACGCTTGGCTATCCCTACGATGGCGATCTTCCCCCGCAGGTTTAGTTTTTCGAGACTTTTAAGAGCCGATGATAACTGTCCCTTTCCTCCATCTATGATGATAAGTTGTGGCAATGGTTGCTCCTCTTCCAGCAATCTTTTGTAGCGCCTGTACACCACTTCCTCCATGGAGGCAAAATCATCCGGGCCCTCCACAGTTTTAATGTTGAATTTTCGGTAGTCCTTTTTACTGGGTTTTCCATTTTTAAATACCACGCAGGCCGCCACCGGATGTGTTCCCTGGATATTACTGTTATCGAAACATTCAATATGCCTGGGTTCTTCACTTAATCTAAGGTCGGTCTTCATCTGTGCCATAATGCGTTTTTCATGACGGTCCGGGTCCACTATTTTGGCCTGTTTGAAGCGTTCCATCCTGAAGTACTTGGCATTGCGTTCGGAGAGGTCGAGTATCTTCTTTTTGTCGCCTAATTTCGGAACACTGACTTTCACGCCCGCTTCGGTCTTTATAGCGAAAGGAACATAGATCTCCCGTGACTGCGAATCGAAACGCTGGCGCAGTTCCACAACAGCCAGTTCGAGTAACACTTTGTCGGTCTCATCCAGTTTTTTTCTAATTTCCAGGGTATGCGACCGGATTATGCTTCCGAAGGAAACCTGCAGAAAATTTACATACGCATAAGTCTCATCGGAGACAATTGTGAAAATGTCCACATTGTTTATCTTAGGGTTTACAATGGTAGATTTGGCCTGATAATTCTCCAGAACCTCGATCTTCTCCTTTACCCGCTGCGCATCCTCAAACTGCATAAGAGCAGCATGTTTTTTCATCTGCTTCTTAAACCCATTCAAGGAATCCTTGAAATTTCCTTTGATAATATTCCTGATAGCATCGATATTCGCTTCGTAATCTTCAATTGTTTGTTTCCCCTCACAGGGCCCCAGGCAATTCCCAAGGTGATATTCCAGGCAAACTTTGTATTTACCCGCGTTTATCTTCTCTTCAGACAGATCGTAATTACAGGTCCTAAGCTGGTATAGCTCTTTTACCAGGTCCAAAAGAGTATGCACCGTTTTCATACTGGTATAGGGGCCATAGTACTCGCTTCCGTCCTTAATAAACCTACGGGTGGAAAATACACGAGGAAACCGCTCTTTTTTAATGCAGATCCAGGGATAGGATTTATCGTCCTTCAGCATTACATTATAGCGGGGCTGATATTTTTTTATAAGATTATTTTCCAGGAGAAGGGCGTCCGTCTCTGTCGCTACCACAATGTGCTTAATGTTAACTATTTTCTTCACAAGCAGTCGCGTACGGCCATTGTCGTGCTTTTTATTGAAGTACGATGCTACCCGTTTCTTCAGGTTGATCGCTTTCCCAACATATAATAGTTTATTTTCCTTATCGTAAAACTGATAGACTCCCGGTGACTCGGGAAGTGTTGAAATTTGAAGTTTTACTGGAGCTTTAGCCATAGACTCAAAGATACTTCTTGTTTTAAAACCCTATGGAATTAGGCGGCTAATTTTTCTGAGTCCTTGAGAAATTACACATTAAATCTTCGGAATCTAATTTTTGTTAAATTGCAGTAACTAATATTCTAGAATGAATATCGCCATTTTATCACGCGGGGAAGGTTTATACTCCACCCGAAGTCTTTTTTTAGCCGGAGAATCCAGAAACCATGTGATGGAGGTGATCGATCCCAACCGCTGCACGCAAGCCATTATGGAAGGCAGGCCCGTACTTTACTATAACGACGAGCTTGTAGAGGATCTTCATGCGGTTATTCCGCGTATTGGAGCCTCGAACACCTATTTTGGTGCGGCATTGGTAAGGCATTTACAAGCTATGGGTGTTTTTTGTGTGGCCGGGGCCGAACCTATTCTCCAATCCCGAAACAAATGGACTTGCAACCAGATACTGGCTCATGCTAAGATCCCGGTTCCAAGAACTGTACTGGGAATGTCTGTAGATGTGGACGCTATGCTGGAAATATTTGGTGACCCCCCATATATAATTAAGATCTTACAAGGAACACATGGCCATGGGGTGATCCTGGCCGAAACATATACGTCTGCTGTTTCCACTATAGAAACGCTATTAACTGCAAAAGTTCGGTTTGTCATCCAGGAATTTATTGCCGAATCTCAAGGCTCCGATCTAAGAGTGATCGTAGTAGATGGGAAGGTAGTGGCGGCCATGAAGCGGCAAAGTCAGAAGGGAGAATTCAGGTCTAATCTTCACAGGGGAGGATCTTCAGATATGGTAGAATTAACCTATGCTGAAGAAAATAGTGCCCTTCGGGCAGCTAAAGCCCTTCGCTTAGGTGTCTGCGGGGTGGACATACTACAAAGTGAAAGAGGACCTTTGGTGCTGGAGGTAAATTCTACACCCGGACTGGAAGGTATAGAAACCACTACGGGGATCTCCATCGCGAGTAAGATAATAAGTTACATAGAGCGAAATAAGCGCAGATGACAAAAAAGAAAGCACAGGACATTGTATTATTTAAGGAAGTGATCCCCCCTGGCGCTTCCAAAGAGATCAATTTAAGTTTCGCAAAATTACACACCAATACCCCTATCGACGTGCCTATTTTTGTTGAAAGATCGATCTATGAAGGGCCCACCGTTTTATTTACGGCAGGGATTCATGGGGATGAAGTTAATGGTATTGAAATAGTAAGGCAATTAGTTTCTAAAGGTATCAACAAGCCTAAGATAGGAACAACGATCTGCATCCCGATCATCAATATTTTTGGATTCTTACAGAAGGTTCGAGAATTTCCGGACGGGCGCGACCTCAACAGGTCTTTTCCGGGTGGCAAATCCGGATCACTCGCTGCCAGGGTTGCCTACAAGTTGATGACACATATTATCCCCAATGTGGATTACTGCCTCGATTTTCATACAGGGGGGTCCAGCAGGTTCAATGCCCCCCATATCCGAATAGAGAAGGGAGACGATCATGTAACAGAACTAGCGGGAATATTTAATGCACCTTTTATCCTTCAATCCAAAAACCTCAAGAAATCCTTCCGAAATGCCTGTAGAAAGAAAGGCGTTCCTATGTTACTGTTTGAAGGCGGTAAATCCAACTATATAGACAATGTAGTAAGTAATACGGGAGTAAACGGATCGAAACGAGTGTTACATCATTTGGGGATGCTTCGTTCCAAATTTAAAGTGTCCTCTCCCAGGAAGAATTCGGTTACCATCACTAATAGTGTATGGGTAAGAGCCCACGCATCGGGTATGTTCAAGCCTGCTGTAAAAGTGGGTAGCCTGGTAAAACGCGGTGAAGTAATAGGCCACATTACCGATCCATACGGCAAGGTTCATTACTGGATAAAATCCAGCAATGAGGGCTATGTATTCAATGTAAATGAGGCTCCTTTGGTTTATCAGGGTGATGCATTGTTTCATATTTCAACAGGCGTGATCTAATGAATAAGGACCAAATCCGTAAAAAATACAAGGCATTCCGAAACGATCTAAAGGAGGATGATATAGAGGCCCGCAGCTTGGAGATCGCCAATCGTAGTCTTGAGCTGTCCATTTGGGAAACCGATTATTATCATCTTTACCTGCCAATTACAGGTAAAAAAGAAGTTAATACGGAGTATTTACTACATATTCTACAGGGAAAGGACAAGAGTGTGGTGATATCGCGATCTAATTTTGAAACGATGGAAATGGAGCATATTTTACTTCAGGAAAACACAAAAATAAAAGTTTCCGATTTTGGGATCCCAGAACCGGAAAATGGGGTGCAGATCGACCCTGAATTATTAGATGTGATCTTTGTTCCGCTACTGGCCTTCAACCATTTAGGGCATAGAGTTGGCTATGGAAAAGGATTTTACGACCGCTTTCTGTCTCGATGTCGCCCGGAAAGTGTTAAAGTGGGGCTTTCTTTGTTTGAAGCGGAGGAAAATTTTATCCATGAAAACATGGATTTTCCACTGGATTACTGCATTACACCGAAAAAAATATATGGTTTTAAAAATTCTAACCTATATTTATAGTCAATTAATAACCAACTAAATAAAAATTATGGAAACATCTAACAATCCAGCAGGAACTCCTCCCGATAACAATCTGGTATGGGCAATTATTTGTACAGTACTGTGTTGCCTACCATTAGGTATTGTAGCTATTATTAAATCGACCAAGGTAAAAGAGCTTTGGCTACAAGGAGATCATGCAGGTGCTCAAAAAGCTGCTGATGATGCAAAGAAATACTCCATCTGGGGTATGGTTGTAGGTGGTGTTGTAGTAATACTTTATATCATTTTTGTTGTAGTATTAGGAGTTGCCGGTGGTGGATTCTAAGAAAATGTTATTTATCGCCCTCACGATCGTTATTCTTGGGGGCGGTTTTTTTTTATATTTCAATTATAATCCATCCAATAATTCACTTTTTCTTCCCTGTCCATTTAAATTACTATCCGGTTATAATTGCCCGGGATGTGGCTCACAACGTGCCATCCATCAATTACTTCACGGCGATCTGCAAACAGCTTTTCAACTAAATCCCTTAATGGTTCTCTCCTTACCCTTAATTGTTTATGGGTTGGGTATTAGAGGATATAATTATGTGTTCGAAACAAATCACCGAATTAAACTTTTTTACAGTAATATCTTTATTTATGTTTACTTCGGAATCGCAGTGCTATACTGGGTTTTACGTAATTTGTCCTTTTATCCGTTCGTGAAATAAACCCAATTAAAATTTACTTTGTTTTGAAGGAATTATCTTACAATTAAGATATTTTCGCTATATTTCGGACGTAAAGTTGAATGAATGAACTTTTTGGCTCAGAAGCGCAGTAGAATACTGTTGCAGAATAGTACTAATTACACTACATCCACGCCCCCGGATTCTGTTACTCCTGATCACTTTTACTACCAGGAATTATCGAAACTTACGGGATCGGGTGGATGGTCTGTGAATTTTAAGGAAAAGAAGAGTTTTCTGGATCCCGAAGGACAAAGAATACTGGAAATTCCCGAAGACTATCATCCTAGTCTTCGTACCGCTTTAGACTTCTACGCAGACGAGCACAAAGAAAAAGTAACCGCACTTTTCATGGAATGTGCAGAAGGGCATCCTTTTACCACAACCTTGAAAATGCAAACCTATAACAAGCGGCAATTCTGGGCACGAACAATAGGAAGGCCTATTTTCAATGAGGAAAACGAGGTGGTTGGGATTCAAGGGGTGTTTCAGGATATAACCGACGATAAGCAGAAAGAAATTGAGTTGTTGAAAAGTATGAAGATCATCGAATCTCAAAACGCCAAACTCAACAACTTCGCAAATATTATCACCCATAGTCTTCGTTCACACGCCAGTAATCTTCAAATGGTTCTGGAGTTTTTCAAAGCAGCCGAATCGGAAACCGAACGGGATGAAATAAGCCAGAGTTTATACGAGATTTCCGATAATATCTCAACAACTATCGGCCATCTGGCCGAATTAGGTTCTATTCAGGCCAAGGCTAAAGAACCAACCGAAACCGTTTATTTCGAACAGGTTTTGGTAGATGTTAAAAAGAAGATCAGACATACACTTACCGATACCCGTACAGAAATTTTTACCGATTTTTCTGAAGTTCCCTCCATAAAATACATTCCATCCTATATGGAAAGTATACTGGTGAACCTCATTACAAACGCTGTGAAATACAGGCATCCTGAAAGAAGTCCGGTGATCGAGATCTACTCTTTTTTCGAAAACGACAACCCCTGTTTGATGGTAAAGGACAACGGTTTAGGGATCGACCTGGAGAAATACGGCAACAGGTTATTTAATATTTATCAAACTTTTCATCCCAATAAAGATGCCGAAGGGGTGGACTTATTCCTTATTAAAAACAAGATCGAGTCGTTACAGGGAACTATCTCTGTTCAAAGTGAAGTGGACCAGGGAAGTACATTCACTATTCGGTTTTAATTATTTTTTTGCTGAAAACGCCTTAGGCTTATAGAACCTCGTTTGCTTGTGGCCTCTATAAAATAAGCTCCCTCCAGTTCCAATTCGTTAAATAAACTTCCTTCCTCCGAAACCGCTCTTCCTCCTACATTGGTTAGTGCAACTACAGTTATATTTCCGGAAATAGAATATAATCTGGCATTCCCTCTGAAACCTAATAGTTCACAATTACCCTTATCAAGAGACGTTTCCAAAAACGAAACCACTCCCTCAAAACGTACAGACGCCGTGTTAGACCTAATAACAACCGCCAGATCTTCGGGGACCTGTACCGTCATTTCTATAGACAGCACTTTGTGCGCAGCCAGCTTGTCGTTCTTTGGCTTGAAATAAGGACTAAAACCGGTGCCGATCTTTAATGTCCTGTCAACAATTTTAGTATCCACCGTAACAGATTCGAAATATTCACCCTCCACTCTGGTTAAAAGAGCTATACTTCTGTTTGCTCCCGATTTGACCTTCACATTATAAACCTGATCCGAACTAATCCATAAGGTATCGATCCATGTTGCGTCCCATTGCTTCTCCATCTTTTTCTGGGCAAATAGGCCTGGAGTGGAAAGTAGAATAAGGGATATGAAGAGTAGATTTTTCAGCATAAAAAACCCCAAATAAAGAATTTGGGGTAGATTTTAATATATTATGACGCCTGGTCTATTTTTGCATGTTCTTCGCCTCAATGCTTAAAGTTGCATGAGGTACCAGCTTTAATCGTTCCGGATTGATAAGTTTACCCGTTACACGACAAATACCGTAGGTTTTATTCTCAATACGGATAAGTGCGTTCTTTAGATCACGAATAAATTTTTCCTGTCTGATGGCCAGTTGGGAAGATGTTTCCTTACTCATTACCTCGCTGCCTTCATCGAAGGCCTTAAAAGTAGGTGAAGTATCGTCTGTACCATTATTACTATCGTTCTTATAAGCACTTTCTATTAGCTCAAGTTGTTCCTGCGCTTTTTCGATCTTCTCAAGGATAAGTTTTCTGAATTCCTCCAGTTCTTTATCACTATATCTGTTCTTAGCATCATTTGCCATAGCTTCAATGTTTTTTAATTCGTAATCTTGTGGCTACCTCGTCGAAAGCAATTTCCGTTCCATTTACTACCTCGCTTTCAAACTGTAGTACTTCTGTTAGGGTTTCTTGTTTTATATAGTCAAGATTTTCGGCTACAGCAGGTTGTAATTCTGCATCATTCTGAATGGTAATATCCACCCTGTCAGTAACTTCAAAACCTGAATCTTTTCTTAAATTCTGAATACGGTTCACCAATTCCCTGGCGATTCCTTCCTTCTTCAGTTTGGGAGTGATGGTAACATCTAATGCAACCGTGATCCCATCTGCATTTGCAACCAACCAACCCTCGATATCCTGCGAGCTGATAAGCACATCATCAATTGTTAATGTAGTGTTTTTTTCGTTAATTAACACTGATATTTCGCCATCTTTTTCAAGCTGTGAAATTTCTTCCTGACCAAAATTCATAATCACCTGAGCCACAGCTTTCATGTCTTTTCCAAAATGCGGACCCAGTTTCTTAAAGTTCGGCTTTATCTGCTTTACCAGTATGCCGGAACCTTCATCGATTAATTCGATCTCTTTTACGTTCACTTCAGATTTTATAAGATCCGAAACCGCTTCTATGGCGTGTTTATCCGAATCATCCAATACGGGGATCATGATCTTCTGAAGTGGCTGGCGAACCTTGATCTTCTCGCGCTGTCTCAACGATAAAACTAACGAACTTATTGTTTGAGCACGATGCATCTTCTCTTCCAGTTCCTTGTCCACATAAGACGCATCGGCCACCGGAAAGTTACTCAAATGCACCGATTCCTTACCTTTTTTCACCACACCTGCTGTGAGGTCTTTATACATGCGGTCCATGAAGAACGGCGCTATTGGGGCACCCAGACGTGTCACCACCTCCAGACAACTGTATAAGGTCTGGTAGGCCGAGATCTTATCCTCACCATAACTACCCTTCCAATAACGTCTTCTGCTAAGACGTACAAACCAATTGCTTAAATTTTCCTGAACAAAGAGCGAAATTGCTCTGGCTGCCCTGGTTGGCTCATATTCGGCATAGGCTTCGTCTACCTTTTTAATAAGGGTATGAAGTTCAGAAAGGATCCAGCGGTCTATCTCCGGTCGCTTTTCCAGTGCGATATCATCTTCCGAATAATCAAACTCGTCCAGATTCGCAT
>QQUG01000200.1 GCA_008501705.1 Flavobacterium sp.
GATCCTTCCTGCTATCCGATCTTTAGCTAATTGTAGAATGGTTTGGCACTGATACTCGATATTGGTTTCAGTATTGTCGATTTCGATGGCATCTGCTGCTTTCCTAAGCGGAGAATCTTGTCTATGGGTATCTATATGATCGCGCTCGTTCACATTTTCCAGGACTTCCTCGTAAGTAATTTCGGCTCCTCTTTCCCGCAGTTCCATGAATCGCCTGTTAGCACGAACTTCGGCAGAGGCATTCATAAATATCTTTAATTCGGCATTGGGAAAGACTACCGTACCAATATCACGGCCGTCCATTACCACTCCTTTGCCTTCACCCATAGCGTGTTGCAGTTTTACCAGCTTTCTGCGTACTTCGGGCACGGTGGCGATAGGGCTCACAAATTCCGAAACTTCCAGCGTGCGTATTTGTTCCTCCACATTCTCGCTGTTCAGGTATATTTCGGCTTTTCCGTTTTTATTTTTTCTGAATTCCAGTGCGATATCGGGTAAAGACTGGATGAGCGCTTCTCTATCAAAATTTTCTTCAGAAATAAATCCTTTCCGAAGCGCATATAAAGTGACTGCTCGGTACATGGCGCCGGAGTCCACGTAAACATAGTCCAGCCAATCTGCCAATTGCCTGGCAACGGTGCTTTTACCCGTAGAAGAATACCCGTCGATCGCAATTGTAATTTTCCCCATTACTGAAGATTGAT
This sequence comes from Flavobacterium sp., assembly GCA_008501705.1. Classification (GTDB taxonomy): domain Bacteria; phylum Bacteroidota; class Bacteroidia; order Flavobacteriales; family Flavobacteriaceae; genus Pukyongia. The sequence continues at coordinate 705 of QQUG01000200.1, forward strand.
GTTAAGTCCAAAATTACTCGTAGAGGCCGCAGTGCTGTACTTTGCGTACGAATAGCTTAAACGTAACTTATTTAAGCGTAACGAAAACCCGGCACTTAGTCCGGCAAATGCACGCCGATCTACGATCCTTAGTTCTTCGGCACGACGTAAATTATAACCCAGGCGAATATTGAAGCCGGATTCGGGAAAGAGTTCGATCCCTAGTATCATGTGTCGAAAAGCATGGTCTATAAAGTTAATCTTTTCCTGCTGTACATTACCTTCCAGGTCTACGATTTCGCGATCAGGATTGGAAAATGCTACGTTCCAGCGTTGCATGTTCTCCAGGGTAAAATGCCAGCGGATAGGTATATTTTGCAAGGTTTGGGAGATTCCGAAGATCAATTCGAAGGGCAAAGGCTCGTACACCGAATCGTAAGGTGTAAATTGAGTTCCGATATTCCTTGCTACACCGGTAATATGGAGGTCCCAGTCTTCGTATACATACATCAACCCGATATCGATCGCTCCCCCAAAGGAGGAGTATTGCTCCAAAGTGGAAGAAATAAGTTTGATATTAGCGCCAATATGAAAATTAGTGAAAGCGATGTTTCGTGCATGGCCAAAAGAGAGGGCCACTTCTCCCCCACTGAAACTACTGGTTGGGTTTCCAAATTCATCGTACCCGTCAAATTTTCCGTAATTTATATAGGTTACTCCGGCATGAAGCACCTGGGTTCTGCGGTCCCACATATAGGCGTAGGCCGCGGTACCATAATTTACGTCTCCTATGTAATTGGTATAATTAAGGGACAGTTGATTGTCCATGGCCGGGTTGATACTGGCCGGATTGAAAAGCGCCTGAGTAACATCCCAGTCGTAATTGGTTACGGTTTTACCCCCTAGCGCTGCCTGACGTGGGGAATTAACAAGATTAAGAAATTGATAGGTTGATCGTCCACCCACCTGCGCCAACGTAGTTACCGACATAAACAAAGCTAATACGTAAAAAACCCTATGGTGCATGGAGCGTGAGATTCTTTTCCCTGAAAACATAAACGACTGCAAGTATAATTTATTTTTAGCGGAGGACGAAATGATTAGGCTTTAAAATAATGACTTCAATCTTAGCTTGAAAACACACTCCCTACGCGAAATACCACTGTAATAATTTACTTCGGAAATCAACACAAATTCGGGTTAATTATTATAACGCCATTCCTCAATTTTAATATTTTGTGTTACCTTTAGTAAGGTTAAATTACTTGCTGTGAATAAGTTAATGTTTCTTATAATCTGTTTTTGCTGTATCTCACAGGTAAAAACACAAAATCCGGATCCTGATCTGTTCGATCAAGCCTGGTATTTACGATCTGTGTACGATACGGATCAGGGGCAATACCTGATCGTGGTTGAAGATTATCAACCGTATGGCGGGAGCCCAACCATCCCCCAGATAAATCCGTGGGTTACCATAGATCCTACCCTAGCATTTAATGGTGTTGGAATTTGTAACACCTTCGATGGAATGCTGGAATACAATAGCTCGATTAATAGTTTCAGGACTATTGCAACCAATCAAACTACAAATTCCTGCGGTTTCTATGAGAATATGGACGAACCTATTACGATCGGGCCCTTCCGATATGTAGATCCAGATCCTAACTTCTTTACTGTTGTAGATCCACAGATCACCGATGATCCCGATGGTTACCAAACGCTCACATATATCACTCAGCCGTTTATCAATTATACCTATCGCAATACCCCGGTTCTGGGAACCGAAGATCTAACACGGCTTACCATCTCTATTTATCCTAATCCTACGGATGAATTTATACATATTCGCACTGCGAATGTATCGATGCAAAGCGTAACTGTTAAGGATCTAAACGGCAGGAAAATAATTCAGAAGCAACCAGGCTCCGATGAACTCACCTTAGAAATCGGTTCACTCAATAGCGGGATGTATTTTCTGGAGATCGATTCCGATAACGGCAGATCTGTGAAGAAAATAATCAGGAAATAACTTTTAAAAGCCCCCTAAAGCTTTTTGGCGTTCTTAACTTTCTGGTTTGTGAGTGCCACATCAAGCACTTCGTCCATATCTTTCACATAATGAAATGTAAGGCCTTTAAGGTATTCCGGCTTTATTTCCTCTATGTCGCGTCGGTTATCCTCACATAGCATGATCTCCTTAATACGTGCACGTTTTGCAGCAAGGATCTTTTCCTTTATCCCACCCACAGGAAGCACCTTACCTCGTAAGGTGATCTCTCCGGTCATTGCCAGACTCTTTTTTACTTTTCGTTGAGTGAATAAGGATACCAGAGAGGTTAACATCGTTATCCCCGCACTAGGTCCATCCTTGGGCGTTGCCCCTTCCGGAACGTGAATATGAACATTGTATTTCTCGAATATATCCGGTGAAAGCCCTAATTTTTCGGCATTGGATTTAATGAATTCCAGGGCTATGGTAGCCGACTCCTTCATTACCTTCCCAAGGTTCCCTGTCATGGTGAGCTGGCCTTTTCCTTTAGACAAGATGGATTCTATAAATAAAATATCTCCACCCACAGAGGTCCAGGCAAGGCCTGTTACTACGCCTGCCACTTCGTTATTCTCATATTTATCTCGTTCCATACGCGGTGCCCCAAGTACTTCTACGATCATTTCGTTGGTTACCTTCACCTCGTAAGGTTCTTCCATGGCAATTTTCATGGCGGCAAATCTAACCATCTTGGCGATCTGTTTCTCCAGGCCACGCACACCACTCTCGCGGGTGTAGCCCTCAACGATCTTCTCTAACTGAGGTTTGGGGATCTTCAGATGTGCTTTCGTTAGGCCGTGTTCTTTTAATTGCTTCGGAAGTAAATGTTTTTTCGCGATCTCAACTTTCTCTTCGATAGTATAACCCGATACCCGAATGATCTCCATTCGGTCTCTTAAAGCCGGTTGAATAGTGCTCAGACTATTGGAAGTGGCGATGAACATCACTTTAGACAGGTCGTATCCAAGCTCCAGGAAATTATCGTAAAAATCGTTGTTTTGTTCGGGGTCCAGCACCTCAAGCATAGCCGAAGACGGATCCCCCTGATGCCCCATCGATAACTTATCGATCTCGTCCAGCACAAATACCGGGTTTGAAGTTCCGGCCTTCTTGATATTCTGCACGATACGGCCCGGCATGGCTCCAATATAGGTTTTACGATGTCCGCGAATCTCAGCCTCGTCTCTCAATCCGCCAAGGGACATTCTCACGTATTTTCGTCCAAGCGCCTCGGCTATAGACTTACCCAGGGAGGTTTTCCCAACTCCCGGAGGGCCATACAGACACAAGATTGGAGATTTCATATCATTACGTAGCTTGAGCACCGCCAGGTATTCGATAATACGTTTCTTTACATCTTCCAGCCCATAATGATCGCGGTCCAGGATCTTTCGGGTGCGTTTAAGATCGAACTTATCCTTGCTGTATTCATTCCAGGGTAGATCCAGTATAAGTTCCAGATAATTTCTCTGTATACTGAATTCGGCCACCTGCGGATTCATACGTTGCATTTTCGCCAGTTCCTTATCGAAATGTTCTCTAATACGTGCGTCCCACTGTTTGGTCTTTGCACGGCTTCGCATCTCCTCTATCTCAGCTTCGGAAGAATTACCTCCTAATTCTTCCTGTATGGTCTTCATTTGCTGCTGCAGGAAGTATTCGCGTTGTTGCTGACTAATATCACTTTCAACCTTCGATTGAATATCCTGTCTTAGGGATAACTTCTGAATTTCCAGGTTCATAAACCGCAATGTTTCCAGAGCGCGGTCCTTCAGGTCATTGATCTCCAGTAGTTTCTGTTTTTCCTCTACACTAATATTGAGATTGGAGGAAACGAAATTCACCAGGAAGCTAGTACTTTCGATGTTTTTTATGGCAAATGCCGCTTCGGAAGGGATATTGGGACTATCCTTAATGATCTCCAGCGCCATTTCCTTAATAGAATCGATTATGGCCTTGAACTCCTCGTTATCACGGGCGGGACGAGCTTCTGCGACTTCCTGAATGGTAGCCGTCATATAGGGATTTGTGGTGATCACTTCGTTTAGCTCGAAGCGTTTCTTTCCCTGGATGATCACGGTAGTGTTGCCATCCGGCATTTTCAGCACTCTAAGTATTTGTGCCACGGTGCCTATTCTGTTTATGTCCTGTATTTCCGGTTCTTCCTTAGCTTCTTCCTTTTGAGAGACCACACCAATGACCTTATTCCCCTTATTGGTTTCGTTGATAAGCTTAATAGACTTGTCGCGTCCTGCGGTGATCGGGATCACTACGCCCGGAAATAGCACGGTATTTCGCAGAGGCAGTATGGGTAGTACCTGGGGCAGGTCCTCTTTATTCATTGCATCTTCATCTTCGGGTGTCATTAGGGGTATAAGATCTGCATCTTCGCTTAGATCCTGAAATGACAAACTGTCTACTGTCGTTAATTTTGTTTTCGCCATATTATGTTTTAGGACATTGTGTCACAATCTTCCGATGCCACAATGTTACTTTCGGTTTTATATTTGTTCAAACTCACGGAACTCCTTGTTTTTAAGGGATTCTCGCCTTCATACTTATTACATTAGGACAATTGTTATGCCATTTGGAAAAAAAATATTCAGCCAGGTGTAACAAATTACCAAGAGGTTTATCTTTAGGGTAAACATATGTTTTTTTAATTGACGCTAACCACTCAAAATATAAATACGTTACTCGTTCTTTGTAAACAGGGAAATCAGTTAGCCCAGATGGAAGTTTATAAAAGGTACCAGCAGGCCATGTTCAATATTTCACTGCGTATTGTGAAGGATCAGGCTGAAGCCGAAGACATCATGCAGGAATCCTTTATTACAGCTTTCAATAAACTGGATACATTTAAAGGTGAGGCTTCTTTCGGAGCCTGGTTAAAGCGCATTGTGATCAACAACAGTTTAACGCAATATCGCAAATTAAACCGTTACGTTATGGTTTCAGACGAAGGCATTTCAGAAGAAACAGAAGAAGACCATTACGAAACCGATACGGAAGATTATTCCGGTGTCAAGGCTAAGAAACTACTGGAATGTATGGGTGAATTGCATGATAGCTATCAAAAGATACTGAACCTGCATTTTATAGAAGGATACGATTATGAGGAATTGTGCGAAATTTTAGATATCAGCTATGCCAATTGTCGTACTCTGATATCCCGAGCAAAAGAAAGTTTACGTAAAAAATTATCACAAACATTATGAAAAAAGATACTATTGAATCGCTATTTGAAAACCTGGAGGGTACGTTTGATGTGCACCAGACACCTTCGGGTCATGAAAAACGGTTTATGGATCGTTTAATTGACCGGCAGGAGAACAAATCGAATCGAAACTGGTGGAAACCGTTGTCGATCGCAGCTTCTATAGTTATAATTCTAGGACTTGGCTTTACATTTTTGAAAAGCCCGGAGCAATCTCGTGAATTAGCAAGTGTCTCTCCCGAAATGGAGCAAACACAAACTTTTTTCGTTTCAGCCATCAATAATGAGATCTATAAGCTAAAAAGTTTCGAAACACCCGAAACCAAAGCTTTGATCGACGATGCATTAAACAGAATAACCAGCCTTGAAGAGGAATACCAGCAATTAAAGCTGGATCTTGTGGAAAGTGGAAACGACAAGCGCGTAATTTTCGCGATGATCGCCAATTTTCAGAACAGGATCGACCTGCTAGAGCAGGTAGTTTCTATCGTCGAGGAAGTAAAAACCCTTAAAACGAATGAAAATGAAATTACTATTTAAATCCCTTATTATACTCTTGTTGCTGCCTGTAATGGCGACTGCCAACGAAAAATTTAAAGGTAAGTATACCAAGACCAAAACGCTGAATAAAGAATACAGTGTAAATAGAAACGCAGCCTTACAGGTTTCTAATTCCTATGGAAATATTGAAGTGACCACCTGGAATGAAAACAGAACTGTGATAGAAGTGACAATCACCACCAACGGTGACGATGAAGAGAAAGTTCAGGAACGCCTGGACGATATTAGTGTGGAATTCTCCGGTACGGCATCCAAGGTTACAGCGAAGACTATCTTCGGTGGTAAAAAGAATAATTCCTGGAGCCTGTGGGGAAAGAAGAATAATGTCCATATGGAAATTAATTATTCGATAAAGCTTCCGGTAACCAATTCGGTAGATCTTTCTAATGATTATGGAGCTATTAAGTTGAATCGCCTGGAAGGGAATGCAAAAATTAACTGCGATTACGGTCAGATCGTTATTGGAGAGCTTATGGCAGATGATAATTATCTGAATTTTGATTACACCAACAACTCGACCATCGCATACATGAAAAGTGGCCGTATCAATGCAGACTACTCCGGATTTACCGTCGATAAAGCCGAACGTCTCGAAGTAAATGCAGATTATACCAAGTCTGAAATTGGCGAAGTGTCCGACCTCAATTACAACAGTGATTATGGAAAGTTTGAAGTAGAAAAAGTGAAAGACCTGGTAGGACGGGGAAGTTACATCCCTAATAAGATAGGCACTGTAACCGGCTCTCTTAATCTTAATTTGGATTATGGGTCCATTAGTGTGGAGCGTCTGGCTTCATCGGTGAAAAACGTGGTTATTAAATCGGATTATACAGCTGTGAAATTAGGTTATGACAGCGGATGGAATTTCGATTTTGTCGTGAAGTTGTCTTATGCCGGATTTAATCACAGCGATGGCCTAAACATTACTAACAGTGATAAAAGCATATCCAACAAATTATACGAAGGATACAACAAAAGCAGGAATTCGGGTAATTCAGTAAATATCAATTCAACTTACGGAGGTGTAAGTTTAAAACAACAATAACTATCAAAAAACTAACAGTATGAAATCATTAATCAATTTTGTAATTATGTTATCCCTGGTGCTAATGAGCTCCGGTGAGGCATTGGCCCAATGGGGCTCTAAGAAAGTAGAAGGTAATGGAAACGTTACTACCAGAACTGTAAACACTTCTAATTATGATGCCATAAAGAATTTTGGCTCTATTGACGTACATCTTAGAAAAGGAACAGAAGGAACCATTATGGTAAAAACCGATGAAAACCTGCAGGAATATATCATCGTAGAAGTAGTAAATAATGCGCTAAAGATTAGAACCGAAAATAATGTTTCGCTAAAGACCAGAAAGGGTATACATGTGTATGTTCCATTCGATGATATTTCGGAAGTTTCCCTTACCGGTTCGGGAGATGTGGATACCGAAGACACCATTAATGGTGACGAACTAAAGCTCAAGCTCACGGGATCGGGTGATGTGGATCTGGTGGTAGGCGCCAATTCCGTTAATGCCACACTAACAGGATCGGGTGATGTGGCAGTACGGGGAACGACAACTAATTTGAACGTTAAAATAACCGGTAGTGGCGATTTTAACGGAAACGACCTGCGGGCCCAAAATACCGAAGTGACTGTTTCAGGTTCTGGTGACGCTTCCGTTTACGCAAGCAAATTCTTAAAAGCCCGCGTCCATGGATCGGGAGATGTTAGGTATAATGGAAATCCCGATAAAAGGGATACCAAAGTCTCTGGTTCGGGCAGAATAAGTATGAACTAGAAGAACAAGATCAATCAAAAAAATAAAACCGTCGGCTCTGTAAAGAACCGGCGGTTTTTATGTTTTATGTTAAATCGTTTATAACTCTATGGTAAATTCACCATTCGTTAAACTATATGCTGTGGGGTTTGTACCACTCAGGTCTTCCGCATAGAAAAGGAAGGCGGCTTCTATAGATCCACCGGTAGACAGATCGTTGGCTAATACTATTATACTTCCATCGGTTGAAGTGAATTCGGTCCCACCCACTTCAGTATAAAATTTCGCAATCGATTCTCCTGCAGTTTGCATACTAACAAAGTCGTAGCTGCCCGGCGCGAGATCCATAGGAAAACTAATCTCGATCATTTCACCGGTTTCACTGTTGTATCCCCTGGCGGTAACTGTTTGCGTACCCGACAGATCAAATTCGAAGGCATCTACAAAGTTCGCGGTCCAGCTTACTCCGTCAATAGTTGCGATCATCGAATTATTAGTATTAGTGGCTCCCGGTTCGTAACGCAGTTCGAAACTTCCTTCTGTAACTTCAACCACCGTAGGATCGAATCCTAAGGGATCTGTAGCTGTGAATGAGAAATTAGCAACAATACGCCCTGCCAGGGTATTAAATTCGGTGATCTCAATGGTTCCCGGATTCGATGAAAGGTCTTCTGTTCCAAGACCTGCATTGTACTGTGCAATTAGCTTGGTACCGTCTGATA
>QQUG01000185.1 GCA_008501705.1 Flavobacterium sp.
AGTGCCGAAGGGGTTGTAGCTTATTTAACCGAAATGGGAGCTAAAGAAACGAAGATCCCGCTGTATTAATTTCTTCTGAATTTAGCCGTCTCTTCGAAGACGAACTCTAAGATCTTACTGTCTTCCTCGGTGAACTCCACTCCGCGCCTGGCCATCATTTCTTTAGCAGTTTCGAAGGCTTTCGCAGTTTTATAGGTTGTGGTACCATGGCTTCCACCCCAGCTGAAACTCGGGATGAAATTTCGTGGAAAACCACTTCCGAAGATATTTGCGCTTACCCCTACAACCGTACCTGTATTGAACATGGTATTGATACCGCACTTACTGTGATCGCCCATCATAAGCCCGCAGAATTGCAGTCCGGTTGGTGCAAAACGTTCCGTATTATAATCCCAAAGCCGAACCTCTGTATAATTATTCTTCAAATTGGACGTATTGGAGTCGGCACCAATATTACACCATTCCCCAAGAACCGAATTTCCTAAAAATCCGTCATGACCCTTATTAGAATAGCCAAACAACACCGAATTGTTCACTTCTCCTCCTATTTTGCTGTGGGGCCCAATGGTGCAGCCAGTGTAGATCTTACTTCCCATTTTCACTGTCGCCCCTTCGCAAAGCGCAAAAGGTCCTCTAATTAAGGCGCCTTCCATGATCTCGGCATTTTTACCAATGTAGATGGGGCCGTCTGTTGCATTGAGTGAACAGAGCGGTAATGTAGCACCTTCCTCAATAAAGATCTGCTCGGGATGGAAAGCGGTAGCTGTTTTGGGAATGGGTTGTGATTTTCGGCCATTGGTTAACAGCTGATAATCCCTCTTGATAGCCTCATGATTCTTCGAAAAGATATCCCAGGTATGTTCGATACGGAACAATTCGTCTTCCGCATATTCTATCCTATCGTAGGAAGAGAAATCCACCTCCTGCCCTTCCGAAGAATAAAAAGCCACAGCTTCATCATCATGGAATATGGCATGGCCGGCAGTAAGATCCTTGATCATCCCAACCAGTTTTTCGGTAGGCAGAAAGGAAGCATTTATCAATACATTCTCCTCGAACTCTACCAATGGCCATCGTGCTGCCAGGTGGTCTTCGGTAACGGTAGTGGTCGTAGAACCAAGATACATTTCCCATTTCTCACGGATGGTGAGTATACCGATACGGATATCGGCCACCGGCCGAGTGTAGGTAAAAGGTAAAAGCTGGTCGCGAACGCTTCCGTCGAATAAGATGTAATTCATAAGGGTCTGTTCTGTGTTCAAAGCTAATAAAAAAAGCCTTCGGTGACCGAAGGCTTTTTGAAATCTTATAGAACGAAAGATTATTCTTCCTCTTTCGCCACTTCTTTACTAAACTTCTTGTATTTGTTCTTGAACTTGTCGATACGCCCAGCTGTATCTATCAATTTCGCTTTTCCGGTATAGAACGGATGCGAGGTTCTTGAAATTTCCATTTTCACCAAAGGATATTCCACTCCGTCAACTTCAATGGTCTCCTTGGTATTTGCAGTAGACTTTGTGATAAAAACATCATCGTTAGACATGTCTTTAAAAGCTACTAATCTGTAATTTTCCGGATGGATATCTTTTTTCATCTTCTTTACGTTTACGTATTCGCTCAATTTTTGAGTGTGCAAATTTAAGCAATATTCAGAAATACACAATAAATATTTACGATTTATCACTATTTAATTGAATACAGGCCATTGAGCTTCTACAACAAACGGCATGTAAAAACAAATGTAACGTTTTACTATCTTTGTTAACTAACAAACCAAACCAAGCTGCCTTACCGGGCAGACCAAAAAACTTCAATATGGACACAAATATCTCAACTTTAAAATTTGCCACTCCCCTGGGCGTTGTACTGGGGCTAATTCTTATCGTGATCGTCGTGGTAATGTACGTCACCGGTATGTTACAGGAAGGTGTACAATGGCCAATGTATCTTTTCTACCTGATCTTCCCGCTTTATACAGGATATGTCGTGCATGCCTACCGAAAAGCCAATGGTGGTTATTTATCTTTGGGAAGCGCACTGAAAGTTGGAGTGACAGCAGCCATAATTAGCGGACTTGTATACCTGGTGTACAATCTGATCTTCGTTTACCTTATCGATCCGGAGTTTCCGGCTAAAATGCTGGAGGTAGCACGAGAGAATATGTACGAACAAAATCCGAATATCACAGAAGATCAGGTAGAGATGGCTATGGGCTTTGCCGAAAAATTCTCTAACCCCTTCCTGGGAGGTGCATTCTGGATAGTAATGAGTGCATTTTTCGGATTTATTTACTCTTTAATCTCAGGACTGATCTTTAAAAGAGAACGACCTGTACATTAAAACACCGTATGAATCTTTCCATCGTCATTCCCCTTCTTAACGAAGAAGAATCGTTGAACGAACTCTACCATTGGATTGCAGATGTTATGCAATCCAATGGTTTTTTATACGAGATCTTGTTCATAGACGATGGTAGTACAGACGATTCATGGAAGATCATACGATCTCTGGCCGAAAAACACCCTGAGGTAAAAGGAATTAGCTTTTTAAAGAACTTCGGAAAATCGCAGGCCCTGCACGCAGGTTTTGCCGTTGCTAAGGGAGAAGTGGTGATTACCATGGACGCCGACCTTCAGGACAACCCCGAAGAGATACCCGATCTGTATAAGATGATCAAAAACGAGGGCTACCAGTTGGTGTCGGGATGGAAAAAGAAACGATACGATTCTGTAGTCGCCAAAAATTTACCTTCCAAACTGTTTAATTTTGCGGCCAGGAGGACATCGGGAGTAAAATTGCACGATTTCAACTGCGGTTTAAAAGCATATCGAAAAGACGTTATCAAGACCATAGAGGTTACGGGTGAGATGCACCGATATATCCCTGTGCTTGCCAAGAACGCAGGTTTCGATAAGATTGGTGAGAAAGTAGTGCAACATCAGAAAAGAAAATATGGAACAACAAAATTTGGTATGGAACGATTTATTCGAGGGTTTTTAGATCTCATCACAATTTCCTTTATCTCAAAATTTGGTAAACGTCCCATGCATTTATTCGGGGCCTGGGGAGCACTAATGTTGTTTGTAGGTTTTTGTTTCGCACTATACCTCGGCATCGATAAACTCTTTATTAATCCGGGTGGCAGACTCATCACAGATCGTCCGCAATTCTATATCTCGCTTACCGCTATGATCCTGGGTACACAATTGTTCCTGGCCGGATTTCTTGGCGAATTAATACTGAGAAGCAAAAAGGGTGGTAGCGATTACATTATTAAAGAAGACTTAAACGTTCAGGATTGAACGTAACTTTCGTTATTTTTGCAGCAATTACGCCAAACCCAATACCTAATCGCATTCAATGATCTATGTTGACCCGAAAATACTGGAACGAGTAAATCAGTGGCTTACTCCGGTATTCGACCAAAAGACACAGCACGCCATCAAGGAAATGATCGCCTACGACCCGGAAGGGCTAGAGGACAGTTTTTACAAGAATCTCGAATTTGGTACCGGCGGTATGCGCGGGATCATGGGCGTTGGTGATAACCGGATCAATAAATACACCCTGGGTAAGAACAGCCAGGGAATAGCCAATTACCTGTATAAACAATTCCCGGACGAAGCATTAAAAGTAGCCATTGCTTACGATTGCAGGCATAATTCGAAAGAACTCGCCCAGGTAGTGGCCAATGTATTTTCGGCCAACAATATTACTGTTTATCTCTTCTCAGACCTGCGCCCTACCCCAGAGCTTTCATTTTCGGTAAAGGAATTGGGTTGCCAATGTGGGATCGTCCTTACCGCCTCACACAATCCCCCGGAATATAACGGATATAAGGTGTATTGGCAGGATGGCGGACAACTTGTCCCTCCACAAGATGTCGAGATCATTGCCGAGATCAACAAATTGCAATACGGACATGTGAAATTCGAGGCCAGAGAGGAACTAATACATGTTGTGGATGAAAAATTGGATGATGCCTTTGCAAAAGCTTCGGTAAAGAATGGAAGCTTCGATACGCCTCAGGCGGCCAAAGACGAGCTGAAGATCGTTTTTACCTCATTGCATGGAACATCCATCACCATGGTTCCAAAAGTGCTGGAAATGGCTGGATACAATAATGTGTTGCTGGTTGAGGAACAATCGGAACCTGATGGAAACTTTCCAACGGTTGAGTCTCCAAACCCCGAAGAACCGGAAGCCCTGAAAATGGCATTGGATCTGGCAGAAAAAGAAGGAGCCGATATCGTGATCGGTACCGATCCAGACTGCGACAGATTAGGTATAGCTGTGCGTGATACAGATGGGAAGCTTAAATTACTGAATGGCAACCAGGCCATGGTGGTGATGAGCCATTTTCTTCTGGAACAATGGAAAAAGGACGGAAAACTCAACGGAAAGCAATTTCTTGCATCTACTATAGTGTCCACCCCTATGGTAAAAGTGATCACCGAATCTTTCGATGTAATATATAAGGAAGGATTAACCGGGTTCAAATGGATCGCCAAAATGGTAAAGGATTTTCCCGAACTGGAACTCATTGGGGGTGGAGAAGAGAGTTTCGGATTTATGGTAGGCGATTTTGTTCGCGATAAGGATGCCGTAACGGCAACACTCCTGGCTTGTGAGATCGCCGCCAGGAAAAAGCAAGAAGGAAGCAGTGTATATGGCTACCTGCAGGAATTGTACAAGGAATACGGCTATTATCTGGAGCAACTGGTGTCTATGGTAAAGAAAGGTAAAAAAGGAGAAGAAGAGATACTTGCCATGATGAAGTCGCTTCGCGAGAATCCGTTAAAAGAAATAGCTGGCAGCAAGGTAATGCGCATCGAGGATTACCAATCCGGTAAGTCTTTAAATATGAAAGACGGAAGTGTTTCTGAAATTGACATCCCAAAATCGAATGTGCTCATTTACTATACCGAGGATGGCAGTAAAATTGCCGCCCGGCCCAGTGGAACGGAACCCAAGATAAAATTTTATATGAGCGTGAATGAAAGGACTGAAGATGATCATTACGACGCAGCGAAGCTTCAGAAAAAAATAGACCGTATTAAAACCGAATTGAACCTTTGATGCATTACTTCAGAAAAATACTTAAATATGCCATCCCGTATAAGCGGTATGCCTGGTTGAATATAGTCTCCAATATTTTCTACGCCTTTTTTGGCTCACTGGCTTTTGTGTCCCTTATCCCAATGTTGAAAGTGCTGTTCGAGGATCCGGAGAATATCGAGACAAAGGTTACAAAGATGCCAGAATACACCGGGATCACAGAATTGGGAGATTATACCGAACAATACCTAAATTATTATATTCACCAGAATAATGAGGCCTCCGGTGAAATGAATACCCTAGTGATAATGATCGCCCTGGTAATATCCACCTTTCTCTTAAAGAACTTGTTTGGTTACCTGGCCATGTTCTTCATAACTTTTTTAAGGAATGGGGTGCTTAAGGATCTGAGGAACGATCTGTACCGTAAGACTATAGACCTGCCTGTGTCCTTCTATTCCGAAAAACGAAAGGGAGACACCATTGCACGAATCTCCAGTGATGTACTGGAAATTCAACATTCCTTTCTATCCATCCTGGAATTGATCGTGCGCGAACCGCTTATGATCATTTTCACCATTGTTTTCATGTTGCTCATTAGTGTAAAGCTCACCATTTTCGTCTTTGTCTTTATACCGGTGTCGGGCTTTATCATTTCAAGGATCGGGAAGAGTTTAAAGAGACATTCGGATAAGGTTCAGAAGGAACAGGGATTTTTCCTTTCCATACTGGAAGAAACACTGGGTGGCCTTAAGATCATTAAAGGTTTTAATGCCGAAAAGATTTTCAATAACAGATTTCAGGAATCTACGGGGCGATTCTTTAAGTACTCGAACACGCTCTTAAACAGACAGAATCTTGCATCTCCCGCCAGTGAATTCCTCGGCATCCTGGTGATTGCCATTCTTTTGTGGTTTGGTGGGAATATGGTGCTGGTAGAAAATACATTACAGCCTGCCCAGTTTATTGCTTATATGGGACTGGCATACAACATCCTTACCCCTGCCAAAGCGATAAGTAAAGCCAGTTATAATGTAAAGAAAGGTAATGCGGCCGCCGAACGTGTACTGGAGATCCTGGAGACCAAATCCAGCATTATAGACAAGCCCGGCGCTGTGGATAAATCCGATTTCAGCGAGAGTGTTGAAATTGATACTATCTCCTTTAAGTATGAGGATGAATGGGTTCTAAAAGATTTTAGTCTGAAGGTGCCAAAAGGTAGCACCGTAGCCTTAGTGGGCCAAAGCGGTAGTGGTAAGAGTACGATCGCCAACCTAGTTACACGTTTTTACGATGTAAATAAAGGCGAGATCAGGATAGATGGGATCAATATCGTTGATGTAACGCAAAAATCACTACGCGGACTCCTGGGGCTGGTTACCCAGGATTCCATATTGTTCAACGATACCGTGGCAGGAAATTTAAGAGTGGCTAAAGAAGAGGCTTCGGAGGAAGAACTCATAGCAGCCTTGAAAGTTGCAAATGCATGGGAATTTGTCTCTCAATTACCCGAAGGCATACATACCAATATAGGGGATAGCGGAAATAAATTAAGTGGCGGACAAAAACAACGGTTAAGCATAGCCCGGGCAGTGCTTAAAAACCCCCCTATTATGATCCTTGATGAAGCCACCTCTGCGCTCGATACCGAAAGTGAGCGATTGGTGCAGCAGGCTCTGGAGAACATGATGAAGAATAGAACCTCTATAGTGATCGCACATAGGTTGTCTACCATACAAAATGCAGATAATATTGTAGTACTCTCTAAAGGAGAAATTGTTGAACAAGGAAAACATCAGGAATTACTTGAGAAAAAAGCCGTCTATTATAGCCTTGTTGAAATGCAATCTTTAGCTTAGAATTTCTCGAATTTACAGTATAAAAAAAAGAGCGGTTGGGGCTCCGCTCTTTTCAATATTGTCGCCGTATTTGGGGCACACGGCAACGGTTATTATCATAAGTATGGAGCTAATATATATTCTATCTCTGAAATTACCAAATATATTTTGCAGTTAATCTTCTTATTATGCATTTCATCGATATTTTTGACATCCAATATTAAGGTTTTTCCTACTTTTTCATAATTTTTATTGATTTCTGGAGCCTTGAGAAGAGGGTATAAAAAAAACGGGCCAGCCCCCGCTTAGGCCCGTTTAGCTTGTCTTTATTACAGTTGGGGCTAATAATAAAGAACATATACATAAGAAGTATTGACCGAAATTAGTAAATATTTTCCTACAAATAAAATATTTTCGTGTTTAATCGGATATTTTTTCACTTTATCGATGTTTTTTAACATATTTTAAAGAATCGATCCGTATAATTAACCTCATTAAACCATCTTAGTTAACTTTAGTCTAAGGATCAAATCATCAATTTGTGGTGCAAGAACAAGCGCTGGTTAGCGCCCTTAAATCGAAATTAAACAAGGAAGAAGCCTTCAGGAACCTTGTATCCCAATACAAGGAGAGATTGTATTGGCATATACGAAATATGGTACTAAACCATGATGATGCAGATGATGTGCTTCAGAATACTTTTATAAAGGTGTTCAGAAACATCGAGTCCTTTAAAGGCGACAGTAAACTGTATACATGGATGTACCGCATTGCTACCAATGAAGCTATCACTTTTATGAATAAAAGGGCGAAGCGAAACAATGTAACCATAGAAGAAGTGAAAGAGCGTGCTATCGAAAATCTGGAAAGCGACGTGTATTTTGAAGGAGGGGCTATCGAACTGAATTTACAAAAAGCAATAGCTACGCTTCCCGAAAAGCAACAATTGATATTTAATATGAAATATTTTGAGGATCATACCTACGAGGAACTTTCAGAGATACTAGATACATCGGTAGGTGGATTAAAAAGTAGTTATCATATTGCCGTAAAGAAAATTACTGCTTATCTTAAAAGCAATGAAACCTTTTAAGGTTTAAAAGGTCGAAAGAACAAATGAAAGAAAAGAAACACAACACAGGTTTAAATGTTCCCGAAGGTTATTTCGATACCTTCGAGGACAGAATGATGATTAAGGTTATGGAGGAAAATCTTCCTAAATCGAATGGTTTTAAGGTCCCTGAGGGGTATTTCAAGCAATTTGAAGTTTCTCCTTCCCTTAACGTGGATACCACGACGCAACCGGCAGTGATCTCTATCTTTAGGAAAAAGACATTGCTGTATGTTTCGGGTGTGGCAGCATCTTTGCTTCTTATTATTTCGCTTGTGAACACGAAGAATGATAATTTAAGCATGGAATCGCTTTCGGCAGATACTGTGGAAGCATACATTAATGATGGTGTTGCAGATATCGACGCCTACGACGTATTGGCCTTGTTAAGCGAGGAAGAACTGGAAAGTATTTCAATTCCTTCTGAAGTTGTTTCGGAAGAAAACCTCGAAGCGTATCTTATTGAAAATTTAGACGAAACCTCATTGTTAATAGAATAAAAAATGAAAAAAATATTAATCGTACTGTTACTAATAACTACTGGGATCTATGCACAGCGTGGCGCGGGAAACGAGAGGATCAAAGCCCTGAAGACCGCTCACATCACCGAAGCCCTGGATCTCACCCCTGCTGAAGCCGAAAAATTCTGGCCTGTATATAATAAGCATTCGGACCAGATGGAATCTATTAAAAAGCAACGCCGTATGGATGTGATGTCTATAGCCAAGGGTGACTTGAGCACCCTAAATGATAGCGAGGCAAATAATCTGATCGACAAAATGCTGGAGTTTCAACAAAAGGAAATGCAGTTGCAAATAACCTTTA
>QQUG01000140.1 GCA_008501705.1 Flavobacterium sp.
CTGCTTCAGAATAATATCAAAGTGGATGTGGCTTGTAGTATGGTACTATTGGCGACGGATCAATATTAATCCTGCAAAGGTTAGGGCTCCGTTGAGTATAAGGATAAAGAACCCGAACTCGAAATTGATCCACAGTGCAGCCAAATAGCTTATAAGGTATCCAACAAATGGAGTAGCTACTGCGATCCATGGAACAACTTTGTCCTTTACCTTCCATTTTGTAAATAAACCAAAAGCATAAAGCCCAAGCAGAGGTCCGTATGTATACCCGGCAAAGGTGAATAATTTGGCAATTACTGTTGCGTCTGCAATAAGGTATTTAAAGATGATGATAACTCCAATAAGTACCAGGGAGGCAAACACGTGGATACGCTTCCGGACCACCACCTGTTTTACCGCGTCATATTTCTTCTCGATCTCCATAATGTCGATACTGAAGGATGTAGTTAAGGAGGTTAAAGCACTATCAGCACTGGAATATGCAGCTGCTACGAGTCCGAGCATAAAGAATACCGCAATACCCAGCCCTAAGCCCGATTTCATCGCGATGGTTGGAAATAATTGGTCGCGTACGGCGTCCACCCCATTTTGCTGGGCGTAGACCGTTAATAATAACCCAAGGGCAAGGAAAACGAAGTTCACGATCGTGAGCACTATCGTAAACCAAAACATATTCTTTTGAGCGTCTTTAAGAGATCGGCAGGTAAGGTTCTTCTGCATCATATCCTGGTCCAGGCCGGTCATCACTATGGCAATAAAAGCCCCACTAATAAATTGCTTTACAAAATGATCGCCGCTCTTCCAGTCCTCGAAAAAGAAGATCTGGGACAGATCACTATCTGCGATGAAGCCAAAAACAGAACCGGCGTCCAGCCCTAGATCGGTAGCAACATAATAGATAGCAACCCCCACCGCAATTAGCATAAATAGGGTCTGTAAGGTATCAGTCCATACAATGGTCTTGATCCCGCTCTTAAAAGTGTAAAGCCAAATGAGTAAAATAGTGATGGTAACTGTAACCCAGAATGGGATGTTCAAGGAGTCGAATACTAGGCTCTGCAGTACAATGGCTACCAGGTACAAGCGAAAGCTGGCACCCACCACTCTCGAAAGGAGAAAGAATGAAGCTCCGGTCTTGTAGGAGTTATTTCCGAAACGGCCTTCTAGATACGTGTATATTGAGGTGAGATTTAGCCTGTAATACAAGGGTAATAATACAGTGCCTATCACCGCATAACCCACCGTATACCCAAGCACCACCTGGAAGTAACTGAATTTAGAAGCCTCTACCCATCCGGGTACCGAAATAAAAGTAACCCCGCTCAGGGAAGCGCCGATCATTCCGAAAGCTACCAGATACCAGGGAGATCGTTTTCCGGCTTTAAAGAAATCGGCATTACTGCCACCTTTATTAGTAAAGACCGAGACAAGGATCAGCACCCCAAAATAGGCTGCAATTAGATAAATGATATGTAATGGTTGCATATAAAAATGTACTGGAGGTGTTTGTAAAAATACAAAGTTTGACCTCGTGGCCCTTTCATTTTTTTAATACTTTTATAACCAATTGAAAATTTGGTGTTTGAAACCACTATTTTACCCTAAAAAATGAAAAATCTTTATACAGCAATTACCCTGTTTCTTTTAATATTTACTGCACATTCCCAGGAATATCTTCAAATGATCGATGCCGGAACTTATCCGGTTCACGAAATAATTGACAGTGCCGAAACCTATTTCGAAGGTAAGGATAAAGGGCGCGGATCGGGCTATACACAGTTCAAACGTTGGGAATACAATGCGCTGCGAATGGTAAAAGACGATGGATATTTACCTACTGTGGCCGAAAACCTTGCCGAATTTGAACGTTACAACGCTTACTTAAATGAAACTGCCTCTGGCAGACAACAGTTAACCGATAATTGGGAAGAGTTGGGCCCTACCAACTGGAATGCCACAACTAGCTGGAATCCGGGAGTTGGAAGGATCACGGGTATCGCCATCGATGAGAACGACAGTGATCATATGATCATAGGGGCAAACACCGGTGGTGTATGGAAAACTACGGACGGAGGTCTCAACTGGACTCCTCTCAACGACTTCTTTTCTAATCTGTATGTATACGCTGTGGCTATAGACCCATCTAACCCTGATACGTATTACTCGGGCTCTTCTAGTGGGATCATATTTAAATCGACCGATGCCGGCGCCACCTGGAATCTGTTGGCGGATATGAGTAACTCGCTTATTAATAAAATTGTAATACACCCCACCAATTCATCTATTATGTTTGCCTGCTCTCAAAATGCAGGTATTTACCGAAGTACCGATGCAGGAGCAACCTGGACCAATACAGGTATCGATAACCAGGCTTTCGATGTGGAATTCAATCCCGGCAACCCGGATATCGTCTATGCCAGTGGAACAGGTGTACATAAATCCACAGACGGCGGAATGACCTTTACCACTATAGGGGGATTTCAGAACGGACCAAAAATGATCGGGGTCTCCCTAGCCGACCCGGACAGGGTATACGTACTTGAAGCCAACGGCGGAGCCTTTGGTGGATTCTACGTTTCTACAGACAGCGGAGATACCTACACCGAACTAGACCAGGGCGGACTTAACTATTTTGGTTATAGTACAACCGGAATGGATAACAGCGGCCAGGCCCCTCGTGATATGGATATAGCAGTAAACCCGGCCAATGCCGATGAGGTGCATATCGCCGGAGTATTAACCTGGAGGAGCATGGATGGCGGGGTGTCATTTACCTGCACGGCCGACTGGATACCCGATGCAGCTGCCATGGCCAATATTGGATACTGCCACGCGGATGTGGATATCATGTTATTTAATGGTTCAACCTTGTATGTGGGAACAGACGGGGGTATTTTTAAAGCCGATGATACTGCCAACCTTAACGTCGATTATTATACAGACCTGTCCGCTGGACTAGGGATCAGGCAATGGTACAAAATAGGGGTAACCCAAACGCCCGATGTAGTTGTGACCGGTGGATCCCAGGACAATGGATCTTCATTCTATACCGCTGCCGAAGGCTGGAAGGACTGGATCGGTGCCGACGGTATGGAGGGATTTGTTGATAAAGATGATTCGGATATCATGTATGGTATGATACAGTATGGAAGAATGTATCGAACCGAAGATGCCGGGGCCAGTATTATTAATTTAAATGAACCGGGTACCGGTAATGGTGAATGGGTAACACCCTTCGAACAGGACCCTACTCAGCCAAATACTATTTATCTTGGATATAATTATGTATATAGATCCACGAATAAAGGAATTACCTGGACGGCCATCTCTCAAAATTTTAACGCCAATTTGGATAATTTAAAGATCGCACCATCTAACAACCTGGTGATGTATGCCACAAATAGTGGGCAGATATATCGTACCGAAGATGGCGGGGCAACAGATTGGGTATTAAAATCTTTACCCGGAGGGTCTATCAATTCCATTGCCATTCATCCGGAAGATCCGGATAAGATAGCAGTGGCGGTTGCTAATAATAATACGGTGTTTATCTCCAATGATGGCGGTACTACGTGGGAGAATTATAAGAAGAACTTGCCTAATTTCAGTGCTCTCGCCCTGGTATGGCAGGATAATGGGGCCAACGGACTCTATATTGGAATGAATTATGGTATCTATTATATAGATGACACTTTAACCGAGTGGCAGCCGTACAACACCAATCTGCCTAATGTGATCATCAACGAACTGGAGATCAATTATACCGATGAAAAGATTTATGCCGCTACCTATGGCCGCGGGCTATGGGCTTCACCAATTGCCGAGGTGATCCTGGGTAGTGACGATGTGATTACTAATAATACAATATCTGTTTATCCTAATCCGGGGGATGACCAGATTAGGATAGCAGCAGGAACTTCCTTCGAGGCTGAAGTACGTATTTTCGATGTAGCAGGAAAGTTGGTTCAGTTTGAAAAAGGAATTTCCAATAACGATGCTATAGACGTATCCAGGTTAACACAAGGTGTGTATTTCATTCGTGTACAAACCGACTTGGGACAGGCCACTAAAAAATTCGTAAAAAAATAAGTGATCTACATATTTGAGATGCTTCGGAATACCTCTGTTTTCTGAAGCATTTTTTTTATCTTGCCGGGTATTCTAAACCTATGGATTTCTCTTCAAAATTACTTGAAAATGCGGTGAACGAGATGTCACAGTTGCCTGGCATTGGCAAGCGAACAGCACTGCGTCTTGTTTTACATATGCTGAAACAACCACAGGAGCAAACTTCCCAATTAGCCGCGGCATTGGAGAAAATGCGAAGCGAGATCAATTTTTGTAAGAACTGTCATAATATCTCCGATCTTACCCTCTGTGAGATATGTGCCAATCCGGGCCGAAATGAAAAACAAGTGTGCGTCGTAGAAGATATAAGGGACGTAATGGCGATCGAGAATACGAGTCAGTACCGGGGGCATTATCATGTCCTGGGAGGGAAGATCTCGCCCATGGATGGTATAGGTCCCGGCGACCTCAATATTCCTTCACTGGTCGAAAAAGTTAGATCCGGACAAGTAGAAGAGTTGATCTTTGCTTTAAGTTCTACCATGGAAGGAGATACCACCAATTTTTACATCTACAAACAAATAGAGGGCTTTAATGTACTTTCTACCACCATCGCACGAGGCATCTCGGTGGGCGATGAATTAGAATATGCCGATGAAGTAACCCTGGGCCGTAGTATTTTAAACCGAATTCCGTTCGAAACCTCACTGAAAAGTTGAAATTGTCTGTCATCATTCTCAATTATAATGTTCGATATTTCCTCGAACAGGCAGTTAGAAGTGTACAACAAGCCATTGCTTCGCTGGAAGCAGAGATCATCGTGATCGATAATAATTCGGCAGACGACAGCTGCCGGATGATGAAAGAAAAATATCCGAATATCCATCTGATAGGGAATAAAGAGAATGTAGGATTCAGCAAAGCTAACAATCAGGCCGTTGCCCAGGCTCAAGGGGAATATATTTGTATTCTCAATCCGGACACGGCAGTACCGCACACTATTTTCAGTAACTGCCTTCATTACTGCATGGAGCATGCGGATCTGGGGATCCTTGGTGTCCAACTAATGGACGGCACCGGTAATTTCCTTCCGGAAAGCAAAAGGAATGTACCAACACCTTGGGCGTCGATTGTAAAACTACTCGGATTCAGAAAAAATAAAAATGGATATTATGCCAATGATATAATTGAAACCGAAACTGGACCAGTTGCCGTGTTACCCGGTGCGTTCATGTTCCTTAAAAGAACAATTTATGAAGAAGTAGGTGGTTTCGACGAAGACTATTTTATGTATGGGGAGGATATAGACTTTTCGTATAAGGTTTTGAAGGCCGGATACAAGAATCACTATATGGGAACGAACGGTATACTTCATTACAAAGGAGAGAGTCCGCAGAACGACTCTACCTACCTGGATCGTTTCTACGGGGCGATGCATATTTTTTACCGTAAACATTTTAAATCGAATTTCCTTACCGATACAGGAGTTCACGTAGGTTTGTCCATAAGTAAATTGAAACGTAAATTATCCGGTAGACGAAGAAGGATCAAGGCCGTTCAGCCTTCGGAAGCGGTTATTATAACCGATAACTTTAATCTGCTTAAAAATCTTTCAGAAAAACTCGAAATACCTGCAAAATCGGCTTCAAAAGCCATCCTGAATGACAAGGATTTCAAAAATACGCTGTTTGTATTCGACGAAGAATATATGTCTTATAATCAGATATTTATGGTAATGAAACGGCTAAAAAACAGGGGTAATCAATTCAGAATAAGGCCATCCGGATGTAATTTTATACTCGGCAGTGATAAAAGCGACGAAAAAGGAACTGTTGTCGTTTTTTAACTAATATCAATCCTAAACATTTAAAATTTGACTAATTTTGTGGCGCAATACAAAAGCGTACAAGAAAGATACACTCCTATGGCAAAATTTGAATTGAAACTTCCTAAAATGGGTGAGAGTGTTGCTGAAGCAACGGTAACCAATTGGCTCAAGGAAATTGGAGATACCATCGAAGCCGATGAGGCGGTGCTGGAGATCGCTACCGATAAAGTAGATAGCGAAGTGCCAAGTGAAGTGGATGGGGTTTTGGTAGAACGATTGTTCGAGGCAGACGATGTAGTTCAGGTAGGACAAACTATAGCTATTATCGAAACGGAAGATGATATGGGCTCTAATGGAACAGAAACCGCCGCTGAGGATGTGGATGAAACACCCGCAGAAAAACCATCACCCGATGTAGTGGCTGCCGTAGAAGAGAGAGTGACAGAAGCCAAAGCGAGCACGCAGCCGGTTATTGAGAATAAAGGAGATAGATTTTACTCACCCCTGGTGAAAAACATAGCTTCGGAAGAAGGGATCACACAAAACGAACTCGATGCCGTTCCGGGCACCGGTAAAGATGGACGGGTTACCAAAAATGATATTCTGTCTTACCTGAAAAATCGAGGATCCGCCCCTGCCGCTGTGACATCTGCTCCTAAAACCCAACAGCCTGAAAAGCCTGTTTCAGCTTCCAAGCCTGTAGTTCCTGTATCTGTGAATGGGGAGGATGAAATTATCGAGATGACCCGTATGGGTAAATTGATAGCCCATCACATGATTGAAAGTACACAGACCTCCGCCCATGTGCAGAGCTTTGTGGAGTGTGATGTTACTAAAATTTGGAACTGGCGCAACAAAGTGAAAGCCGGTTTCGAGAAACGCGAAGGTGAAAAACTCACCTTTACGCCTATATTCATGGAAGCGGTAGCCAAAGCACTACGGGAATTTCCTATGCTGAATATTTCGGTGGATGGCGACAAGATCATCAAGCGCAGAAATATCAACTTGGGAATGGCTGCGGCCCTGGCCGATGGAAACCTTATCGTACCGGTTATTAAAAATGCCGATCAGCTAAACCTGGTTGGTATGAGCAAGGCCGTGAACGATCTGGCTCATCGTGCACGTAACGGACAATTAAAGCCAGACGAAGTTCAGGGAGGTACGTATACAGTGACTAATGTAGGAACCTTCGGAAGTGTGATGGGTACGCCTATTATTAACCAACCTCAGGTAGGGATCCTTGCCCTGGGTGCTATTAGAAAAGTGCCGGCGGTTATCGAGACTTCAGAAGGTGATTTTATTGGAATACGCTACAAGATGTTCCTTTCTCACAGCTACGATCATCGTGTGGTGAATGGAGCCCTGGGAGGACAATTTGTAAAAGCCGTGGCCGATTATCTCGAAGCCTGGGATGTAAACCGCGAAGTTTAGTTTGGATGGATTGATGTTATTCTAAAATCAAGCATTCCAACTTACTGGCATACCACTATACCAGCATACTAATATACCAGCACACCAAATATCACTCCTTCAGTCTTAGTACAAGATCCTCCAGGTCGTTATAGCCAAATATAACATCGTCTCTATTCCAAATCACCGGGAACCTGATCTTGGTTTCCTCGGTTAATTTGCGTTCGATAAAGCTCATAAACTGCCCATAAAGTACCGGGTCCTTTTGAATATTGAACATACGGTGCTGTACGCGATTATCATTTAATTTTTGTGATAATCGCTCGCATTTGGTGCAGCCGTCTGCCGAAAAAATGATCAACTTCCCTTGTACCACCCGCTCAATGTCCCGTTCAGGTTCATCGTAAGAAAACTGTACATTATGTTCCTTCTCGTTTACCACCAGATCGAAGGTATAGAAAGATTCCACTTCATCCAGTTCAATAAGGGTGATCATAGGAGTTTCAGAAAGGGGAGGGATATTCTTTATTACGGGCTTAGACGCACTTCTTCTATACCCTTCAGCATTAACCATTAAAAAGACATTGAGGGTATCCTGGGTTTTATTTTCTGCAATGAGTACGAGGCGTTTTCCTTTCTTCTGTTCCTTGATCAGGACTTTCAGGCCCTGGGCATAGGAAAGATTACAGAAAAAAAGAAGTAATAAAAAAAGTAAATTAGGTCTCATAACAAGCATCACAAAAGTAGTAATTACTACATTTGCATCACAAATCGTGCCTATGGAATTGAAATTATCTAAACCCATCTGTTTTTTTGACCTTGAGACAACAGGAACTAATGTAGCAACAGATCGAATCGTTGAAATTTCTATCCTTAAAGTACACCCCAACGGCAACAAGGAAAGCTACACCTGGCGAGTAAATCCGGAGATGCCTATTCCCGCCGGTGCCGCTGCCATCCATGGGATCACAGACGAAATGGTGGCTAATGAACCCACTTTTAAGGAACTGGCTCCTAAAGTACATGCCTTTATGAAGGATTCAGATCTGGGCGGATTTAATTCCAACCGATTCGATATTCCCTTACTTGCCGAAGAACTGTTGCGTGCCGACGTGGATTTCGACTTGAAAAAAGCGGCTTCGGTAGATGTGCAAACCATTTTTCACAAGATGGAGAAGAGAACCCTGGAAGCTGCCTATAAGTTCTATTGTGATAAAGAACTGGAAAACGCACATAGTGCCGAGGCTGATACCCTCGCAACTTACGAAGTACTGAAAGCACAACTCGAGCGTTATGAAGATCTTGAAAATGATGTAAATTCCCTGGCAACCTTCAGTTCACATAAGAATTATGCCGATTTTGCCGGTTATATTGGATTCG
>QQUG01000203.1 GCA_008501705.1 Flavobacterium sp.
GCATACAAACGGTGCTTACCCCTCCCGACGACCTTACGGTAAATACCATCAATAAGTATCTGGAGATCAAATCGCGCGGACTCCTATAGGGTGTTTCTACAGTTCGGGACATAAAATCTACAACTGGGTATTTCTTTTTGAGAAAGCTGCTTGAATGTTTTCATTTTTGAAGTGTAAACTAATAATCACTTAAAAAGCTATTCACATGAAAACGATCCTTTTAACCATAATGATGATCCTCACCAGTATTATCCTGAAAGCACAAGACCAACCAAAAACCTACACAACCGGCGATGAAGGCGTCTCCATTACTGTAACAGTACCGGTACCCGGTGAAGGCGGGACTGTGATCGCCGGTCTCTATAACGAAGAAACCTTTTTAAAATCGGCACCCTTAAACGGCCAGGAATCGGACATAGTTGATGGTAAGGCCACGGTAACTTTTAAAAATGTAACACCTGGTACATATGCTATTACGCTCTTTCACGATAAGAACGGGAACAAACAAATGGATTTCGAGCCAAACGGAATGCCAAAGGAAATGTACGGCGTATCCAACAATGTAATGAGCATGGGACCACCGCAGTGGAACAATGCCAAGTTTGAAGTTGGTCAAGAATCCCTTAGCCTGGAAATTGTTATGTAAGTATGTAAACAAGAAAATTAGAACCGCTGTTACACACAGCGGTTTTTTTGTTTCAAATATTCAGTAAGTATAGTTTTTGAATATTATTTTGTATTTTTATATAAATTTTTTAAATGACGATCACACAACTGAAATACGTACTGGCGGTGGCGGAGCACAAGAACTTTACCAAGGCAGCGGAGAAGACATTTGTTACTCAGCCAACCTTAAGTATGCAGATACAGAAACTGGAAGAAGAACTTGATATCCTGATCTTTGATCGCAGTAAAAAACCTATAGAGCTCACCACGGTAGGCCATAAGATCGTGACACAGGCGCGAAGCATTGTAAACGAGGCAGACAGGATGCAGGATGTGGTAGATCAGGAGAAGGGGTTTATAGGAGGCGAATTCAAGCTGGGTATCATTCCAACTGTAATGCCTACCCTTCTGCCTATGTTTTTAAAGAATTTCACCAAGAAATATCCCAAGGTTCATTTAAAGATCGAAGAACTAACTACCGATGAGATCATTACTAAAATTATTGATGGCCATCTGGATGCTGCGATCGCCGCTACCCCTTTACACCACGAGAAGATCAAGGAGCGCGTCTTGTATTACGAACCCTTTGTAGGTTATATTCCGCCTAGTCATAGATTATCACAAAAAAAGAAAATAGAACGCAGCGACCTGGATATAGAAGATATTCTGTTGCTGGAAGATGGACATTGTTTCAGAGATGGAGTGATTAATTTGTGTAAGTCATCCAAGCTCAATGGAGGAGACCGGTTTCAACTGGAAAGCGGAAGTTTTGAAACCCTGATAAAGTTATCTAATGAAGGTTTGGGTATGACACTCCTCCCCTATTTAAGCGCCATGGATGTTACGGGATCACAGAAAGACAATCTGAGATATTTTACCGAACCACCTCCGGCTCGGGAAGTAAGCATGATTTACAGTAAAAGTGAACTAAAGATGCAGATCATAGACGCTATGTACGATCTCATTGCATCTGTGGTACGTGGGGCAGTTGCATTTCAGGATGTAAAGATCATCCCGCCTACCAAGTAAGGGTATTAACTAAAAAAGCCTTGCTGTCGCAAGGCTTTTTTTATGGATTTAAAAGAATTAAACATTGATTTAATTGGGGGTTCTGTTTAACAAGAGCATCAACCCAGATCTTTAATTCCTCGATCTCGTAAGGGAGGAGTCTTTGCATCGCCTTCTTCAACTCTTTACAGAACAAATTCACATCAAAGCTTACTTTTTTTAGAACGGCTTTGGTGTAATCGAACATTGCTCTAGCCATAGTTAAACACTTTATAATTAGGTTAAGTAGTTTTATTCTATATGTGTAAGGTTTTGATTAAACTGCTTCAAGATAACAAAAAAAGTTTAAATATATTTTCTTAATTGGCATTTATTTAACTCAAAAAATCTATAACTATTTGTTTTTCAGCTTTAATGCCCATTCGAAGTCGAATTGAGACACGATCTCACCTTCTTTATTAGTGGCTGTTGAATGCATCCAGCAGGATTGCCCTTCCCCTGTTTCGATAGCTTTTTTTATAGCGTCCGTAATTTTTTCTCCATCCTCACAAACAAAATTTATTCGTCCAACCGCTTTTTTGGTGAAGCTGGCTTTATTATTTACTAAGAGCATTGAAATAGGCTTCCCGCTTTCTCTTATTTCCGACATGACCAGGGCCCCGGTGCTGAGTTCAGCAGCCATACCCTGCACGGCCCAAAACATCGATTTAAACGGATTTTGATTGATCCAACGATGCCGTACCGACGTAGTGCAGCTTGTTTCTGAAATCGCTCTTGCCCTCACCCCGGTAAAATATGCCGCGGGTAGTTTATACATCATGAAAGTGTTGATAGCTCCTGGTTTTAAAGGCATTTCAGAAAAGTTTCGGCTAAGATATTCAATTTATATTACTTCTTCTAATTGTTAAAAATATGTTAATTTTTAGTACTATGCGTAACATAATACCTTCTTTTGGACATATATTTGCATAAGAAGTTAAGCAATCATGGAACCAAACCCTTCAGAAAATCAAAAACAATTAGGTGCTCTTATACACCTGAGCACATTTTCGAAGTACTTTTTTCCCTTCGGAAATTTCTTTGTCCCACTCATTTTATGGTCCTTTAATAAAGAAAAGGTATTTGTGGACGAACACGGAAGACAAGCTATCAATTTTCAACTGAGTATCCTGGTGTACTCTCTGCTCATTGGTCTTATTTGTATCCCGTTCTTTCTTTTATTCGCTACAGATTTTATTTCCCTGGTAGATGCCATAGAACATACGGTAGGTCGGGTTTCGGTTCACGATATAACGAATCTAACCGGATTCGTGATCTTATTCAGTATTGTAGCCTTATTACTATTCGGACTCTTCATTTTCGAATTGTACGCCGTAATAACTGCAACTGCAAAAGCCTCACGCGGAGAGCTTTACAACTATCCGCTAAGCATTCCATTTTTAAAAACTAATCTCGAAAATCAATCAACTCATGAGCACTCTAATTAATTTAGCAATAGCCGTAGTAGCGAGTATGCTTTCTATAACAGGTGTTCCTCAACGAACTAACACTTCGGCTGAGACTGAGATCGTGCAATGTCCGCAAAGTATTGAAAACCTTAACGTGCATTTCATAATCGAAAACGAACAGTTATCTCAAAAAATCAAGTAAAAGATGAAGATCGAAAACACAAAAGCACAAATGCGAAAAGGGGTTCTGGAATACTGTATCCTCTCCATCCTTAAGGATGGCGAAGCGTATACTTCGGATATTCTGGACACACTTAAGGACGCAAAAATGCTTGTGGTTGAAGGAACCATCTATCCCCTGCTTACCCGCCTGAAAAATGCTGGTCTGCTATCGTATAGATGGGAAGAGTCCACCAGTGGGCCACCTCGCAAGTATTACGACCTTACCGAAACCGGTAAGATATTTTTAAACGAATTAAACACCACCTGGAGTGAATTACAGCAGGCGGTTAACCGAGTAACCAGCGAAACAACTAAAAAATGAAACAAACGGTAAACATAAATTTGGCCGGCACCTTTTTTCATATAGATGAAGATGCCTATGCAAAACTACAGCGCTATCTGGACGCGATCAAGAGATCGCTCTCCGATCCGCAGGGAAGTGATGAGATCTTACGGGATATTGAAGCTCGTATTGCTGAGCTGTTTTCTGAAAAAATTGAAAATAATTCGCAGGTAATCTCACTTAAAGAACTGGACGAAGTGATCAAGATCATGGGGCAACCCGAAGACTATATGGTCGATGAAGAGATCTTCGACGATGCTCCGCAGGCAACAAAAAGAAGACCACGCTCTTCCTACAAACAATTATTTAGAGACATAGACAATAAGTTTATTGCCGGAGTTTCTTCCGGACTGGGACACTATCTCGGGCTAGATGCTATATGGGTACGACTCCTTTGGGTATTACTCACCGTTTTCTCCAGTGGGATCTTTATTCCTGTCTACATTCTGTTCTGGATACTGGTGCCCGCAGCAGAATCCACTGCAGATAAACTTAAAATGACAGGGGAACCTGTTAATATCTCGAATATTGAAAAAAAGTTTAAAGAAGGGTATGAAACTGTCGCGGATAAAGTAAAAAACGCAGACTATGACAAATACGGGGAAAGAGTTAAAAAAAGTGGAACGAGCTTTTTCGATGCCCTCGGTAATATCCTTCTAACAATCCTTAAGATATTTGTCAAATTTATTGGGATCATATTAATAATAACTGCACTATCAACCCTGGTAGGCCTTATTGTAGGGCTGTTTACCTTAGGATCGGTAGATATTTGGGGACAGGGAGAATTGCTCGACTATTTCACCGCAATCGACACCTCTAATACACCCATCTGGTTGTTATCCCTGGTACTATTGTGCGCAATAGGGATCCCATTCTTTGTCTTATTTGTGCTCGGACTCAAATTGCTCATAAGTAATCTTAAGTCAATTGGGACCACTGCCAAGATCGTATTACTCATAATTTGGGTAGCCTCTTTAGTTGGTTTGGGAATCATCGGTGTGCGCCAGGCAACACATCAGGCGTACAACGGTGATTTCATCACCCAGCACGAAATTCCCGTAGTCCCGGGCGATACCCTGGCCATTGCTATGCAGGCAAACGACCGATACAGCTATAGCGTCTACCGCGGAGGTGGTATTAGAATAGAATATGATGAAAATGATGAAAAGGTGATCTATTCCAACGACATCCGCCTAATAGTACGTTCTACTACAGATCCAACTGCAAAGCTCGTGATCGAAAGACAAGCTAAAGGCAGAAATTACAACGATGCCAAATCAAGGGCTGAGGCGATAGAATACAATTACGCTTTGGAAAATGGCACCTTATTACTGGACGGATATTTTATAACCGATTTTGCCAATAAATACCAGGACCAGGAGATAGACCTCATCCTCTATCTTCCAGAAGGGAGTATCCTCATTGCTAATGAGAATACCTACTCCTTCCATCGTAATTATTCCTCTTCCAGGGATATACTGGATAACGGTCAGGAAGGGCACTATCTACGAATTCTGAAAAACAAAACAGAATGTCTCGATTGTCCGGTAGATGAATTGGAAATGGAAAACACCACAGAATCTCCAGATTGGGAAAAAAAGGTGAACGAAAGCCTGGATGATGATGACGGAATGCAGCTGCCGAATACAAACGAGGAGGCTGGCGCGAACGCTTCAGAAGAAAATAACTTAGTTCCCGACCCTAACCAGGCCGAAGAGAATACAGTAATATCAGACTCAACACAAATCAATAATAAAATCAACTAATCGCCATTAGGCATATTAATTTATATTCATCATGAAAACACTAAATTTAATCTTCGCGTTCATCACTGTAGTAACTTTAAGCAGCTGTAACTTCGATATCACTCTGGGCCAGGTAGATGGCAATGGTAATGTGGTTACGGAAGTACGTTCGGTGGCCGATTTCACCAAAGTTAAAGGCGCGGCCGGAATGGATGTCTACCTTACGGAAGGCACCGAGAACAAAGTAACAGTAGAAGCCGATGAAAATCTCCTGGAACTTATAGAAACTGAAGTAGAAGGAGGAAAACTACGCATTCGCGCTATTCAGAATATCGGAAGAGCTAAAGCCAAAAAGGTGCATGTTACCTATGTTAACCTTAGTAGTATTGAAGCCAGTAGCGGTGCCGATGTAATAGGAAATTCAGTAATAAAAAGCGAAACACTAAATCTGGATTCCAGCAGTGGAGCCGATCTTGAGTTAGAAATACTATCCAGTGAGGTTTTTGCCGAAACTAGTAGTGGTAGTGATATGAAGCTATCCGGGAAAGCCACTACCCTGCGTGCCAAAGCGTCAAGCGGAAGCGACCTGGACGCGAGAGAGTTATTGGTAGCCACTTGTAACGCCGATGCTTCAAGCGGAGCCGATATTCAAGTAAATGTAAAAGACCAACTTACTGCCGAGGCCTCCAGTGGTGGCGATGTACACTATTACGGCGATCCTGCAGCGGTGACCAATAAAGGAAACCGTTCGGGAGGAGTTCATAAAATGTAAGCTAAAGATACACCAACCACCCATGTAGAAACCCGAGGTAATGTCCATAGTGCTTCGGGTTTCTCTTTAAAATAAAAAAATGAAGATAGTATTAGTAAGTTTCCTATGTATCACTTTCGGCCTTAAGGCCCAGGTGAGTAAAGATTCTGAATTGTTCAGAACTTTAAAACACAACGACAGCCTGTTATTCGACAGGGGATTTAATAACTGTGAGCTTGATGCATTTATTCACCTGCTTGCCGAAGATCTTGAATTCTATCATGATCAGGGGGGTGTTACAACCTCAAAGGAAGAATTTATTCAGCAGTACAAGAAAGGAATATGTGGCAACCCTGATTACAGATCGAGGCGCGAGTTAATACCGGGCAGCCTGGAAGTTTTTCCCTTGTACAACAACGGGAAATTATACGGTGCGCTTCAAAAAGGGATTCACAGATTTTTTGAAAAACCCAAGGATAAACCAGAAATACCAGGTAGCACAGCACGTTTTACCCATCTGTGGATTCTTGATGGGGAGCAATGGATGCTTACACGCGTCCTTAGTTACGACCACGTGATGAAATAAAAAAGCCGAAGTTTATTCAACTTCGGCCTTAACTTTTTAAATCAGCTTATTAGGTTGTTACCTCAGTTTCTATGGTCTGAAGGTATCGCTCTGCGTCCAGAGCCGCCATACATCCTGTACCAGCCGCAGTAACTGCCTGACGATATTCTTTGTCCTGAACATCACCACTGGCAAATACGCCCGGTTTGTTGGTTTTGGTACTCTTTCCTTTCGTTATGATATAGCCAGTATCGTCCATATCCAGCTGACCCTTAAAAATTTGTGTGTTCGGTATATGTCCGATAGCAATAAAAAGGCCTGTAATAGCAATTTCTTCGGTTTCGCCCGTGACATTATTCTTTATTCGAAGTCCTTCAACTACCATATCACCTAAGACCTCGTCAACTTCAGAGTTATAACGCAGATCGATATTTTTTGTAGAAGTCACTCTGTGTTGCATAGCTTTAGATGCTCTCATTTCATCACGACGCACTAACATAGTAACCTTTTTACAGATATTGGCAAGGTAGGTAGCTTCTTCAGCAGCCGTATCACCCCCACCAACAATGGCTACTTCCTGTCCTTTATAGAAAAAACCGTCGCAAACCGCACAGGCAGATACACCACCTCCTCTTAATCGCTGCTCGCTGGGCAATCCAAGATATTTTGCCGTTGCTCCTGTAGAGATGATCACAGTTTCGGCTTCGATAGTGGTAGTATTATCCACCACGGCTTTATGAATACCACCAACTTCATCGCTAAGCTCGACCGAGGTTATCATCCCAATACGCACATCGGTTCCAAAGCGTTCGGCCTGTTGTTGCAGGTGAACCATCATAGTTGGTCCGTCCACCCCTTCAGGGTAGCCGGGAAAATTATCTACTTCGGTGGTCGTGGTTAATTGTCCCCCTGGTTCCATACCAGTGTAAACCACAGGCTTCAAATCGGCTCGAGCCGCATAAATAGCCGCAGTATAACCTGCTGGGCCGGATCCAATTATAAGGCATTTTATTCTCTCTATTTGCTCAGACATATTCGCGTTAGTTTCTAAATTTATCAAGAGTAAAAGTAGTAACTTTCAATAAAACCTTACATTAAAAGTTATCAATAATAGGTATCTATTTATTAAGAATACCAATGACTAGCTAATCTTCGGAAAGAAACGTCCGGTAGCACCTTTGTAGTTTCGATAACCCGGAAATCTTTCGATAAGCAGTTCTTCCTCCAGTTCGGTTTTAAAATAGAAAACAACACTAAGAATTATTGTAATGATCAGCCTGCCAACTGAGCCGGAATAAAGTCCGTAAGCCAGGAATAATAGCATGATACCGGCGTAGATAGGATGCCTGATATATTTATAGATCCCTCCGGAAATTAAACTGGAATTCCTGCGTGGTGTAGGAAAAGGGGTAAGGTTTTCATTCATATTAATAATTCCGAAAGTGATGACCACAGCACCAAAGAACCCTAGAACAATAGCCCCCAGATTAAGCCAGTTTGGAATTTCGAAAGTAAATCCAAAAAGATCAAAATCAATCACATAAAGAGCAAAAAGCACGAATTGAACAAGGACAAAAGCGACATCTTTCTTCATACAGAGAACTAAGGTATTGTGTAAACCCTCAAAATTAATCAAATAAATTTGCCGAGAAAGCTCGATTCAAATTAAAATATGAATTGAATTTAGGGAATCCTTTAAATTCTGAAATTGACATTAATCAGCTACTGTTGACTTAGAAACTATTATATTTATATGCATACATCCTCATATGAAAAAGATACTACTGCCTACCGATTTCTCCCCTAATTCCCTGCATGCAATAGACTATGCCATGAATTTTTTTAAGGGAAATAAAGCACATTTTGTGTTGCTGAATATTCAGAAATCCTCCGAATATATCACAGATGATCTTATGGCGGCCGGTCCGGG
>QQUG01000027.1 GCA_008501705.1 Flavobacterium sp.
GCCGTGGGGAGGTTAACCACCCGAGCTGTAAATGATATCGAAACCATTTCCAGCATCTTTAGCCAGGGCTTGTTCATGATCATTAGCGACTTGCTGAAAATGTTGGTGATCATGGGATTCATGTTATATCAAAGCTGGCGATTGTCGCTCATCGTATTTGCCATATTACCAATTATCCTCTATGCCACCAGGGTATTTCAGCGAGCCATGAAAACGGCTTTCGAGGAAGTTCGAAATCAGGTGGCAAATCTCAATTCGTTTGTGCAGGAGCGTATCACGGGGATGAAGATCGTCCAGATATTCACACGGGAAGAAACAGAATATGAGCGATTTCAGCAGATTAATGAAAAGCACAAAAAGGCCTGGATAAAAACCGTTTGGTACAACTCCATCTTCTTCCCAATTGCGGAGATGTCGTCCAGTGTGGCTATTGGCATGATCGCCTGGTATGGCGGACTAAATGCGGCTGAAGGTGGTGTGATAACGGTAGGGCTTATCGCTATGTTTATACAGTTGTCCCAAATGCTATTCAGGCCGCTACGGCAGATCGCCGATAAGTTCAACACCTTACAAATGGGGATGGTGGCCGCAAATCGGGTGTTTGGTATACTGGATACCAAGTCGCACATCCAGGATCACGGTACAGTTGAAATGTGCCGCAGCGAAGGTCTGATAGAATTCGAAAATGTTCACTTTGGTTATAACGATGATGAAGAGGTGATAAAAGGAATATCCTTTACCGTAAACCCTGGTGAGACCGTAGCCATAGTTGGGGCAACCGGTGCAGGAAAGTCCACCATCATCAATCTGTTAAGTCGTTTTTACGAGATCAATGCAGGTGAGATTAAAATAGACGGGGTAAATACAAAGGAATACACACTTTCATCGCTTAGAAAACAGATTGCTGTGGTGCTGCAGGATGTTTTTCTTTTTGCGGATTCTATTCTAAATAACATAACTCTTAACGATCCCGGGATCACTGAGGCCGACGTTATTTCGGCAGCCAGGGAAATAGGGGTGCATAAATTTATCGAATCCCTGCCGGACGGATATCGATATAATGTGCAGGAACGTGGTACCACACTCTCATCCGGGCAAAGGCAACTTATAGCCTTTCTGCGTGCCTATGTTAGTAACCCGGAAATACTGGTGCTCGATGAAGCGACTTCTTCTGTGGATTCCTATTCAGAAGAAATGATCCAGAAAGCAACCGAAAAGATCACCCAGGGCAGAACTTCTATCGTGATCGCGCATCGTCTGGCCACTATAAAAAAGGCCGATAAGATCTTAGTAATGGAAGCGGGTAAGATCGTGGAGACGGGAACTCACAGTGAACTTCTAACTAAAGAAGGCGGCTTCTATCGAAATCTTTACGAGGTCCAGTTCATGGCTGAAGAAATGCTATAGGATACAGCTTTTTGTGCCTCCCGGGCTTGCTTCATCTCTTCCATGGCGCCGGATTTCAACATGATCACGGCCATAATCATAGAGAATATAAAAAACAGGATAAATAATACAACCAGGAATAGCAGGGTTTTCAATATAACACTTGCTATACTGAGATCGAAGAGCCGTTTGAGACAATAGACGGTGTAAATAATCTGTATGGATATGGCAACCATGCCCATTATCCCCATATTCCATCCCATTATCACTCCGGTGAGTGTAAGAAATAACCCAAAGATGGTCATCTGTGAAAGGATATACATATAGATGACCAGGTGCTCGGTGTAGTTGTATTTTTTGTAATTAAAGAACACAACCTTCGAAATAAGTGCATAAAGCGGCACATAGAACATCATGATCAGCGATTGGTATTCACTTACAAATGCAAGGTTTTTATTGTTCATTTCCTCCGACCCTTCAACAGAGATAGAGGAGAGGTCCATTACTTCAGGGAAGAATTTATTGAGGAAATACAGTTGTATTCCTGCCAGGGTAATGGAAATAGCAAAATAACTAACAACATTTACATATCGTTTTCGAGTACCATCAATATAGCTGCCAATCACGGCCTCAGGCTTACTGAATAAATCGAGAAAAGTGCGAAGAAACTTGTTGTCGTAATTGAGGAATTGCTCGGAAAAGCTACCTATCAGGTTTTTCATTGTAAGCCGGTTCCGGATCACTTTTCCCCCGCAGGATTCGCAATAATCTGCATGCTCCGAAAGCTGATGGTTACAATTCTTACAATTCATTCCTAGCTCAGATCTTTTTCAAGGATACGTTTAAGTTCTTCCAGGTCTTCAAAAAGTACAAAATCACCCTCTTTCACATAAGAGATCTGCCCGTTCTCTTCCGAAACCACCAGGCAAACAGCATCGCTTTTTTCAGTAATTCCAATGGCCGCCCTGTGTCGAAGTCCGAAGCGAAGCGGGATATTCCTGTCGTTAGATACCGGCAGGATGGCACGAGTAGTTGTGATGGTATTATCTTCAATGATCATGGCGCCGTCGTGTAACGGACTATTTTTAAAAAAGATACTTTCTATAATGGGTTGATTCACGGTAACGTTCATCGCATCACCTGTGCTTTTTACAAAATCCAGACTGTTATTTCGCTGGATCACTATAAGAGCTCCGGTTCTTGATGTCCCCATTTTTCCGCAGGCATTCACGATCGCATTGATGTTGGTGACTGCAGTGGTTTCTTCTGAAAAGAATTTAAGTCGCTTGAATAATTTTTTCCTCGCCCTGAAATTAGTAGAGCCCAGCAGTAACAGAAACTTTCTGATCTCCTGCTGAAAAACGACAACCAGCGCGAGCATTCCCACACCAAGAAAGCCTCCCAGGACTTTACTTAGCATTTCCATTTCGAGCAGTTCGGTGATCTTCCAGGTGGCATAAAGAATAACAATTCCGAAGAAAATATTAATAGCCACCGTGCCTTTAACCAATTTATAGAGGTAATACAGTAAAATGGCGACCAGCACTATGTCGACAATATCTATAATCCGAATGTTGGTCCAATCAAAAAGATCCAAGGCGTGCAGGGTTTTTGTAAAAGTAGTTTAAAAATTTAAAAGTTGCTAAGTCCTTTTAAGCTCAGAAATTAGCGTGATACACTCCATAGCTTCCTTAACATCGTGAACACGTAAAATATTTGCACCCTTGAGCAAGGCGATGCTGTGAAGGGCTGTGGTACCGTTCAAGGCGTTTTCGGGCGTAGTGCCCAAAGTCTTATAGATCATTGATTTTCGCGATATTCCTATAAGTATGGGGAGCTCCAGTTCTTTAAATAATTCCAGTTCGTTGAGCAGGGTGAAACTCTGTGTCCTCGTTTTGGAAAACCCGAAGCCGGGATCGATAATCAGGTCGTTGATACCAGACGCATTAGCTTCTTTTATTCTCCCCGAAAAATAACTAAGCACATCCCGGGTGAGCTCATCGTAGGCTGTATTTTGCGTCATTGTTTGAGGAGTACCTCGCATATGCATGGCTATATAAGGCACTTTCAGTTGGCCAACAGTATTGATCATTTCCCGGTCCAGCATTCCCCCAGAGATATCGTTTATAAGAGCCGCCCCATTTATAATGGCTTTTCGTGCCACCTCACTTCGGAAGGTGTCTACGGAGATTATGGCCTCCGGAAATTCCTGCAGAATGGCTTGCAGTGCCGGTAATACCCGATTAAGTTCTTCTTCCTGGGAAACATCACGGGCGCCCGGCCTCGAACTGTAGCCTCCCAGATCCAGGAAGCTGGCTCCTTCCATTAGCATACGCTCGGCTTGTAGCAGTATTTCCCTGTTAGCTGTGGTTTTTCCCCCATCGTAAAATGAGTCGGGAGTGAGGTTGATAATCCCCATCACCCGGGGGGTGGTTAGATTGATGAGTTTCCCTTTACAATTGATCGAGTACAATTTTTTAAATTGATTTATTTACGCGAAATTTACGCAAAATCTCAGAGACCTGATGTCCGATACATCCAAACAATACGATGCAGTAATTACCCGCTGCAGAGACCTATTTGAAAAAAAAATGAAAGACTATGGAAGCGCGTGGCGGATACTTCGGTTGCCATCGCTTACCGACCAGATCTTTATCAAGGCACAGCGAATCCGAAGTCTGCAACAGAACGATATACGAAAAGTGGATGAAGGAGAAGTTAGTGAGTTTGTAGGGATCATCAATTACTGTATCATGGCTCTGATACAATTGGATAAAGGAATAGTAGAACAGCCCG
This sequence comes from Flavobacterium sp., assembly GCA_008501705.1. GTDB lineage: Bacteria > Bacteroidota > Bacteroidia > Flavobacteriales > Flavobacteriaceae > Pukyongia. The sequence continues at coordinate 4,183 of QQUG01000027.1, forward strand.
ATATGGCCCTGGAGGAGGCACTTACCTTATTCGACGAAAAGGTGGTACTTACCAAACAGCTAATGATGGATAAGAATCACGACTATGGGGAAGCCTGGCGAGATATGCGGGTAAGTTCGTTAACAGATCTTATTCTACAAAAACTCCTGCGCGTAAAGCAGATCGAAGATAATAAAGGAAAAACCCTGGTATCGGAAGGGATCGATGCCAATTACCAGGATATGATCAATTATGCGGTTTTCGCCCTAATTCATTTAAAAGCTTATTCATGAAAATAGTAGTTGGGATTGCCAGAGTATTTGTAGGAGTATTATTTATTATCAGCGGACTCATAAAACTCAATGACCCTGTAGGTTTCTCCTTTAAACTTCAGGATTATTTCGCTCCGGAGGTACTCAACCTGGAATTTCTCACGCCATATGCCCTGGTGATCGCCATTTTTGTAGTGATCTACGAAGTGTTGCTGGGAGTAATGCTACTGGTAGGTTACGCCCGAAAATTTACACTTTGGAGCCTGTTATTAATGATCGTATTCTTCACCTTTCTAACGTTTTATTCGGCGGTGACGGGGAAGGTAACCGATTGCGGATGCTTTGGGGATGCGCTTAAATTAACGCCCTGGGAGTCGTTCTACAAGGATGTGGTTCTATTGGTGCTTATCCTTATTTTATTCTTCGGAAGAAAATATCTTCAAGCCTTTTTTAGTAGAAACATTCGCAGTATAGCAGTATTCGCGTCTCTGGTTGTCTGTCTGGGGATCACCTATCAGGTGTTGATGCATTTACCTATTATCGATTTCAGGCCCTATAAGATCGGGGCAAATATTTCTGAAGGGATGACCATCCCTGAAGATGCTCCAAAACCCATCTTCGAATACGCCTGGGAGTTCCAGGTAAATGGAGAGGAAAAAGTGATCGTCACTAACGGAGATTATCCGCAGCAGGAGGGTGAATTTATAGGAGTGGAGACCACAGAGATCCAGTCGGGCTACGAACCACCTATACACGATTTTAGTATGGAAAGGGCAGGAGAAGACCATACCACCACATTCCTCAATATGGAAAATCTAATTGTAGTGATCGCTTATAATCTTAGTGTTTCTGAAATGGAGGGCTTTAATAACATTAAGAAGGTCACAGACGACGCCCTGGCAAAAGGATACCGGGTGATAGGGCTTTCGGCCTCTTCCGAAGAAGATACAGAAACACTCGCAAAGGAATACAAGCTCAATTTCAAGTTTTACTTTTGCGATATGACCACCTTGAAGACGATCGTTCGTAGTAATCCCGGAATTTTAGAGCTTCAGAAAGGAACCATTAAGCAAAAATTACATTGGAATGATGCGTCAAAATTGCAATTGCGTGAGATCCCGGAAGCAAGCATACAACCCGATCCGGAGCTAAAGAAAACACTTGATAGTATCGCAACGCTCGATCAGCGATACCGTAAATTGATGTACCTGGAAACAGAAGAAGAACGTGAGCAAGCCGCCACTGAAGCCGGTTTTAAAGAGGCGGATTATACCATAGGAACACTCTGGGCAAAACAAGCTGTGATAGACAGTTTGAATATGAATTATATAGCAGGGATCTTCGATACGCGGGGGTATCCCGGTAAGTCGATGGTAGGCGATGCAAATACGGCCGCCTGGTATGTATTGCAGCACAATCCCTCACACATTGAACAATATCTACCCATGATTAAAGAAGCAGGGCAGGAGGGGGAGATCCCCTTCAGGCTGGTGGCCATGATGGAAGACCGATATCTTATGGGAAAAGGGGAGCCTCAGATCTATGGGACACAGGGGATGACTTACGATGATGAACGCGGCGATCTCATTTGGCCCATTGCAAATCCGGAAGGCGTAAATGAGCGCAGAAAAGAAGCTGGCTTCGATACCACCATTGAGGCTTATGCAAAGAATTTGTTTGGAGAAGACTTTGAGTACAAGGTATTAACAATGGAAGATGTTAATAAAGAATAAGTGGTTGGATATATACTTCAAAAGTTTGGCTATGCACTCCTTACACTTCTAGGGGTTGTAACAGTGATCTTTTTACTTTTTACCATTCTGCCTGGTGACCCTGCGCGCATGATGTTGGGGCAGAACGAAACCGCAGAACAGGTGGCTATTGTGAAAAAGAAGTACGGTTTCGATAAACCGATAGGGAAACAATACCTCTACTATCTCAACGACCTTTCTCCCATCTCCTTTCACAGTTTAAACGAGGGCGATTACACCTATCTGTCCGATAACAAATACAACGCACAGACTCTTTTCGAGACTGGTAATATGGCGGTGGTGATCAAACCTCCCTATCTGCGTGAGTCCTTTCAGAAAAACGGAAAGAAGGTAAGTGATGTAATATCCGAAACCCTACCCAATACCGCAATACTTGCTGTTTCTGCCATCATTATAGCGATGCTGTTAGGCATCTTCCTGGGGATCATATCGGTGCTTTTTAAAGATGGATGGCTTGATAAGACCATACAACTGGTAAGCACCTTTGGGATGAGTGTTCCCTCCTTTTTCAGTGCGATCATCTTTGCCTGGATCTTTGGGTATTTACTGCATGAATACACCGGCCTCAATATGACCGGCAGCTTGTATGAAGTAGACGATTTTGGCGAAGGGAAGTATATCATGTGGAAGAATCTCATCCTTCCGGCAGTTGTATTGGGAATACGTCCATTGGCAGTTGTAACCCAACTCATGCGAAATTCCCTGCTCGAAGTTTTGAGTCAGGACTATATCCGCACAGCAAAGGCCAAGGGTCTGGCGTTTTTCACTATAATTCGCAGGCACGCGTTAAAAAACTCACTTAATCCTGTAGTCACGGCCATCTCCGGATGGTTTGCCTCTATGCTTGCCGGGGCGGTATTTGTAGAATATATCTTTGGGTGGAATGGTCTGGGCAAAGAAATTGTAGATGCTTTAAATACCCTGGACCTTCCTGTGATCATGGGAGCGGTATTGGTTATTGCAACATTGTTTATATTGATCAATATTATGGTAGATATAATTTACGGCTGGCTGGACCCGAAGATCAGCAGGCAATAAATAACCTAACTTTTTAAATTCTAACATACCAACATACCCATACATTAACACAGCAACATACTACTCATGAGAAAACAAATTGTAGCCGGAAATTGGAAAATGAATTGCGATCTGGCCGAAACCGAGTCACTTTTAAATGCATTGAAATCAGAGATCATACCCGAGTCGACCCAAGTGATGGTGGCACCGCCCTATACAAATTTGCAACACGCCTTTCAATCGGTTAAGGATCACCCTATAACCGTTGCCGCCCAAAATATGCACCAGGCAGAGAACGGTGCCTATACAGGAGAAGTTTCGGCAGCCATGCTGAAGAGTGTTGGTATAAATCATGTGATCCTGGGACATAGTGAAAGGCGAGCTTATTTTGGAGAAAATAATGCCTTGTTGGCAGAAAAAGTAGCAACAGCTCTTCGCCATGATATGACTGTGATCTTTTGCTTTGGCGAGGAATTGGCAGACCGCCAGCACGGACGGGAATTTGATGTGGTTAAAGATCAATTGAAGCATGGGATCTTTCATATTTCTGAAAACGACTGGAAGCAGGTGATACTCGCTTACGAGCCGGTTTGGGCGATTGGAACAGGCGAAACAGCCAGCCCCGAACAGGCGCAGGAAATGCATGCGTTTATACGTCGCACCATAGCCGAACACTTTTCTGAAGCAACTGCAAAAGAGGTGTCGATCTTATACGGTGGAAGCGTGAAGCCGGGCAATGCAGCAGAGATATTTGGTAAAGAGGATGTAGATGGCGGACTTATTGGCGGTGCCTCCCTGGATGCAGAAAGCTTTATAGCCATTGTGAACGCATTTAAATAATTTGCAACAGTTTAGCGTACATGGCCCAGACCTACATAGAATATAAGTTTAGTGTTACACCGTTACAGCCGGGAAGTGAGATCTTAATCGCGCAATTAGGAGAGTTGGGTTTTGAAAGTTTTGTTGAAACCGAAGAGGGAGTGACCGCCTATATTCAGAAAGAAGACTTTAATCCTGAACTGCTCGGTGAAATACAAATTCTGAATTCGGATACATTCCAGATAACCTATACGTCTCAGATCATTGAACAAGTGAACTGGAACGAGGAGTGGGAACGAAATTTCGATCCTATAGAAGTTACCGATCAATGTGTGGTTCGAGCCCCGTTTCACGAGGCATTCAATGTGACATACGAGATCATTATAGAGCCAAAGATGTCCTTTGGCACGGGACATCATGAAACCACTCACATGATGCTGGAGCAGCTGTTAGAGACAGATCTGCAAGGGAAAACTGTGCTGGATATGGGATGCGGTACAGCGGTATTGGGCATTCTAGCCGAGATGCGTGGGGCGGGGGATGTGG
>QQUG01000130.1 GCA_008501705.1 Flavobacterium sp.
AAAATACGGTATCTCCACTTTTAACTTTGTAAACAGCTTCTTCGGCGGTAACAATTCTCATAGGATTTAATTTTTAATGAATGCAAATAACCGTTTAATCCTTTACAGCAGCTATGACGAATGTCAATTTTAAACGAATTAATCCTAACCGTTAAGGAAGCCTAACTAATTTTTACACCGTTAGGAACATCATCATCCGGATTAACAAATACCAGTTTCCCTACCGGAGTTTCGGTCATTAAGATCATGCCCTCACTTTCCACACCCCTTAAAGCACGTGGCGCCAGGTTAACCAGCACGGTAACACGTTTGCCCACCACTTCTTCGGCAGTGAAGCTTTCGGCTATACCGGAAACAATAGTACGCTTGTCTATACCGGTATCTACTTGTAAAACCAGGAGCTTCTTTGTTTTGGGCATCTTTTCAGCAGAAATAATGGTACCTACACGCATATCCAGTTTTGTAAAGTCGTCGAATGTGATTTCATCTTTCTGAGGTTCCGCTGTTGCATTCATAGCTTTATTTTCTTTTTTACTGGCTTCAAGTTTTGCGAGTTGTTCTTGTATTTTTTCGTCCTCTATTTTGCTGAACAGTAATTCACCTTTTCCAATATGATGCCCTGGGGTGATGAGTTCTTTTTTTTCTGAAACGTCCTTCCACTTAGTAGGCGGAACACTTTCAGTATTTCCAAGGATACGATTTAGTTTAGCTGAAGTATGAGGTAGAAATGGTTCGCTTAGAACTGCGAGTGCCGCTGCGATCTGCAATGCCACGTACATCACGGTTTTGGTTCGTGCCTCATCTGTTTTAATTGTTTTCCATGGCTCCTCATCGGCCAGGTACTTGTTTCCAAGTCGGGCAACGTCCATCAGTTTCGTCTGGGCCTCCCTAAATCTATACCTTTCGATAGAACTTGCGATTACCTCGGGGGCAGCCCGGAGCTCATCCAGAGTCTCCCCGTCTATGGTTGTGAATTCGGCGGGTTGAGGTGTTTCTCCATCGTAATACTTATTGGTAAGCACTACCACACGATTTATGAAATTTCCGAAGATAGCTACCAATTCATTGTTATTCCGAGCCTGGAAATCTGCCCAGGTGAAATCGTTGTCCTTTGTCTCAGGAGCGTTGGCTGTTAGTACGTACCTAAGTACATCTTGCTGCCCGGGAAATTCCTGAAGATATTCGTGTAACCATACCGCCCAGTTCTTACTGGTTGATATTTTATTTCCTTCCAGATTTAAAAATTCGTTGGCCGGGACATTATCCGGAACAATATAACTTCCTTCAGCTTTTAGCATGGCCGGAAAGATGATACAGTGAAAAACAATATTGTCCTTTCCAATAAAATGTAGCAGCTTTGTGTCTTCACTCTTCCAATAGGGCTCCCAATCCTTACCTTCTCGTTCTGCCCACTCTCGCGTGGAAGAGATATAACCTATGGGTGCATCGAACCAGACATATAGCACTTTACCTTCGGCACCCTCAACTGGTACAGGAATTCCCCAGTCCAGATCGCGGGTAACAGCCCTTGGGCGTAGCCCGTCATCGATCCAGGATTTACATTGTCCGTAAACATTGGTTTTCCAATCTTTTTTATGACCTATTAAAATCCATTCTTTCAGCCAATCCTCGTATTGATCCAAAGGTAAAAACCAGTGTTTTGTTTCCTTTTTCACGGGTTTTGCACCCGAAATGGCACTTTTTGGGTTTATAAGATCTGTAGCATTATGTGAAGTTCCGCAATTCTCACATTGATCTCCGTAACTCTCCTCGTAACCACATTTTGGGCAGGTTCCTACCACAAAACGATCGGCCAGGAATTGTTTGGCTTCGTCGTCGTATAATTGCTCGGTCACTTCCTCTACAAATTTTCCGTCATCGTAAAGTTTTTTGAAAAACCGGGAAGCAGTATCGTGATGGATCTTCGCCGAAGTACGGGAGTAGTTATCGAAAGTGATCCCAAATTCCTCGAAAGAATTTTTTATGATCTCATGATATTTATCCACTACCTCCTGCGGGCTGATCCCTTCCTTTTTCGCCTTGATGGTAATAGGAACACCGTGTTCATCACTACCGCAAACAAAGGCGACATCCATTCCAACAAGACGCTGATAACGCGCATATATGTCGGCAGGCACATAAACTCCGGCCAAGTGGCCAATATGTACCGGGCCATTGGTATAAGGAAGTGCAGCGGTGATCGTAATTCTTTTGGGATCGTTCATTTACTTATGAAATTCAGACTTGTTTGTGAACAGGCACAAAAATAGCGATTTTATCTTCGGTACAAATAGTGGAACAAGAGAAAAGTCTCCCGGTGAACGGAAGACTTTTCGTATCTAAAAATTACAAGGGTCTATTTAATTAGGAGCGATTTACTGTAAAACTGACCTCCCATAGATATTCGGTATATATATTGTCCAAAACTTAGTCTGGAGCCTAAAGCAGCTTTCACATCCACCGAATGAACCCCAGGGAACAGTACTTCATTTTTAAGAGTGCCCAGTTCTTTCCCCATAATATCGTAAAGCTTTAGGTCGATATGGCTGGTAGTAGTCATATTCATTTCTATATATACCCGGTTATTCTTATACACCGGTGCATGAACGAAAGTGGTCACATTACCAAAATCTGTATTAGACAGCGAATCACAATTAATTCCCAGGTCTAGTTCGGGGTAATTCTCATTGAGAAGAATAAGGTCGATTACCGTTGGATCCAGACAAAACCAATTGGTAAGCACACTGGAATACACCGAACGGAAATCGGCCGTGGGGATCAAATTATCATGGCTGTCCCAGGTTAACAGATCGGGATGAGCTCCCACAAATCCATTTCCATTAAGCCCAGGCCCGAATAAAAGGACAGGTGAAGCAGCTCCATGGTCTGTACCGTTCGAACCATTCTCATAAGGTCTTCGGCCAAATTCGGAAATGGTCATACAAAGCACATCGTTCTGCATTTCGGCTGCTTCCAGATCTGTATAGAAACTTTGTAATGTATTAGACAGGTCTTCTAATAACGCCCTGTGCTCATCGGGTTGATTGGCATGCGTATCGAAACTACCCAGGGTAACCATATATACTTTGGTGCCCAGCCCTCCTTTGATCATCCTGGCCACAATAGACATCTGGCTGGCCAGGTCCTCGTCGCTATAAGAGGCCTGATTGGAAGAATTCATATAAGCGTCGTTGATCACGCCTGCGTAGGTAAATGTTGTATTTGTGGTAGAGCGCATAAAAAATAATTTATCACCGTACACACATTCCGGGATATCTAATAGGTCGTGAATCTGACCGTTTTGGGCCACACTCTCCAGTTGCTGCGGATTGGCAACCGAAAAGGCATAATTGGTTTCCTGCCCTTCAAATATGAGGTTTCCTATACTTCCTATCTGAATTGCCGGCGGTACTTCCGGAGGATTAATGAGGTAGTCCGGATAAAGATGCTCATAATATCGCCCCCACCAGCCTGTTGGTTCAAGGACTGTGTCTGCTGCCGATGCCCAGATATCGGAAGAACGAAAATGGGAAAGATTCTGCTGTGGGTAACCAACTCCATGCACCACTTTCATTTGTCCTTCACCCCACATGGCTTCGAGACTACTCATATAATTAGGAATGGCAAAATCTGCATTCAGGTTTGTAAGTTCGCTTTGCTGGTGACGTATGGTAGGCCGCAGGTTGGCATAGGTGGCATAGTCGTAAACCGGAACTATGGTATTCAAACCATCATTTCCACCTTTTAACCTAATGATCACCATAATTCGGTCTGTTTCACTTTCGGCCAGGGCAACAGAGAGTGGTGAAGGTTTTGACGCTGTGACAGCCGCATTCCCAAGCATGATACTTCCTCCTCCTGCCAGGCCAAGTGTCTGGATAAAAGAACGTCTGCTCCATTCGGCATGTTCCTGGTCGTGAATGAACTTCTGCTCTTTAGTGGCTTCTTTTTTCGAAAAACTATGATTTTTACACATGAGCAGCTTATTTAAGTTGGAATTCGGGCATTCGTGCAATATGATTCAACAGCAAACTTACCTGGTAGGGTGCTGTAGACCAATCTAAATTCCAGGATCCGTTATCATAATAGTTCTGCGGGACATCCCATTTAAAGATGTCTGTAGCTATGTCGTAATCGGTAAGGGTATATAATTGCTTCGGAACAAAATGATCTACAAGTACCTGGGTGATATAATAGGGGTCGTTACTATTATTGGTGAGATCTTTTGCCAGATCGGTCAAGGAAAGTTCGTAGCCATTTCCAAAGAGATAAGTAACATAGAGTTCCATCAATTCCCAGCGTCCGGTGAGGGTAGAGGTATTTATCCACTCTTCATCCCGCTGCCATCCGGCAACATCGGGGGGATTGAAAATTTCCTGCCCCATTAGTCCCGAATAATACAGAAAGGCATCCATGATATTATCATCATAAAAGAACTCGGTCTCATTTACAAAGCCGAGAATAGTGTCGAAAGGACTCTTAATCACTACACCAATGGCACGTTCATCGAAAAAATGTTCGCTTTTAAATAACTGTTTCAAAACTGGAACCAGTTCGTAATTGTTCGCCACCATGGTTTGTGCTAAGGGTTCAATTATATCCTGGATAATAAGTGCATCCACAGAGGGGCTCACAAAGAATTTATAAAGCTTAGTGCAAATAAATTTGCACACCTCAAGTCCGCGTTCCTGGAATAAAATATCGATAACGTCCGAATATCCCCAATTACCATCCTGGCCGAAAATACTTTTCATACCTGTATCGTGCGTGCTGACATCGAAATAGATCTGCGCTCCAAATTCGGTCCAGTGATTATAACCGGTAAGGGCTCTTGAAGTTTCAATAATGTCTGCCTGGCTATAACCGTTCCCTTCTCCCAGGGTAAAGAGTTCGTAGAGTTCCCGGGCATAGTTCTCATTGGGATTGAAGTTGGTGTTTTCGTATCCGTTCAGGTAAAGTAACATGGCGTTACTAATACCTATATCGTGTACGAAGGTTTTAAAATTCCCAAGAGCATGTGTTTGAATGGTGTTGTAATACTGAAATAGATAAGGCGCATAAAAATACACTTCCAGTTCGGTAACAAAATGGTTCGTCCAGAAGGCCGTTAAGCGTCCCCGAAGATCCTCTGTCATAAAATCGTTACCAGCCTGTATTCGCCAGTCGAATATAAATTGTTCGTTCTCTGTTTCATAATCGGTAAAGTCTCCTAACGCCCAGTTGCTCCAAGGGGGAGCAGCGGTAGGTGGCAGTGCAAAGGCTGTATCTACAAGAGAATCGATAAATTGACCCGGACTCATTGGCAGGGCAAGATCTACGGTGTCCTGTGACGCGCTAAACCCTAACCTGCGGTACACATGTTTTATTTTACTTATGTTCCAGGGATTTTGAGCAGTAGGCACGTATGCTGCCAAAGTTGAAGCATTGCAAGATGGGGCTGCAAATGTTTCCATAGCCATATTTTTTAAGTTCGAGACAGCTAAATATATTGAATTATAGTTATTTATAACAGACCAGACCCTAATTTAACGTAAAAGACTAACTTTAGTTTTTTAATGTAGAACACCAAAAGATATATGGTAACTCCACCTTATTTGCAGGCCGGCGATACTATTGGAATCGTCTCAACAGCCCGAAAAGTAGACGTAACCCAAATACAACCGGCCCTGGATCTACTTGCTCGTTGGGGCCTGAAAGTGAAACTTGGCGAGAGTATTGGTGCCGAAAAGAATCAGTTTGCGGGGGAAGATGCACTACGGGCCAGGGACCTTCAGCAAATGCTTGATGATCCTCACATAAAAGCGATCTGGTGTGCCAGAGGAGGCTATGGTACAGTTCGTATTATCGACTTACTGGATTTTCAGAAGTTTGCTACCAACCCGAAATGGATTATTGGGTACAGCGACATTACCGTACTACACGCTCACCTAAATGGCAGGGGAGTAGAAACGCTTCACGCACAAATGCCCCTGGATATCGATAAAAAGACACCGGAGACGGCAAATTCCCTGAAGGAGTTGCTCTTTGGTCGTCAATATACCGTGAGTTATACAGATTCATCCGGGATCTCCCGAAACGGCTCGGCCGAGGGAGTATTGGTTGGAGGTAATCTTTCGGTCTTGTATTCTTTATGTGGTAGTGCATCTCAATTAGATACAGACGGTAAGATCTTATTCCTGGAAGATCTGGACGAATATCTCTATCACGTGGACAGAATGCTTCAGAATTTAAGAAGGAATGGTTATTTCAATTCCATTAACGGATTGATAATTGGAGGACTTACCGATATGAACGACAATACCATTCCCTTTGGTAAGACAGCCGAACAAATCGTGGAAGACATGGTCTCTCAATATGACTTCCCCGTATGTTATAATTTCCCGGCAGGCCATCTAATGGATAACCGGGCTCTCATCATGGGGCGAAATGTCCTGTTAAATGTATCTGGAAAGCATGTAGAATTGCAGTATAATTCTTAATTATTTTGAAGGCTTATGACTGTCTGTTATCGAGAGCAATTTTGCTTATTATATACGGCAGAAATATTTTTTCTGAAATAGTATTCCCTTCAGTTTGTCAATTAAAACTCTATTTTCTCAACCCTTATTTCATGTAATCAGACCAGTAGTCCACTTATTAGGGGCTTTATTTATTTGAATTTTCGCAAATTGAATAATGGCCTATCACAACGAACTTGGAAAGCTTGGTGAGGAACTGGCGGTTCAATATTTACTTAAGAAAGGATACAGGATCTTGAGCCGTAATTTTATGTTCGAAAAAGCCGAAATTGATATTATTGCCGAAAATGCGGAGGAATTGATAATAGTGGAGGTGAAGACCAGGAACAGTGCTGTGTTCGGAGATCCGCAAAGTTTTGTAAATCCTCGAAAAATTAGTCATTTGGTTAAAGCCGCGAATGAATACGTGCTTAAAAATGGTATTGATATGGAAGTGAGGTTCGATATCATTGCAGTACTTAAAAACAGCAAACTGGAGCAGGTGGAACACTTCGAGAATGCTTTTTATCATTTTTAGGTTTTACTGAAAGGTTGCAATGCCTCCAGTGCTTTATCTACCGAAGTTATTTTTTCGAAAGTTAGCATAAGGCGAAGTCCGTTTCGGGTTTGCTTTTCTTTCATTTTTACCTGCTGTGGATGATTTTGAACATATTGAAGCACTCGCGAAAAAGTTTGGCTCTGGTAATATGCGCTTTGTTGATCACTTACAAAATATCCAACCAGCCTGTTTTTTTTCATTACCACTCGTTCGAGCCCCATAGAAATTGCGATCCATTTTATACGTACGCTGTTCAATAGGTCTGCCGCCTCATCCGGGAGTTCTCCAAACCGGTCGACGAGTTCCGATTCAAATTTAGTCAATTCTTCTTCGGTGTTCAGAGCGTTGAGTTTTTGGTACAGATTAAGCCGTTCGGTGATATTATTTACATAGTCGTCTGGGAAGAGTAATTCAAAATCTGTGTCGATAACGGCTTCTTTTACAAAATCTTTCAGCTCGTGCTCTGTGCCAGCATAAAGGTCTTTAAATTCTTTTTCCTTCAGTTCGTCTATGGCTTCAGACAGAATCTTCTGATAGGTCTCAAAACCGATCTCGTTTATAAATCCACTTTGCTCACCTCCAAGCAGATCCCCTGCACCCCTAATTTCCAGATCTTTCATGGCTATATTAAAACCACTGCCCAGCTCACTAAACTGCTCGAGCGCTGTTAACCGTTTACGGGCATCGTCTGTTATAGCCGAGAAAGGCGGGGTAATAAAGTAGCAAAACGCCTTTTTATTGGAACGGCCCACCCGGCCTCGCATCTGGTGGAGATCTGAGAGTCCGAAGTTATTAGCGTTATTAATAAAAATGGTATTGGCGTTGGGCACATCCAGGCCGCTTTCTATGATGGTAGTAGATACCAGCACATCGAATTCATTGTTCATAAAGGCAAGCATGAGTTGCTCCAGTTTCCGGCCTTCCATCTGCCCGTGACCGATCCCGATCTTCGCGTCTGGTACCAGGCGTTGTATCATCCCGGCCACCTCCTTAATATTCTCTATTCGGTTATGTACAAAGAATACCTGTCCGCCGCGCGAGATCTCATAACGGATCGCATCCCGGATAACCTCTTCCGAAAACCGTATCACACGGGTATCCACGGGATAGCGGTTGGGCGGTGGTGTGGTGATGACCGATAGGTCCCTGGCCGCCATCAGGCTAAATTGTAGTGTTCTCGGAATGGGCGTAGCGGTTAAAGTAAGCGTATCTACGTTTTCTTTGAGTGTTTTCAATTTGTCCTTTACAGCTACTCCAAATTTTTGTTCTTCGTCTATAATTAACAGGCCAAGATCTTTAAAGACCACCGATTTATTTACCAACTGGTGCGTGCCAATAACGATATCCAGTTTCCCGCTGGCCAAGCCTTCAAGAACAGTCCTTCTCTGTTTAGCACTTCTGAAACGATTGAGGTAGTCTACATTAACGGGCATATTGGCCAGGCGCTCACTAAAGGTCTTGAAATGCTGGAACGCCAGAATAGTGGTAGGAACCAGTACC
>QQUG01000018.1 GCA_008501705.1 Flavobacterium sp.
AGTTTACCTCAACGAACGACCCTTCGAACCTCGTGAAAGAGACGACGCCCTGGTAGGATCTTTCTATGTATTTGCTATGTGGATAGGGTATGGGGTCTACGCCTTGTACGAGATCCTTAAAGATTATTTAAAACCAAAACTTGCCCTGCCGGTGGTGCTTACGGTCACCATGCTGGCCGCGCCCGTGATCCTGGCAACACAGAACTGGGACGACCACGATCGCTCAAACAGGTATACAGCTCAATCTATGGGTAAAATGTACCTGGATTCCTGCGACGAAAATGCTATACTGTTCACAATAGGTGATAACGACACCTTTGCCTTGTGGTATGCACAGAATATTGAAGGTTATAGAAGGGATGTGCGAGTAGTCAATACTAGTTTGTTTCAAACAGACTGGTATATAGACGATATGAAGAAGAAGGCCTGGAGCAGCGATCCCATTCCTTCGCAACTTACACACGACGACTATAAATTTGGCTCCAGGGATTTCCTCTTCTACCAGGAAACCACACAGGACACTATCGATATTAAAAAATGGATGAACTGGGTTGCCAACGACAGTCCGGCAACCACCTTTGCCCTGGAAAGCGGGCAAATAGCCAACACATTTCCTTCAAAGATTATTCGGATCCCGGTAGACAAAGAAGCCGTACTTAGAAACGGAATTGTCCCCCAAAAGGATGCCGATCTTATCGTTCCCTATATTGATATTGAACTTAAAGGAGATATTATATACAAGAACCGGATGATGATGCTCGATATCATTGCCAACAATAACTGGGAACGCCCTATCTATTTCAGTGGGGGAAGTTTTGGTGATGACGATTATCTGTGGATGAAGGATTACTTGCAACAGGATGGTGTTGCCTATAAACTAGTGCCCATCTACACTCCTGTGGACAAACGAAATCCGTTCGATATGGGTCGCATCGACACCGAAAAGATGTACGAGGTTGTGATGAGCTGGGACTGGGGAAATAGCGGAAGCCCGGATATCTATCACGATACCGAAACCAGACGCAACGGCATCACCTACAGAAGCAATTTAGCCCGCCTGGCTGAAACACTTATCAACGAAGGAGAAAATGCAAAAGCCGAGAAAGTATTAGATCTGGCGATGGAAAAAATGCCGGTCAAGTACTTCGAGTATTATTCCCTTCTGGAACCATACATACTGGGATATTACGAATTGGATAAACCCGAAAAAGCCCGTGCTATCTTTGAAGAAGTTTCAAAAAAATATCAGGAAAACCTGGTATTCTATAGTGGGATGAAGGTTACCCGACAATACAATATGGCCGATGAGATCATTAGCAATATGGAGCGCTATAGAAGTATTGTTGATATTGTTATCGTATATGATACCGAAGAATACGGAAAAGCGGAGGCAACGAAATTTAATGATTATCTCAAATTGTTCCGTCATTTTTATTCCGAAAATGAAGGGATAGACCCTGAGAAATTGGAAGATCCTGAAGACAGCACATCTTTGGAACCTGATAGTACGGTTGCTTCGGAAAGCCCGGAAGAAGGAGCCGGAACATAAACTATGAGAACCTGGCTGGTTAAAACACCTTCATTTCTTAAATGGTTGTATCCATCTAGAATCTGGTCTCTTCCTCCCGAAGACAGGGTTGTTTATATCACCTTTGATGATGGTCCTATTCCAGACATCACCCCGTGGGTTCTCGATACCTTAAACGAATACAAGGCTAAGGCTACCTTCTTTTGTATAGGAGACAATGTAAAGAAACACCCGGAACTTTTCAGAAGGATCTTAAGTGAAGGTCACAGTGTGGGCAACCATACCTACAACCATGTAAACGGCTGGAAAACCTCAACATCTGTTTATATAGAAAACTGTAAGAAAGCAGAGGATGTCTTTCAGGATGTTAGTAATTTAAGGTTGACTTCTACCAGAAAATTATTTCGGCCACCTTATGGAAAATTGAGTTTCAGGCAGTCTTCAAAACTCCGGAAATTGGGCTATAAGATCGTGATGTGGGATGTGCTAACTTTCGATTTTCACCCAAAATTCAGGAAAGAGCAATGTCTGCATTTCGCCTTGAAAAATACCGAAGCGGGTAGCGTGATCGTGTTTCACGATAGCTTGAAAGCAGAACCAAAACTTCGCTATACCTTACCCAAATTACTGGATTTTGCTAGGGCAAACAACTACAAATTAAAAGCACTTTAACCTCTGTGTTGTTTTTTAGGTAGGCAGAACCTACGCCGGATAAATAAGCACAACCTATTTTAAAATCAATTTGGAGCCGGGGACAGGATGGGCTGTACTAATTCAAAACCATATTGAATCGTTTTACAGTTGGATCGATATTCTTATTATCGGTTGAGACATAAACTTCGATATAATCATTATTTGCCATTGAAAGTACTCCCAATAGGTTGAAGTTGCCTTTACTTACTCCGTTTTCAAAGGTCTGTTCCGAAACGATTGAAGGAATCATACTTCCATTCTTATAAATAATAAGTGAGTATACATTTCGCGAACCATTACTGGAACGTTCCACTGTTGCTGAACACGAAACGGTAAAGTTCCTTGGCTTTAGGCCTGTATATTTAATTCTGTTATTAGTTCCACCATCGTCGTCCATTCTAAAAAATTCACCAGCTGTAGTCGTACCCTCCATCTTTACGGGAACATTATTGGTAATCACATCGGTGGTCACATTGTTTTCGGCACTAAAATAAATATAGCCTGTTGCAACCTTATCAGTTTCTTCCGGAATTCAGGGGCAATTTACGGTCCAGTTATTAGTAAAATTATATCCTGTATATGGCGAATTGCCAAGGATGTAAGTTCCACCTCCCGAAAAAACAACACTTTCAAGTACAGCATCATCACTAATTGTGGTTATCCCGGTAACGTCTATTGCGGCAGTAGCTCCTACCACATTTGAGAATCCACTCACTTTTTCAATGAGCGCAAAGGTTCCGGTAAAAGTTTCGTAAACACCTCCGTTGTTGGATAACCAACCTAAATTGTTTAAGAGCAGATCGTTAATGTTGGTATAGGTGATCCCCGCAGAATTACCAGAAAATTGCAGAATATTCATAAAAACAAGGTTGTACCCTTGTATACTACCAATCGAACCGGAATTTGCAATAATCATACTCTGGATCACCAGATTCTCGGTTCCGGAGATATCATTGAGGTTAAAGATAGTCCCACCTGGCGCTGTTAGCGTTAAATTTCGAAGGCTACCTCCAGTACTACCTGTAAAAATAGTCCCTCCGGCAGACATTAGGATGTCCTCATTAGAATCAAGCCCGATCACATATGCTCCATTAAGTTCAATAGGATTTGAAAGGGAGACAAGGCCATTAATTTCGTATAACACATTTGTATCGAGCGTGATCTTTCCAGATGCCGGAGCAGGAAAATCGGCCTCACTTTTTACAAGTACGTAATTATCCCTGGTCTTGCCAGATCCTATTTTTATCCATGATGTACTTGTAGTATCATAATAGTAAAATGCATCTTCATCGGTATCATAAACAAATAGTCCTTCCGCAGGATTGAGGATTGCCGTCCTTTGCACAGTTGTGAGCCTGGGGGTGAGCATACCTTTGTCCGTGGAAGTGATATCAACTGCGGACGATGCATCAGGTGCTGTCGTACCGATCCCAACCTGAGCGTTCATACTGAAAAACGAAAAAAATAAAAATGAAATTAATATAGATTTGGGGCTCATGGGTCTGGGGTATAATTTGTTAAAATATTTTTCGGCAAACTAATCGAAAAACTCCTGTAAAACGGCAAAATATTGAATTACACCGATATAATAGGTGTTTTATCGCACTTTTTTTACTATTAGTACGAATAAACTTACATTTTAAGTAAATAATGGGAGGCTAGTTAGGATAAAGTTTAAACAAATTCTTTTACTAGTCCGATAAGGGTATTGGCGTCCTGTTCTCCACTCTGTCGCCATTTCATCTCTCCATTCTTATAGATCATAAGGGTAGGGAGTCCTTTTACACGTAAGGCTTCGGCTAGTTCGGAGTTCTTTTCAACATCGATCTTGATCACCCGTGCTTTATCACCTAGTGCCGCGGCAACATCGCGTAAGACCGCGTGCATTTCCTTGCAGGCATCATCCCATTCGGTATAGAAATCTAATAAAACAGGGACATTGGTCTCTATTAATTCTCCAAACTTAGACATAGCTCTTGAAGTATTAGTTGATACAAATATAACATTTCCCGAGAATTAAGCGGTACGGGCGCGTTTTTTAAGCTCGATGACACTTACCTCCGGCCAGATTCCTACACGACCCGGATAGCCAATAAATCCGAAGCCGCGATTCACATTGATAAACCTCCCCAGTTCCTCGTAGATCCCAGCCCAGTTTTCATAGCGGTATTTTACCGGGCTCCATTTAATTAGGCCCGGAATCTCTATCCCAAACTGCATGCCGTGGGTATGTCCGCTAAGGGTTAAATGAAAATGTCTCTCATCTGTTTTAACCTGCTCCTGCCAGTGCGAGGGATCATGACTCATAAGTATCTTGAATTCATGATCTTCAACACCCTCACAGGCTTTGTCCAGATCTCCTGCTTTTTTAAATCCTCCGGCTCCCCAGTTTTCAACTCCTACTAATTTAATACGCTCGCCATCGCGTTCCAGGGTACGGTTTTCATTGAGTAAAAGATCCCAGCCCATTTCCTTCTGAAGGTTTATCAGGTCTTCAAGATTCTTCCTTTTAGCCTCTTGTGATCTCCAGTCCACATAATCTCCGTAATCGTGATTCCCCAGCACCGAATACACCCCATCCTTCGCCCTCAATTTGGCGAACATATCTTTCCACGCATCCATCTCCACTGCCATATTATTCACGAGGTCGCCCGTAAATAGGATCACATCACTCTCTTGCTGGTTTACCAGATCGATTCCGTAGGCAGCCTTCTTTTCATTATCGAAACTTCCACTGTGAATATCACTTATCTGTGTGATTCTATACCCATGGAAGGCATCGGGCAGATCATCAAACTCCAGGGTATAGCGTAACACCTTATAATTATATTTTCCGCGGTACATACCGTATAGAAGAGAACTAAAAGGAATCGCTGCTAAACCTAAAGCAATGGCACTTACAAATTTCCGCCGAGAAGGGATGTGGAAGCTGTCATTAATCCCTCCTAACCGGGCAGCACTTCCTACCAGTAGTCGTACTACATCCTCCATAAGCATAAATAGCACCAACATCAGTTTTGGGAAGAAAACCGCCACCACAAATCCGAACGTATACATCCGCATTGGGGTCATGGTCCTTGTTGAATCTCCCGAAGTAACCTGGTATATAAATAAAAATAGAAGCGTAACCGAGATAGCAATATAGACTGCCGAGAACCAATTATTCTTAGTAAATGTTCTAAATGCCTGAAACGCATATATATCGATAAGGATGTAAATAGCTATAAAGATGATCCAGCGCAGTATCATAAATTTTTCTTAGGGTTTAAAGATAAAGCCATTAGCAAAACAGGGGTAATTCTTCACTTTTTTTTAACGTGAATTCGTATCTTTTCAGCATATTAATCTGCATGCGATCCATACCAACCATCCTTTCGCTTTGTTTTCTTTGCTTTAGTTGCAATACTTCCGAAAATTTTACATCTGCCCAAAAGGATGGTCCTCTTATTAATTTTGTAAATCCCTTTATCGGTACCGGAGGCCACGGACACACCTACCCGGGTGCTACCTTACCCTTTGGGATGATGCAGCTAAGTCCGGATACCCGTCTCGATGGCTGGGACGGCTGCAGTGGTTATCATTACAGCGATAATTATATCTATGGATTTTCCCATACACATCTCAGTGGTACCGGGGTAAGTGATTATGGAGATATCTTGCTCATGCCAACCAACGAAGCGATATTCTATAACGGCGCTAACGGGACCAAAGGCTACCGGGCACACTTCTCCCACGAAAACGAAACAGCTTCACCAGGCTTCTATAGTGTGCATTTAGATTCTACCGAAATTGATGTAGAGCTCACAGTTTCGAAGCGATCGGGCATGCATCGCTATCGATTTCCTTCGGCGGAGGATCAATTTATAATTCTCGACTTGGAACATCGCGACAAATTGCTAGATTATGATATCGAGTTCTTTTCAGACTATGAAATTAACGGATATAGATTTTCCCAGGCATGGGCGACCGATCAACGTTTGTATTTCCACATCAGATTTTCGCACCGCATCAAGAACTTCGTAATTGATTCGATTCGCGGAGGAAGTGGTTCAAAAGCAGCACTACTATTCGACAACCCAAATAACGAACCCCTTGTTGTCTCAATAGGGATCTCGGCAGTAGACGAGATGGGTGCGCGAAATAATCTTGAAACCGAAATAGGTTCAAAATCCTTCGATCTCGTAAAAAAAGAAGCACAAAATCTCTGGGAAAAGCAGCTTGAAAAAATAATTATCGAATCTCCAGATACGAATTACAAAACCGATTTCTATACGGCGCTTTACCATACCATGCTTGCACCAAACCTATACCAGGATGCAGATGGACGCTATCGCGGAATGGATATGGATATCCACCAAACAAATTCATTCGATTATTACACGGTCTTCTCCCTATGGGATACCTATCGCGCAGCTCATCCCTTGTATACCATTATAGAACAAGAACGTTCTAACGATTTTATAAACACCTTTCTCGCAAAATATGACGAAGGCGGAATCATGCCAATCTGGGATCTGTCTGCAAATTATACTGGTTGTATGATCGGCTACCATGCCGTGCCGGTAATAGCCGATGCCTATCTCAAGGGAATTCGGGACTACGATTCCGATAAAGCACTTAATGCCATGATCCATAGTGCCACAAGAGACCATTTAGGGTTGGAATCGTACAAGAAATACGGCTATATCCCGGTGGAAGAAGAAAGCGAGTCGGTGTCTAAAACGCTGGAATATGCATACGACGACTGGACCATCGCAAAAATGGCCGGGGAAATGGGGAAAAAAGATATCTATAGATCGTTCATTCAGAGAGCGCAAAACTATAAGAACAGTTTCGATCCCGGATCGAAATTTATGCGTGGACGATTTAGAAATACCTGGTTCGGACCGTTCGATCCGTATGAGGTGAATTTCAATTATACCGAAGCCAACGCCTGGCAATACAGCCTATATGCACCGCAGGATATCAATGGATTAATGGAGCTCATGGGTGGAAAAGATGCTTTTAAACAGCATCTGGATGCCCTTTTCACCGCCAGATCTGAAACCTCCGGGAGGGATCAGGCCGATATTACAGGACTAATTGGTCAATATGCGCATGGTAATGAACCGAGTCATCATATGGCCTACTTATACAATTTTGTAAATAAACCTTATAAAACTCAATCTCTGGTTCACCAAATACTCACCCAATTGTACACCAGTTCCCCGGACGGGATCAGTGGGAACGAAGATTGCGGACAAATGAGCGCCTGGTATATTTTCAGCTCTCTTGGTTTTTATCCGGTGACGCCAGCCAGCAACCAATATATAATTGGCACTCCTCTCTTTCCAAAAGCCACCATAAACCTGGAATCAGGCAAACAATTTACGGTGATTGCAAATTTTATTTCTGAAAAGAATAAATTTATCGCTTCTGCCAAACTCAATGGAAAACCTCTGCATCGAACCTATATCCGGCATGACGAAATAATGAATGGCGGTACGCTGGTATTTGAAATGACCAGTACCCCTTCTAATTGGGGAACTACGGATGCAGCTTCACCAGTTTCCGAAATTACCGATCATCTCATAACTCCCGCACCTTTTATTGCTGAAGGGAAAGTCGCTTTTAAAGACAGTACTGTCGTAAAGCTAGGTGTAGCCAACAAAAGCGCTAAGATCTTTTATAGTATAAATGATTCTGAATTTACTTTGTACAAAGCGCCGATCGTACTTATGGATGAAAGTGTGCTGAAAACCTATGCCGAAACTTCGGCAGGATCCAGTGTTGTTTTGAACACCCGCTTCTACAAGATAGATCCGGAAGTGAGTATTAACCTTGAAACCAAATATGCCAACCAATATAATGCAGGTGGTAACGACGCCCTGATCGACGGTATTTACGGAACAAAAGACTTTAGGACAGGCGCCTGGCAAGGTTATCAGGACACCGATGTAATTGCAGTGATCGATCTGGGAAAAGTAAAACCTTTCGATACTGTTTCGGTGAATTTCCTTCAGGATCAAAAAAGTTGGATTTTCTTTCCAACCGAAGTAATATGCTATGTTTCGGATAATCCGCGTAACTTCTACAAGAATTTACCTCCCCAAAAGATCGATACAGTGGCTCCTTCCGAAGAAAAAGAAATAAAGAACATACAATTTAATATGGGAGGTTATAGTGCCAGGTATATTAAAATTGTAGCCAGGAATCTGGGAGATCTTCCCAGATGGCACCTGGGCTACGAACACGATGGAAAGGCATGGATCTTCGTAGATGAAATAGCAATTAAATAATTAAAAATGAAAAGACGAAAGTTTATTCAGAGTGCCTCCCTATCCGGATTAGGTGTGGTAGCCGCAAGTGCAGTAATAAGTTGTGGGGAGACCCAAACAAATTCAGAAGGAAAACCAGCACAAACTGAAAATAAAGGTACTTTTCCTGTAGTTGTAGCCACCTGGAATGTGAATAACGCAACTGCAAAGGCCTGGGAGGAGCTACAGCAGGGTAAAAGTTCGCTGGATGCCATTGAGGCGGGTTGTATGGTGGAAGAGGCGAATGCAGATGGACAATCGGTAGGAATAGGCGGGCTGCCGGACCGGGATGGGAATGTGACGCTAGACGCCTGTATTATGAACAAAGATGGTGATTACGGTGCCGTGGTATATCTTCAAAATATAAAACATCCTATTTCTGTTGCCAGGAAAGTGATGGAGGATACGCCCCATGTTATACTAGCCGGGAAAGGAGCAGAAAAGTTTGCATTGGAATCCGGTTTCAAACCCGAAGATCTGCTTACAGAAAAATCACGAGCAGATTGGGAAAAATGGAAAGAAAAATCGGAATATAAGCCCATCATCAATATCGAAAATCACGATACCATCGGGATGCTGGCCATTGATAGTAAGGGAGATATTGCAGGCGGATGTACCACCAGTGGTTTGGCGTATAAAATGGCCGGGCGTGTGGGCGACTCGCCCATCATAGGATCCGGGTTATTTATAGATAATGAAGTAGGTGGCGCAACAGCGACAGGATTAGGAGAAGCCGTGTTAAAAACAGTTGGCAGTTTCCTTATCGTGGAATTAATGCGACAAGGGAAATCACCTCAGGAGGCTTGCGAAGAAGCTATTGGCCGAATAGTAGCAAAGAATAAAAATATTGCAGACTTCCAGGTAGGTTTCATCGCAGTAAATAAACTAGGTGAGACCGGAGCATACGCCATCCATGACGGCTTTTGGGTAACGCGTTATCAGGAGGATAAAAACGAGAATATCCCATCCGAATTCTATAATAAGAGATCCTGATAAAGTTAAAATTCTACATTTCAATAGGTTAGCCAGACTGAACTAGCAAAGAATTGTTTCAGATAATTCCTACAAGAAATGGCGATGACAAATTTTTTTTGTAATTTTGCACTACATAAGTAGGTTGATACGCTTAAGCGAATCGATCAAATTTGGGGCGAAAAGCCATCACATCTGTGGTGGCTTTTCTATTTCTTCACTTTTAATTTAGGTTTTCAACCTTGATCTATAATATCTTTCCCGTACTAAAATTTCGTTATTATCTTAAATAAAGTTGCTGAATTATCCGGCAGATTACAGGACCGTATAATTTTGTAAATTACCCATTAAATCCGGCCAGATACGTTTTATGATTAAGAGCTTGCTTTATTTATTCATCTTTCTTTGTTCAATTCGAAGTATTGCTCAGGACATCAATAAAAGTTACATTGACAGTATGTTGGTATCGGTCTCCCGCATTGATAAAGAGCAAGTGAGAACTGGAGTGGAGGCAATACAACTAAAGCTATCATCACTCCCACGAGATGAAGCCAACCCCCTTTATAAATACCTGATAGAAAAGTCCAATAATCCTTTTATTAAAATGATGGTACTTGGAGATCTTGGGGAATTTCTGATAGCCAATGATGTGCCGGATGAAGCTATAGACTACCTTAACAAAGGCCTAGATCTTAGTAAAAAACACGGCGAAACAGAAGACCGCTTCAGGTTTCATGTGAGTCTTGCTAATGCTTATATATTTCAGAACCGGGCCGAGGAAGCTCTTTCCCATCTCAATATCGCCGAGTCCATGGCGGCAGAATTGAAACGTACAGATGCCATTGCCAGCGTAAATTATTCTAAAGGAATGATGTACGAATCTATTGAAGATTTCGAACAAGCCTCAACCTATTATCTTAAAGCCTGGGATACCTTGAACCTGGTTGAAGATCATCCCGAAAGAGGGTTTTATCTTTTTGTTTTGGTAGATTATTTTAAACGCATTGGAAACATTAAAGAACAAACTAGATTTACCGAACTCCTCACGAATTACTACAGCAAACGACAACCGGAGATACCATTTACGCATTTACCTTCAGCCCATATTTTCGATACTTCGGCTACTGCCGAAAATATAAAAAGATACAAGGATGTAATACGAGTGAGTGATAGTATGGGTGCCATAAACTCTATGATGTACAGTTCTTTATTTCTTTCTAATATTTATCTGAAAGAAGGAGAACCTAAGGCTGCAATAGAGGTGCTCGAACCTCTTATTCGAATATTGGACAGCACCGATCGCAGACAGCAAAAAATGGTTCTCTATGAAAAATTGTCCGTCGCATATGAAGCCGGCGAAGATTTTAAAAATGCTTTGAAATTTAAAAATATGGTTTCTGAACTCAGGGATACATTAGTTTCAGAAAGAACAAAAAAAAACATAGCTGAACTGGAAGTAAAATACGATCTGCAAACCAAGGAACGCGAGTTAGAACAACAGTCTGCTTCAAAAAAACTATTGTACTGGATCTTGGGATCTGTTTTTGTGGTTCTTGTGATATTAAGTGTATTCTTTTTGAAGAATAGAAAGAAAAACCAAAAGCTGGCGCAGCAGAAAAAGCTTTTGGAAGCTACTGTAGATGAAAAAAATGTATTGTTAAAAGAAACCCACCATAGGGTAAAGAATAGTTTTCAGATCGTGTCATCCCTTCTTTATTTACAGTCGGAGAATATGCAGGACTCCGAAGCGCAACAGGCGATCAAAGAAGCTCAGAACAGAGTTAGGTCCATGGTGTTAATACACCAGAAATTATACAACAAAGATCAATTGGTAGGGATAGATACACAGGAATACTTTCATGACCTTACCAGGGAAATTTTCGATAGCCATCAGGAAAATGGAAAAACTGTAAACTATGTGTTGCAGGTAGAATCTATGATGCTGGATATAGAATCCATAACACCCATTGGCCTAATTCTAAATGAGTTAATTACCAATGTACTAAAACACGCTTATGATGTGGAAGATAAGGATCGAAAGATGGAAATTTCTTTTCAAAAAGAAGGTGACAGGCTTATTCTAAAAGTAAGCGACAACGGCAAAGGAATGCCTGAGCAAGTTCAAGAAAATTCCTTCGGAATAAAACTTATGAAAGCACTCGCAAAAAAACTAAAAGCCACCTTACAATTTAAGAAAGCTCCAGAGAATGGAACCATAGCAATACTTGAAGTAAGTAGGTTTAATTTATTAACATAAATCTGATTCCCTAAAAAATTGTGATCTTTCACTAAATTTATTGCCGGTACCGGTAAAATTTAAAATAGATTCGAAACTTAATCATTAGATGTATTCCTTGCGTATATTAATTGTTGAAGATGAACCTCTCATAGCGGTTACTATTGAAACCGCTTTAAAAAAGCAGGGTTTTATTGTTATAGGAGATGCCGAAAATTTCGAAGAAGCTATACACCTAATTCAGGAACAAAAGCCGGATCTGGTGTTACTGGATATTAAACTGGCCGGTGAGAAAGATGGAGTCGATCTCGCAATAGATCTCGATGCGCGCAATATCCCGTATCTCTTTCTCACCTCCCAAACCGACCCTCATACTATCGATCGGGTAAAACAGACCCGTCCCCTGGGTTTTATAGCAAAACCATTCACCGAGGCTGGATTGCGCTCTAACATTGAACTCGCCTGGCATAAATTGTCTACAACAAAGGATGATTATTTATTATTTAAATCGGATGGAGAAACATACAAGCTGAACCAGAACGAAATTCTTTACCTGAAGGCTTTCGACAATTATTGCTATGTTGTAACAAAGGATCACAAATACCTGGTCCCTAAAACACTGAAACACACTTCTCAGGGGCTTAATCCCACCCACTTTGTTAAACCTCATCGTTCTTATACTATAAACCTGCGGAAGGTTAGCAAAATGACTTCAGACTCGTTGCTCATAGAAGATACATTAATTCCTTTGAGTAGTGCCAACAGGGAGTCTATCAAGGAAAAATTACACACTGCCTGATTTCATTCACTAAAAATAATGGGGTGTTGACTAAAAATATCCGGGGCACCTCTTCTTCCCGTTCTATATTTATTCCAAAGTATAAACTTTTTTAGCCCCTTTCTTAGTAACCTTCAGCTAGGTCCACAAAATATGTTAATTATGAAGCGATTATTACTGGTAGTAGCCGTTGGTCTTGTTGGCTATATAAGTCAGGCACAAGTAGGAATTGGAAATACCGACCCAAAATCCAGCCTGGATATTTCGGCAAGTGATGTCACCTCACCTTCCAATACAGATGGGATACTGATTCCCCGAATAAACGATTTTCCCGTTACTGATCCGGGGGCGGATCAGGACGGGATGCTCGTTTTTGTAACAGGGGCAGGAAGTCCTGCTAAAGGGTTTTACTACTGGGACCAGGGAACAACCAGTTGGGTTGTAATAAGTGGCGCTAGTAGTGACGCCGATTGGTATATCACCGGAACAACCAATTCTTCTACCACTATAACAGACGACATCGTTACGCAAGGCAGTGTGACAGTAGGAACGGATTTAAGCGGGTTCCCGAATTCGAAATTTTTTGTAAAAAGTGATGTAACAAGCGATATTTACCCAATCCGAATTAGTCCTGAAGGAACCCCTGCAAGCTCGGCTTCAATCTACAACTTATATAATACGGATACCGCGCTAACACCCTCGGGCGCTTTTAACTATTATGCACTTTACAATAATTTCACCAGTACACATACCGGGAGCACATCCGGACTTTACAATAATTTCAGCGCTAGTGGTGGTGCAGAATTTGGCGTATATAATCTGTTTAATAGTATTTCCGGGACCTATGGAATGCGAAATGAATTTACAGGCACCACATCAAACAGCGCGAGTTTTTTTGGCATAGAAAACAGGTTGCTAAGTTCTTCGACTTACTCCGGCACTGTATATGGAATTTCCAACACACTACAAGCAGAAGGTAATGGTGCGCGTTACGGACTATTTAATTCGATCTCGGGAAGCGGGACTGGAGATAAATATGGAATGTATACCAACATCGCCTCAGCCTCTGGCGGACAACATTTTGGCATCTATTCGGATGTTCAAAGCGCTACGGGGTTTGCCGGCTTCTTTGTAGGTCGCACTTCCTTCGGAACAGACCCCGTCTCCGGGAGATACCTAATGCCCACAGCGGATGGGACGTTCGGGCAGGTAATGACAACCAATGGGACCGGACAATTAACTTTTACGAATCCAACAACAGATACAAAAAACACACTTGATGGTGCTTATGATGAGGGAGGAGCAGGAGCTGGAAGAACCATTATTGCTGATAATGGTCCTGTTGTAATAAATGGTACCGATGGATTTTGGGTAACCGGAACACATGGTACTGGAATTGCGTTTTCCGTGACAGCAGATCTTTCTACCAGCTTCTTCAACCCTGGTACTTCCGTGACACGATCCGGGTTTGCTTCCGGAAGTACGTGGTCTTTATCAAATCAAGGTATATATTCTGTAGCTATGGGTTACTCCCCTTTAGCTTCAGGAATAGCCTCTACAGGTTTTGGATATCTTACTGAAGCCTCGGGAGACCGTTCAACCGCCATGGGCAATGGAACGGTGGCTCCTTCGTTCGCTGAAATTGCTCTGGGAAACTTTAATACCACTTACGTGCCAAATTCAACGGGGACCTATAATAGTGCGGATAGACTTTTTTCGATTGGAAATGGCATAAATGCATCAAACCGAAGTAATGCCTTGAGTATTTATAAGGACGGAACGATAAACATAAATGATGCCTATAATTTGCCACTTACAGATGGCACTTCAGGACAGGTGATGGCCACAAATGGATCTGGGCAATTATCTTTCATTAATCCTGGAACCGATCTCAGTAGCTTTGCCCTGGCAAAAATGCGTATGTCTGCAAATCAGACATTGCCCGTTAGCAGCTACACCAAACTAAATTTCGATAGCACCGTTTTCGATACCGGGTCTAATTTTAATTCTGCTTCGGATCGTTTTATTGCTTCTGAATCCGGTTATTACCGTATAGACGCCAGCATGACTCACCTTGGGAGTATTACAACTTCCGGGCTATTCGCTATAGCTATTTATGTAAATGGAGTTGGAGTTAAATACACCAGATACGACCATCACGGATCCGGGTCTGTTCATCGATCTGTTAGTTCAATAGAACAACTATCAGCCGGGGATTATGTTGAAGTATACGCCTTTGGAAATTCGTCCTTAACTGTCACTTTTTCAACAGACTATACCACCTTTGAAGTTGAGCGAATTAGATGACCAACGTATCGTTTTATTGATTAAATTAGATTATCTAACTAAAACAACCAGTCATGAAAACCAAAATTTTTTTAGCAGTCTCCGCATCGCTGCTCCTAATGATGCCTTCCTGTAAAGAAAAACAGGAAGATTATTCCGAAAAATCTGAAGCGGAAGAAATGGCTCTTTCTAAGGAGGAAAGTATAAAAAGAGGAGAGTATCTGGTAACGGTAATTGGCTGCGACCATTGCCATTCACCAAAGAAAATGACCGATAAGGGGCCTGTCCCCGATATGGATCGATGGATGATGGGCTATCCGGCTAATGATTCCGTGCCGGAAGTGCCAGAAAATGCGGTTGGACCGGGCAGATGGGTACTCCTAAACAACGACCTTACAGTAGCCGTAGGCCCTTGGGGAACTAGTTTTGGTGCCAACCTTACCCCGGATGATACTGGAATCGGGTCGTGGTCATTCGATCAGTTTAAAAAGGCAATGACCGAAGGGAAATTTAAAGGCATGGAAAACAGCCGACCTCTAATGCCTCCCATGCCCTGGCAGTCTTTCGCTCATTTATCTGATGAGGATCTAAATGCTATTTATGATTATTTAATGTCCATACCACCTATAGAAAATGTGGTGCCTAGTTACCGCCCTCCTTCCGGTGCCCAGTAACAATCTAAACCAAAAAAACTACTCCTCCTTTTATTGACTAAAGGAGGAGTTCTTTATTCTATTGTGCGAAGATCTTTTCACCCGTTACTTCCTGATGTTTAAATTTCTTTACCAGTTCCAACGCATCCGGTACAACGTCACTACAACATATTATCAATGAGTTTTTCTTGGCGTTATTAACAGCATGTGTAATAGCTTCTTTTTCTGAAGGAATTATGGTTGTTTTCTTATTCGGATCTTTTTTCTTTATCCCGTCGTTCAACAAATTGATCAATTCCTCTTCGGTACGGCCTCTTAGTCGTTTATCCTGCCTGATAATGATCTCATCGAACATATCTGCCGCAATGCTTCCTATCTCGTTAGTATCTTCATCGCGACGGTCACCAACTCCGGCAATGATCCCCACCTTTACTGTCGCCTCCATCTTATCGGTGAGTTGTTTTAACGCCAGCATTCCCGCTGGGTTGTGCGCATAGTCCAGTAGTATTTTAAAATTCTGAAACTCGAACAGGTTTAATCGGCCGGGAGTTTGCGCTGCCGATGGAATAAAGGTTTCCAGTGCAGCCTTCATATCCTCGATACTAATGCCCCTAACATTCGCAGCAATAACCGCGGCCAGCACATTTTGTATCATAAACATTGCCTTTCCACCAAACGTAAGCGGAATGTTCTCCGCCTTCATAATTCTCATCTTCCAGGTACCACGACACAGGGTCACATATCCATTCTCGTACACGGCGGTAATTCCTCCTATTCGCTGCAACGCCTGTATGCGCGGATTGTTCTCGTCCAGAGAGAATAACGCAAGATTACAATTGATCCCTCGTCTCATTTCGTATACCAGATCATCTTCTGCATTTAGAATTGCATAACCATCGGGTAAAACTGTTTCCGGGATAACGCCTTTTACTTTTGCCAGCTGTTCTATAGTGTGTATTCCTTTTAGCCCTAAATGATCTGCTGCCACATTGGTTACCACAGCAACATCACAGTTGTTAAACCCTAATCCGGCCCGTAACAGTCCGCCACGCGCACATTCCAGAACTGCAAAATTAACGGTAGGATCTTTTAGGACAAATTCGGTACTGGCCGGTCCGGTACAATCGCCGGACATGAGTAATCTGTTCTGTATATAAACACCATCACTGGTAGTATAACCTACCCTGTAGCCACTCATTTTAGCCATATGCGCGATAAGTCGGCTAGTCGTGGTTTTACCATTGGTACCTGTAATAGCCACAATGGGAATCCTCCCGGTTTCACCTTTAGTAGGGAACAATTTATCTACAACCGGTGCCGCGACATTTCGTGGTAAACCGGTAGTGGGAGCCAGATGCATTCTAAAGCCGGGGCCGGCATTAACCTCCAGTACAGCTCCGCCTGTTTCAGACAGGGGTTTGCTAATATCACTGGTCATAACATCGATTCCACAAATATCCAAGTCGATGATCTTCGAAATACGCTCCGCCATGGCAACATTTGCAGGGTGGACTATGTCCGTTACATCCTCTGCTGTTCCCCCGGTACTAAGGTTGGCTGTGTCCTTCAATATTAATCGTTCTCCATCCGGTAGCACCGAATCTTCAGTATAGCCGGCATCCTTGATAATTGTACGCGTAAGATCGTTAATGGTGATCATTGTTAGCACATTCTCATGCCCATAACCTCTCCTGGGGTCTTCATTTACTTTATCTACCAGTTCACGTACCGTAGATTTTCCATCTCCAATAACATGGGCAGGTGTTCTTTTGGCTGCTGCAACCAAAACATGATTGATCACCAGCAAACGATAATCTTCTCCGGTTATAAATTTCTCAACGATGACACGTCGCGAAACTTCCTTGGCAGCATGAAAAGCTACCACTGCATCATTATAATTTTGAACATCTACCGTTATGCCTCTTCCGTGATTACCATCTATTGGTTTTATAACCAACGGGTAACCCACATAGTTGCAGGCATCTTTTAAACTGCTTTCACGGCTAATTATATCACCTCTTGGCACCTCCACTTCGGCCTGCTCCAATAGGTATTTTGTATCTTCCTTATCACAGGCCAGTTCCACACCAATGCTACTGGTTTCGGATGTTACGGTAGCCTGAATTCTTTTCTGATTGGCTCCATATCCAAGTTGGCAAAGCGAATATTTGTTCAGCCTTATCCATGGGATTCCTCTGCTTGCCGCTTCTTCAACAATAGAACCCGTACTCGGTCCCAATCGCGAAGCTTCCCTTAATTCCCGCATCTCCTGGATATCTGGCTCGAGGTCGTAATCTTCTCCACTGATCAAGGCTTCACAAATGCGAACCGCAGCTTTGGCGGCAAAACGCCCCACATTCTCTTCGATATACGAAAAGACCACATTATAAACGCCTTTTTCGCCATAGCCCCTGGTACGGCCGAAGCCTGTATCCATTCCCGCAAGGGTTTGTATCTCAAGGGCAATATGTTCTATTATATGTCCCATCCAGGTTCCATCTTCAACGCGCTGAAAGAAGCCCCCGGGAGTTCCCACAGAACAACGATGTTCGTACATAGTGGGAAACATAGCTTCCAGGCGTTCACTAAATCCATCGATCTTATTGGACGGCATCTCCTCCATTTCTTCCAGATCAAGGACCATTACAATTAATTTATGTCTTCTAACCGACCAGTAGTTCGGTCCTCTCATAGCATTTATTTCACGTATTTTCATGTGGATTGGCTGTTATTTATTTAATAGGAAAGAAGATAAATATATAATTTTTATTACAACAAAACCCGTATTTTTGCCGCAATAAATTGAATGTATGAAGGCTAAAGGAATATTGATACCTATTGGAGGAAATGAAGATAAGGGTATTGAAACATCAGATTTTCACAAACTCGAATATATAGAGGAAGGAATACTTGCCAGGGTTGTAAAAGAGAGTGGTGGCAGGAGCTCTAATATCGTAGTAATTCCAACAGCTTCCAGCTATCCGGTGGAGGTTGGTGAGAATTATCTTAAAGCCTTCCGGAAACTGGGCTGCGAAAAGGTTTCCGTCCTCGATATTAGAAAACAGAAGGAGGCTGAAGATCAACATAATCTCGAGCTCATACGCAATGCAGACTGCGTCATGTTCTCCGGCGGGGATCAGTCTAAGATCATCAAGATCATTGGTGGTACCACCATGCACGATCTACTCCTGGACAAATACATCAATCAGCCTTTTGTAATTGCGGGCACCAGTGCAGGAGCTATGTGTATGGCCGAAGAAATGATCGCCGGGGGCAGTAGTACAGAAGCTTTTTTTAAAGGTGCTGTAATTATGCGTAAAGGGATGGGGTTTGTTCCTAATCTTATAATCGATTCACATTTTATACGTCGTGGCAGATTTGGCAGATTGGCCGAGGCTGTTGCCAAATACCCCAGCCTAATAGGGGTTGGTCTGGCTGAAGACACAGGCCTGGTGATCAAAAATCGCAATACCTTCGAAGTAATCGGGTCCGGGATGGTGATCCTCTTCGACCCTAAGAAATTAAAACACAATAATGAGAAGATCCTGGAAACCGGAACACCTATGTCTCTTATCAACCTAAAAACCCACGTGCTGGCCAATGGAGATCGTTTCAACCTGAATAAAAAGAAGGTGAAGGTTCTTCCGATGGAAGCCCCGTTCGTCTAAGAGTAGATTCCAATTTCCTTATCACCCCTCGAAGTTTTATAAGCGCGATACATTCCTTCTGTGTTAAATGGCATAGCGATATTTGCCCGGGCATCGACTGCTATGAGTCCGCCGTCTCCATTGATCTTTGTGATCCTTTTATGGATTACTTCGGAAGCGGCCTCCGCTATTGTCATGTTCTTAAATTCCATGAGGCAGGATACATCGTAAGCAACAACACCCCTGATAAAATATTCACCACTACCGGTACAACTTACAGCACAGGTTTGGTTATTGGCATAGTTCCCCGCACCGATCATCGGACTATCACCCACACGCCCCCATTTCTTATTGGTCATGCCTCCTGTTGAGGTCGCGGCAGCCACATTTCCAAAACCATCGCAGGCCACCGCGCCCACGGTGCCGAATTTTCCGTCCTTCTTTACACTATGGTCCAGCTGGAAAGAATCGCTGTCTTTTATCCCCTGCCATTGGCGATAACGAACCTCATCGTAAAAGTATTCGGGTTCCAGCAACTCGTATCCCAATTCGGTCGCAAAACGCATGGCGCCATCCCCTGCCAGAAATACGTGATAACTTTTTTCCATCACATCCCGGGCTAATGTAACCGGATTTCTAATTCCCGTAATAAGACTAACGGCTCCCGCATTTAGATTTGAGCCATCCATGATGGCCGCATCCATCTCGTGGGTCCCCTCTGCTGTAAAAACACTGCCCTTTCCTGCATTAAAAAGTGGCGAGTCTTCCAGAACACAAACCGCTTTTTCAACGGCATCCAAAGCACTGCCTCCCTGCTCGAGCATAAAATACCCTTGCTCCAACGCTGTGTCCAGTGCCGCTTTATAAGCAGCTTCCAACTGAGGCGTCATCAATCCCTTTATCAGGGTTCCGGCACCTCCGTGAATTGCGATGGAATACGGTTTCATCCTTATTGGTTTTTATGCCCGAAAAATACGAATTGCCATCCAATAAATTATTATTCGCCGAAGAAGTTTTGTAGTTTTATACACTACTATAAATTATCGCAATGTCCGACCAAAAACGCCTTTTCCTCGTAGATGCATACGCTCTTATATTTAGGGGATACTACGCTTTTATAAAGAATCCCAGAATCAATTCGAAAGGAATGGACACCTCGGCCATACTGGGATTCACCAATTCTTTACTGGATGTAATTAAACGGGAACGCCCGGATCATCTCGCCGTGTGTTTCGACAAAGGGGGTAGTGAAGCGCGTAACGAAATGTTCACAGAGTACAAGGCCAACAGGGATGAGACCCCGGATGCCATCAGGATTGCTGTTCCTTATATAGAGGAAATCCTGAAAGCCATGCATATCCCCATCATGGTAAAGGAAGGGTACGAAGCCGACGACGTTATAGGAACTTTGGCCAAAAAAGCCGAAAAAGAAGGATACAAGACCTATATGGTCACCCCGGATAAGGATTTCGCACAACTGGTCTCAGAGAACATTTTTATGTACAAACCGGTGTTTGGTGGAGGCTATGAGACCTGGGGAATCCCTGAAGTAAAGGAAAAATTTGAAGTGGACGACCCTAGTCAGGTAATTGATTATTTAGGCATGATGGGAGACAGTGCCGATAATATTCCCGGGCTTCCTGGGGTGGGTGATAAAACCGCCAAAAAATTCATCGCTGCCTATGGCTCCATGGAAGGGCTACTAGCCAATACCGACCAACTTAAAGGAAAGATGAAAGAAAAGGTAGAAGGAGCGAAAGACCTGGGGCTACTTTCCAAGAAGCTGGCCACCATTATGCTGGATGTTCCTGTTGAATTTGATGCCAAGGATTTTGAAATGTCCGAGCCGGACATTCATGGCGTGACCAAGATATTCGAGGAATTAGAATTTAGGAGGTTAACCGATAATTTTATAAAAACTTTTGCTTCGGAATCTTCTAATACTGAATCTGTTTCGGTTCCTTCGGAAGAAAAACCAAGCCGAAAAAAAGCCAACCCGACAGCAGCAGGCGCCGGTCAGTTCTCCTTATTTGGAGGGGACGGTGAACCTTCAGAAGCAACAAAAAAATACAATTCCCGAAATACGATCAACGATATAGAGCATTTCTATCAGACCGTACAACCGGGGATGGGAACAAAACTATTTCTTCAGAATTTAAACAATCAGAAAAGTGTGTGTTTCGATACCGAAACTACTGGCCTTAATCCACTAACTGCCGAATTGGTAGGAATTGCTTTTAGCTGGGAAACAGGAAAAGGGTTCTACCTGCCGTTTCCCGAGAGTTTCGAGGAAGCCTGTGAACTAATGGAAAGCTTGCGACCCTTCTTTGAGAATGAAGCCATTGAGAAGATCGGACAGAATTTAAAATACGACATCAAGGTGCTGGCCAAATATAAGATTGATGTAAAGGGAAAATTATTCGATACCATGTTGGCTCACTATCTTATAAACCCCGATATGCGTCATAATATGGACGTACTGGCCGAAACCTATCTCAATTATACCCCCGTTTCTATTACAGAATTGATCGGCAAAAAGGGCAAGAATCAATTATCCATGCGGGAGGTCCCGCTGGAGCAGCAAACCGAATATGCTGTGGAGGATGCCGATATCACATTACAACTGAAAGAACATTTTGAAAAAGAACTGGGAGAAGCCAATACGCAGAAATTATTCGATGAGATCGAGATCCCATTGCTAAGGGTGCTTGCCGACATGGAATTAGAAGGAATAAACCTGGACGAAAATTTTCTAAAAGGGCTTTCTATAGAACTGGATAAAGATATCAAGCGACTCGAAACCGAAATCTACAAGGAAGCCGGGGAAGAATTTAATATTGGATCCCCCAGGCAATTGGGAGATATCTTATTTGATAAGATGAAACTGGTGGAAAAGCCAAAAAAGACCAAGACCGGACAATATTCTACAGCCGAAGATGTGCTCTCATACCTGGCGAAAGATCATAAGATCATTCGTGATGTCCTGGAATATCGCGGACTTTCAAAGCTAAAAAGCACCTATGTTGATGCCTTACCCGGACAGGTAGAACCCTCCACCGGCAGAGTTCATACCGATTATATGCAAACGGTGGCAGCTACTGGCAGGCTTAGCAGCAATAACCCAAATTTGCAAAATATTCCTATCCGGACCGAAAGAGGTAGGCAAGTGAGAAAAGCATTCATTCCCAGGGATAAAGACCATATATTACTGGCAGCCGATTATTCACAGATAGAGTTGCGTATCATAGCCGCCCTGAGTAAAGAAGAAAATATGATCCAGGCGTTTAAAGACGGAGAGGATATTCACGCTTCTACAGCCGCTAAAGTTTTTAACATCCCAATAAAGGAGGTAACCCGGGAGCAGCGTGGTAATGCAAAGACTGTTAACTTCGGAATCATTTACGGAGTTTCGGCCTTTGGACTGAGCAATCAAACCGATCTATCAAGAACGGAAGCCAAAGAACTTATAGAAACCTATTACAAAACCTATCCGAAGCTACGTGATTATATAAGTGAACAGATCGAGTTTGCCAGGGAGCATGGGTATGTGCAAACCGTATTAGGCCGACGGAGGTATTTAAACGCGATCAATGGTAGTAATGCTGTGGTTCGTGCCGCAGCAGAAAGAAATGCCGTAAACGCACCTATACAAGGAAGTGCAGCCGATATTATAAAGATCGCCATGATCAATATTCACAAGAAGCTGAAGGAAAAGAACTTTAAAAGTAAAATGCTTTTACAGGTTCATGACGAACTGGTTTTCGATGCATATAAACCCGAACTGGATGAGCTGCGCCATATGATAAAAGCAGAGATGGAAGGAGCCTATAAGCTAGCCGTTCCCCTAGTAGTTGAGATCGGTCTGGGAGAGGATTGGCTGGAGGCTCATTAAAAAATGCTCCCGTTTCCGAGAGCATTTAACCTAACAAAAATTCTAATTATAAAAAAAGAAATTTTACTTATACGCTTCAAACAATATCACCACATTGTCCGCATAAGAATCCACATTTAAGGTGAATCCATCCGAGTTGAACGACGAGAGCGCTGCACTGGTTATTCCCAGGGAATCTCCATTTTGATTAGAATATCTCAATCCAACACAATGACTGGGTGAGGCAAAACGTGAAATATCATTGATCGAATTTCCGGATCCTCCACCGTAAATTACCTGCTGATCTATACTTCCGGACCTATCTTGAGCAAAGCCCTTCATATATCCGTAAGCATTTGCTATTCCCGAATTATTATTTCCAACCCCGTTGTCGCTATTCAAGGTGTAGGATTCCACATTAGAAAAGGCGGTTATCGATACACTTGAGGGTTTAAATGGAAGGCCACTAATTACCAGGTTACCCGTACCTGTTATAATAGCCTTTCCTACGTAAACTTTTGGCGAATTATCGGCCAGTTGTGTCCATTCACTGCCGGTCCAGTAGTAAAAACCAGCTTCGGTCAATCCGGCTGCTCCGGTATTGTAAACCAGGGTGCTTTCGGCTAGTCCGGCGCCTCTGGGGTTAACCACAGTAGCATTATCTGTTACCGAGGTTAACGCCACTCTGGGCAGGAGAACACCTTGTGATCCAGATTGGATATCCAACGCAGCCTGAGGCTCTGTATTTCCAATTCCAACCTGGGCAAGTAGGTTAAATGATGTAATCATCAAAAGGGCAAAAAAAGTATTTTTCATCAACTTTATTTTTCGTTGTGAGGCAAATGTATATTGTAGGAAACAGACTTCAAAAAAATGTGGCTGATCGAAAATTGGTTTTCGACAGCCACACTGTTTTATCGTTGAAATACACTAATTATAGATGAAGCGTTTTCACCTGTAATCCAGCTTATAGCACAAATCTGTATGTTGCTTTAATAAGGAAGGTGTTTTGTGGTCTTTCACTTAGCAATTGATTATCGATGATGGTTCCAAAACTATTGTTCACATCACCCAGGCCGGTGATTCCCTGCGACCAAACCAGGAAAATTTCTGAGCCCGGGATGTATTCCCATCGTAAGACCAGGTTAGACCGGAACTGCACGAAGGCAAAATCGGGATTTCCAAAAGAATAGTCAACCGCAGCGTCACCGTCTTCATCAACATTGTACACATCATCTGCAAAACTTATCTGGTTGCCATTGTACCAGGCAACACGATCGTTAAGGTCTTTAGCCATAGGATCGGTTACGTAATTAAAATTGGAATATTTAGCTTTGAAGATAAATGGCTGGCCATAATATTGAATGGTAAGATTAGGATTGATATTATAGTTTACACGTAAGGTAGAACTAAGGGACTCGTTATCGATCTCGCCAAGTATGTATCGCGGCGTGCCATTAAAACTACTTTCGGTTACGTATTGTGTTCGGTTTGGGCTTTGCTGATATTCGTTTACCAAACTGAGGTTAAGTGAATTAAGGGGTTGATAGAAAAGTCTCAACACATATCTTTTGAACGAGAAATTATCCTGTTTTGCTTCCGAATGCACATAACCAACATGCATATTAAATTTCTTCCTGCTATCGGTTCCGGAGAAAAAATAGAAGAAATTCTCTTCATTCCAGCGCCATCTCGGGCCACCTCGCAACACAGTATTGGAATAGATCCTTGGTTTATGAGCCGCTCCAAATTCGGACCACCAGTTATTCTTCCAGTTAACATAACTGAATATTTCATACTGAATACGATTATAGTTGCCCTCAAAATCATATTGGCTAGACTGGTTGAAACCAATATTTGCCTGCCTGAACCAACTTGTTGGTTTGTTCCAAATGCGCCTGATATTTGCATACTGACTTATCTGATCGGCCTGTCTTAAAAATCCGATATCATTTAATTCTAGTTCGGGTGAACGAAAATTTCCACCCGTATTATAGCGCCAGTTTCCGTTATCACTTCGGCCGCCTATCTCAAAACTTCCACCTGTACCACTTAAGGAAGTTCTTGTAGGATCCACACTCACATGATCTGCATCTACACGCTGGAACAAATGAGTTAAAGAAGTTTGGGTATTCTCTATTGCCTCAGGGCTACCCTTTACGGTACTAAAGGTAAATTTACCTGTCACATAATATTTCCGTTCCTTCCAGTTATGCAACGCATCGATCCCGCCGGAATACGCACTTTCTCTTAAAAAATCCAGGTTATCCTCAAGTTTGCGGTTGGTAGCGGTTATAATTCCTCCTATATACGAGTTATTATCGTTGAAATCTTTCTGCGCCCTGGCAACGAGGTAATTTGTTAATGGCTCCACTAACTCCTCACGAGGAATCCCTCTTTGTTCCAGGTTTTCGAGCACCTCGGGATCTGTATCGAGCTTTATCTCTGCGTATTCCTTTGAAGTAACGCTTTCCAGGAGTCCGAGTGCCCAACCATTCTTGGTCTTACCACTAAATTTGGCTGCCCCTAAGATGGTTGTATTGTTTGGGAAATCTTCAAACTCTCCCATATCGGCATCGGCGGTTGTGTATCCCTGCGGAGTTCGGCCAATTCTTCTTGAAAAGAACAAATTATCTGCCCCACCTCCAACAGTGAAATCGAATACATTTTTATTTTCAACAAAGAAGGGTCTCCGTTCCTGGAAGAAGATCTCGAACCCGTCCAGTGCGATGGCTCCTGGATCGGCATCTACCTGTCCGAAATCGGGATTGATAGTGAGGTCCAGGGTAAGGTCGTTTGTAACACCGATCTTTGCGTCCAGGCCAGCTGTGAGTTTGGTATCACTTCCATCCCTAAACGGGTTTCCCGGCATTTCTTCATAAGTATCTAACTGTGCGACGGTATAGGGTTGAATTTCCAGCTGTTTTTGTGGCTTTATACCTTTTATCCCTTTTAAAATACCAAATTCACTTACCCATCCCGGCGGACTTGGTGGTATGGGTTGCCACAACGATCGTTCCTCGTTGTTAAAGTAGCGTCTTGTGGACTGTATCCCCCATACTTGTTCATCGTCGTTACCAAATCGCAACTGACTTAAAGGGATACGTATTTCGGCGGTCCAGCCTTCCTCGTCTATGTTGGTGTCTGTATACCAGATAGGGTTCCAGCTAGAATCCCAATTATTTCCG
This sequence comes from Flavobacterium sp., assembly GCA_008501705.1. Lineage (GTDB taxonomy): Bacteria > Bacteroidota > Bacteroidia > Flavobacteriales > Flavobacteriaceae > Pukyongia. The sequence continues at coordinate 26,149 of QQUG01000018.1, forward strand.
TTATTTGAGATAAATTCGTCTCCTTTCACCCCTGAAGCTGAGATCGTAAAGGAGAACCCTGTACGGTCGTCGTTATAGCTATCGATGTTGACTTCTACCCAATCGCCGGGAAAATCGTCCCGTCTCCCCATACGTTTCTCAATGGTGGACGGATCTTTTTGATAACACCTAAAAGCAAAATATATGTTCTTATCGTCGTAAACGATCTTCATTTTGGTTTGTTCGGTGGGAGCGGTCCCAATATCGGGTTGGTTCTCCACATAGTCTGTGGTCCATTGGACGGCATCCCAGGCAGCATCGTCCAGAATACCGTCTATTTTAATGGGATCCCGGTCTGTGACCGAGGTGGTGGTGTAGACTCTTTTCTCGTAATTTACCTGAATACTGTCTGTAGTTGTTTGGTCTTGTGCGAATAATGGCTGAAAACAAATTATACCCATGAACAGGTATAACGATCGGAGGATTGACATACTGATTAGTTGTTGATTGATGAATGAATGACATAAGTTAAACAGAGAAGTGACACCTTTAATTGTTAATTAATAAATTTTTAACTTTTTAAGGTGCCTGTTCTGCAGGGCTAAATTATCCATCGACCTCTTGTTTTTCAAATAAATAGTAGTACATTTGCAGCCCTTTTTGAAGGGAAACAATGTTTATTAACTATTTGACAAAAAACTAAATGGACACATTAAGTTACAAAACAGTATCTGCTAACAAGAACACTGTAAATAAGGAGTGGTTGTTGGTTGATGCGGACGGGCAAGCATTGGGTCGTCTTGCGAGCGAAGTCGCTAAATTACTTCGCGGAAAACACAAGCCAAATTTCACACCTCATGTGGATTGCGGTGACAATGTTATTATTATCAATGCTGAAAAGATTAATCTTAGTGGTAACAAGTGGGAACAGAAAACGTATATCCGTCACACCGGATATCCAGGAGGACAGCGCAGTTTAACTGCCAGTGAGCTCTTCCGAAAAGATCCTACCCGTGTTGTAGAAAAAGCTGTAAAAGGAATGCTTCCGAAGAATAAATTGGGAGCCGAACTTTTCAGAAACCTGAAAGTGTATGCCGGAACAGAGCATGGCCAGGAAGCACAGAAACCTAAAACCATTAACCTTAACGACAAGAAGTAAGCATGGAGACTATTCATAAAATAGGAAGAAGAAAAACCGCAGTTGCACGTGTATACCTGACAGAAGGAAAGGGTAATATTACCGTGAACAAACGCGACATGGATAAATACTTCACTACTGCTACTTTACAGTACAAAGTGAAGCAACCACTTGCCTTAACTAATAATGTGGATAATTTCGACATTAATGTTAATGTATTTGGTGGTGGAATCACAGGGCAGGCAGAAGCTGTTAGACTAGCTTTATCCAGAGCCATGTGTGAACTAGATGAGGAAAACAGAAGTATCTTAAAGCCAGAAGGTCTATTAACAAGAGACCCGAGAATGGTGGAGCGTAAGAAATTCGGACAGAAGAAAGCGCGTAAGAAATTCCAGTTCTCTAAACGTTAAAATTTTCAACCTGTTCGGGTATTTCTTATGGAGTGCCCGAACAAGGTTATAAGTTCATATTTTATTATTAAGCTGTTATTCCCGCCTGCCGGTGGGATGTTAGTTTAGCATCTAAACCTAAGTCGAAAATCGAACAGGTTGCTATCTAAACAGGAACGTAAACTAAAACAAAATGGCAAACAACAAAGAAGTCAAAGAATTACTTGACGCTGGTGTACACTTTGGACACCTAACCCGAAAATGGAATCCTAACATGGCCCCGTATATCTATATGGAGCGTAACGGGATCCACATCCTAAACCTTTACAAAACAGCTGCTAAGCTTGAAGAAGCTAGTGAAGCTATGAAAAAGATCGCTGCCAGCGGCCGTAAGATCCTTTTCGTTGCTACAAAAAAGCAAGCAAAAGACATCGTGGCAGAAAAAGCGAGTAACGCTAACATGCCTTATATCACAGAAAGATGGCCTGGTGGAATGCTTACAAACTTTGTAACCATTAGAAAGGCTGTGAAGAAAATGGCGATGATCGATCGCATGAAGCAGGATGGAACGTTCAATACGCTATCTAAGAAAGAGCGATTAGCAGTAGACCGTACTCGTGCGAAGCTGGAAAAGAACTTAGGTTCTATCAGTGACATGAGCCGTTTACCAGGTGCATTATTCATCGTGGACACTACACGCGAACACATTGCTGTAAAAGAGGCTCAGAAACTAAACATTCCTATTTTCGCCATGGTAGATACAAACAGTGATCCTCGTGAGATCGATTTTGTGATTCCTTCCAATGACGATGCTTCTAAGTCGATAGATAAAATAGTTTCCAGAGTATCGGAAGCGATTATTGATGGCCTTGCAGAACGCAAGAACGGAAAAGCCGCTGAAGGTGATGAGCCAAAAGCTGCCGCTCCTGCCAAGGCTAAAGCAAAAGCTGTCGCTGCCGGCGAAGAAGAAGAATAACAATAAGATAAAGTATTCAGGTTGTTTGATTTTATTCTTTATTATTAATTGAACGACTTTTTAATTTCATAACACAAAACACTATGGAAATGGTTAAGATTACCGCCGCAATGGTAAACGAATTGAGACAAAAAACCGGAGCCGGAATGATGGACTGTAAAAAGGCATTGGTCGAGGCAGAAGGTGATTTTGATAAAGCAATTGAGATCCTTAGAAAAAAAGGACAGAAAATCGCAGAAAAAAGAGCCGATCGTGATTCTAGTGAAGGTGCTGTTATTGCGAAGGTAAACGACAGTAACACTAAAGGTGCTATTGTATCTCTGAACTGTGAGACCGACTTCGTTGCCAAGAATGATGATTATGTGGCAATGGCACATAAAATGGCAGAGATCGCACTGGGAACTTCTTCTAAAGAAGAGTTCATGGCTGCAGACTTCGACGGGATGACTGTGGAAGAAAAACTTACCGAGCAAACCGGTGTCATTGGAGAAAAAATTGAGATCGGGGCGTATAAAACCCTTGAAGCTCCTTATGTTGGATCGTACATTCACGGTAATAAGATCGCCGCTATGGTAGGACTTTCTGCCAAGGTTGACAATGTGGATGTTTTAGCGAAGGACCTTGCTATGCAAATTGCATCTATGGGTGCCACTACATTATCTTACAAAGATTTCGATGCAGCCTATATCGCTTCAGAAACAGAAGCTCGCATAGCAGTGATCGAAAAGGATAATATCGAATTAGGTCGTTTAGGTAAAACTTTAAAAAATGTTCCTAAATATATCTCCAGAGCACAACTTACCGATGAGGTACTTGCACAGGCCGAGGCAGATATCAAGGCAGAATTGATTGCTGAAGGAAAACCCGAACAGATCCTGGACAGGATCGTACCTGGAAAACTGGAGCGATTCATCGCCGATAATACTACTCTGGATCAGGAGCAATGTCTGCTTGACCAGAATTTTATCAAAGATGAAAAGCAATCTGTTGCCGAGTATGTGAAAACCTATGGGGACGTTGAAGTAGTTAACTTCGAACGTGTTTCTCTGTCTTAAGACACACCGAAGAATGAAAAAAAGCCGTGATCTTGAAATCACGGCTTTTTTTATTCCCTTAATTAAAATAGGATAACGTAAGGTAAGCTGTATTAATGTATTTCAGCTCCTTAGAATATGCTCTTACCCGAAACTTTCCACGATCATAGAAATGAACGTCGAAGTACTTGATATCATGAGCAGGATTAACAGTCACGGCGAAATCCCTGAACTTAGTAAAAACTCCGGGACTGGTCTCTTTGTCTATCAATACCGATATTTTCGAGGTGTTTAATTTGTTTGGATAATTGTCTACATAAAACCAAATGGTCCCCCCTGCTGTTTTATCGATATTGAAAGATTTATATCGCTTGGTTTTGTTGGGTATCAGGTTTTCATTTTTAGCTGGAGACAAATGTGAAAAGAATATCTGCGATTTCACGTAAAAATCACCAGTTGAGGTTGAAGGTGGAGAAATAGGTTTTTTGTTCCGAGCAGCAATAAGGTCGTTGATCTCTTTTACCGTTTTAATGGGTTGTTGCACTCCTCTTACCGTGTTAATTGATGAAGATCTACTTGGAAGTGATAGTCCATTTGCTATTAGTTCACTATGAGCTTTACTATCGATAGCCGAAATATAGTACATCCCGTTAATCCCGCCAACCAAACCAATTCCGGTAGATTTACCTTTGGCAGTGGCGATCCCAATAACCTTATTTTCTTCATTAAATACCGGGCCACCACTATTCCCCGGATGAATTTCGGCATCTGTTTTTATATAGCCGTAATCCGAATTGAGGACATAGTCATTTCCACTCATAATACCAACACTAATGGTACTGAGGTCTTTCATCATGAGATCGGCATTTCCTTTAAACTGTGCAGGATAACCATATACACAAAGACGTTCCCCCTGGCTAACATTATCCGAATTGCCAATAGGAACTGTGGTGAATTTCCGGCGAATTGGATTTCCTTCCATATCGCTTACAATTTTGAGTAGTGCTCCGTCGTAAGTTCCGGTACCTATGGAAACTACTTCTGCAATGTACAGATCGTAATCGTTCTCCCCTTTCCCATGAAATACCTGGATTACTGGCACTGTGTAGCCGGCATTATAGACCTTAAGCAGATCTTTGCTCTGCACTATTTCGTCTGAATAAACCGAAATAGTTGATTTTTTTACGTTGTTTTCGGTGAAATCGTAATCGAGGTAACCCTTTACACTGGTTTCTACCACATGCTTGTTGGTAAAGAGATACCCGTCTTCAGTAACAATAAATCCAGACCCCCTGCTAAGGTAGCCTTTGCCAGCCTCTATTTTCTCCAGTTCAGGATCGAAGAGCACCACCTTAACGACTCCTTGATAATATTTAGCGGCTATTAATTTTGTGTCAAGTCCTTTCTCTTTACAGGAAATAAGGACCAATAACACTAACAAGCAGGACAATTTATTCATAGTCATGATTTTATATTTCACTTCAGGGGAATCAAGTATAAAAATAGGAATAGTATTTAAAACATCAAGAGTGAAACAAATCATTTGAATAAATCTAAGTAGCGATTGCAAGAAGTATAACAAAGTTTGATATGTTCCGAAATCCGGTTATTGTTTCAGGATCTATTGGATTTGTGAAATTATAATTCAGAAATCATGCATAATTTTCGCTATTTTTGCTGCAACAAAATCCGCTATGCAGTATAAAAGAATTCTATTAAAACTCTCGGGTGAAGCCCTAATGGGAAACAGACAATACGGTATAGATCCCGATCGATTACAGGAATATGCTAAAGAGATCAAAGAAATAACCGATAAAGGTGTGGAAGTTGCCGTAGTAATTGGCGGCGGAAACATTTTTAGAGGATTAGCCGGGGCCAGTCGTGGTATGGACAGGGTGCAGGGAGATCATATGGGGATGCTGGCCACAGTTATAAATGGCCTCGCTTTACAGAGTGCCCTGGAAGACGAAGATATTCCCACCCGTTTACAAAGTGCCATTAAAATAAATGAAGTAGCCGAACCTTTTATAAGGCGTAAAGCAATAAGGCATCTCGAAAAAGGCAGGGTTGTGATCTTTGGAGGTGGAACAGGAAATCCGTATTTTACTACAGATTCGGCAGCCGTTCTTCGTGCGATTGAGATTGGAGCAGAAGTTATTCTGAAAGGCACTCGAGTGGATGGTATCTACACTAGCGACCCGGAAAAGAATATGGATGCTACCAAGTTCGACAATATTAGTTTCGAAGACGTGCTTCAAAAAGGACTGAAGGTTATGGACACGACAGCCTTCACCTTGAGTCAGGAAAACGAATTACCAATTATTGTCTTCGACATGAACACCAGGGGAAATTTGTACAAGGTGGTATCGGGAGAAAAAATTGGCACAAAAGTAAATTTGTAACTTTGGTTTGATTTTTGAAAAAGGATCTTTAAAATTTTAAATCATGGAAGAAGAAATTAAATTCATAGTAGACAGCACCAGGGAGAATATGGGAAATGCCCTTAAGCACCTGGAGAAGAAGTTAGTCAACATTAGGGCTGGTAAGGCCTCTCCATCGATGGTTTCTTCGGTAATGGTAGATTATTATGGCACCCCTACCCCATTAAACCAGGTCGCGAACGTGAATACTCCGGACGGAATGACAATATCCATTCAGCCATGGGAAAAATCTTTGATTCCCGAAATCGAAAAGGGGATCATGGTAGCAAACCTTGGATTTAATCCAATGAATAATGGCGAAAGTGTTATTATAAACGTACCTCCGTTAACCGAGGAGCGTAGAAAAGAACTTGCCAAGCAAGCCAAGCACGAGGCAGAAGAGTCGAAGATCGGGGTACGAAATGACCGAAAGAACGCTATGAATGAAATTAAGGAACTCGATATTTCTGAAGACATGAAATCTAATCTGGAAATTGATATTCAGGCAATGACCGATAACCACATAAAGAAGATCGACGAGATCTTCAGTGTGAAAGAAAAAGAGATCATGACCGTCTAAATAATATAAGTACATTGTACATAATTGGAAAAGCGGCTAATATGCCGCTTTCTTCATAATTTAACCTGTTATCTATCGTTTGTAAGTCCATGCGTCCGTATCTCTTAGTATTAGTAATGCTAATGCCTTTTATAATGAAGGCACAACAGCCGGCCATCCAGACACAGCAGGATACAACCGCAACCAAACCCGAACAGAAAATCAGTCCTTTCAAGACGGGATTCTATCCCCTGGGATTCTTCGACATCGATCTGCGCTACTTTATAAAATATAATAATTATGAAGGGTTTCGCCTCGGTATTGGCGGAATTACAAATGAGAGATTATTCGAAGACTTTAAAATTGGCGGATACCTTGCCCGTGGATTTAAGGACGAAGATTTTAAATTCAGTTTAGGAGGAAGTGTTCGTGTGAATAAGGAGCATAACACCTGGATCAATTCCTACTATTTCGATGATATCAGGGAAATAGGTACTATGAAATTTCTCACCGATGACCGGGTGTATTCTGTATTCGAGCCCCGTTTACTCAATGTGACACAGTTTTATAAATACCGCACCATCATGGCTAATATTCAGCATGAATTCTCTCCAAAGATGTTGGGTGAATTAAGGGTAGCACACACTAAGATAGACCAGATAGAGGATTACCAGTTCGTGGATGACGGGATGGCGTATAGTGCTTACGAAACTTCCGAAGTAACTGCTTCTGTGCGTGTTAGTCCGAAAACCAATTTTATAACCATAGATGATGGCCGTGTTGAGTATTTTGATGGTTTTCCTAAGATAAGTGCTCAGGTAACTCAAAGTTTTCCCGGTATTGGCGGGAGTGACTTCACCTACACTAAATTTGGTCTTAAGCTCGATTATTATATTAAACGCACCAACCTTTCTTCTACCAATATTCTGCTTGAGGGCGATTATGCTACCGGGGATATTCCGCTCACTCATCTTTTTCACGCTTATCCCAATAGCCCTACCAAAGACGAGATCCTTCAGCGTTTTTCGGTGGCAGGAAGACGTAGTTTTGAGACCATGTATTTTGGAGAGTTCTTTTCCGATCAATTATTAACTCTGCAAGTGAAGCACAGTTTAAGAAGGTTTTATTTTTCCGAATTCTTCCAGCCGGAACTGGTATTGATAAGCCGTCATGCACTTGGAGATATGTCTAATCCGGACCGTCATATTGGTATCCCATTTAATACCCTGGAAAATTTCTATTCGGAATCAGGCCTGGAATTAAACAGGTTATTGTTCGGTTTTGGACTTAGCTTCGCGTATCGTTACGGTTTTTATCATCTTCCCGATTTCGAAGATAATATCTCTTTTAAGTTCACTTTCTACCTTAAATTATAAACTCCTTAACAACGTATGTACAAGGGTTTTTAATACCTTTGCGCGACCGTAAATTAAGCCGGGTTTGGACAAAGCTTTCAGTATTGGATTCTGGAGTGCAGTTGCAAGATTTATTCTGCGTAACCGCACCCTACTCCTTATTGTAATTGGTCTAATTACGGTATTACTCGCTTCTCAGTGGAAACATATGCGGTTCACTTATACCGAAGCGAATCTACTTCCGGATGATCATGAGGTTAATGTTCAGTATAATAAATTTCTGGACGAATTTGGAGAGGAAGGTAACCTCATTGTTCTTGGGGTGAAAGACACCACTTTATTCACTCCGGAAAATTTTACCGAATGGAATCTGTTATCTGAAGACCTGCGAAAAGCTCCGGAAGTCGATCTTACCCTGTCGATCGGTGATCTTAAAAAGCTTCAGAAACAAAAAGACTCCGAAGGTTTCGAACTGGTTCCATTTATTCAGGATACGGTATTCACCAAAGAGAACCTGGCTCGCTATACCTATGAACTTTTCAATAAATTGCCATTCTACAACGGATTGATCTACAGTCCGGACAAGAGCTCGGTTCGAACCGCCATCTACCTTAACAAGGATATCGTAAATACTTCGGTGCGAAAGGATTTTATAGACAAAGTTCTGGTTCCTCGTATTAATGAGTTTGAAACCAAAACCGGAATAAATGTATACACCTCCGGTATGCCGTACATTAGGACCCTAAACTCACAAAATATCATAGATGAGATCGGGATGTTTATCGGTGCTGCCTTATTAGTGACTTCGTTGATCTTCTTCTTCTTTTTCAGATCCTTCAGGGCTACTTTAATTTCTATGGTTACAGTGATCATTGGGGTTATGTGGGCCTTCGGAATTCTGGGTCTGTTACATTACGAGATCACGGTGCTTACGGCACTAATTCCACCCCTTATCATCGTAATTGGAATCCCCAACTGTATCTTTCTCATAAATAAATATCAGCAAGAGATAAAAAATCACGGAAACCAGGCCAAATCGCTTCAGCGAGTTATTAGTAAGGTTGGAAATGCCACGTTGATGACCAATGTGACCACCGCATCCGGTTTTGCCACTTTCATGCTTACCAATAGCAAACTTCTGAAAGAATTTGGTGCAGTAGCATCTATCAATATCATTGCTATTTTTCTGCTTAGTTTATTCATCATTCCAATTGTGTACAGCTATATGGCAGTGCCGAAATACAAGCATCTTAAACACCTCAATAAGCAATGGATCGGGAAGTTTGTGAAATGGATGGAACGTATGGTAAAGGAGCATCGTATTGCGATCTATGTTTCGGCGATCGCGTTGCTATGTGCCAGTATCATCGGAATTTACAATATTCATATTTCCGGGAGTCTTATAGAAGATATGCCTAAAACGAAAGAATTTTACAGTGATATAAAATTCTACGAAGCCGAATACGAAGGCATCATGCCACTCGAAATAATGGTGGACACCAAACGAAAAAAAGGTGTGATGAAGCTGGCTACACTTAGACGAATTGATGAACTCCAGGAATATATCAACGACATACCCGAATTTGCCAGGCCTATTTCTATAGCCGAATTAGTGAAATACTCCAAACAGGCTTTTTACAACAACAATCCCGAATATTACCAGCTACCTAATAGCCAGGAGCGCACCTTTATTTTGTCAAGTGCGAAAAGCAGCGCCGAGAGTGCTAATTTACTCTCGTCCTATGTGGATTCCACGGGACAATTTGCCCGAATAACTACTTTTATGAAGGACACCGAAACAGAACGTTTCGACCGCATAGAAGAAGACCTGCTTGCCGAAATTGCCAAGATCTTCCCCGAAGACCGGTACGAAGTTTCTGTTACAGGAAAAGCTCTCGTCTTTCAGAAAGGCACCAAATACCTTGTGCGCAATCTCATTATTTCATTATCCCTGGCCGTATTGTTGATCGCTATATTTATGGCCTGGATGTTCCGTAGCTTCCGTATGATATTGGTTTCTCTTATTCCCAACCTGCTCCCTCTTCTCATCACGGCAGGACTTATGGGATTCCTGGGCGTACCGATCAAGCCATCAACTATCCTGGTATTCAGTATTGCATTTGGGATATCTGTAGACGACACCATACATTTTTTGGCGAAGTACCGGCAGGAACTCATTGCCAGTAACTGGAAGATAAAGAGGTCTGTGTACGCAGCATTAAAAGAAACCGGAGTAAGTATGTTTTACACCTCCATTGTCCTATTCTTCGGATTTTCGGTATTTACCATTTCCAGTTTTGGAGGAACTGTAGCCCTGGGAGCTCTGGTTTCGGCTACTTTATTGTTTGCGATGCTCGCGAATTTACTTCTGCTGCCTTCACTTCTGTTATCTTTGGAAAGAAATATTGCCAATAAGGAAACCTTGAAAAAACCTGCGTTAAAGATCATTCCGGACCAGGAAGATGAACTTGAAGAGGACTCCTGATTTGTTGTTGGTTTTCTAACTAAAAAGTATCTTTACGCCTTCAAAACTATATACATGCAGCATATTGAAATTAGTAAGATATTGACAAGTAAGCCTGCCGCTATCGAAATAACGGTTAAGGGATGGGTTCGTTCGTTTAGAAGCAATCGTTTTATTGCCCTGAACGATGGTTCAACGATCAAGAACCTCCAATGTGTAGTCGATTTCGAAAACTTCGATGAAAAGTTACTCGACAAAATAACAGTTGGTGCTGCAATAGCGGTATCCGGAGAACTGGTAGCAAGTCTGGGACAGGGACAAGATGTTGAGATCCAGGTTGAAAAGATAGAGATCCTGGGAGAGGCCGATCCGGAGGAAGTAAAACTAACGATTTTAAGTCCGAAGCGTCATACCCTCGAAACTCTAAGAGAACAGGCGCACCTGAGAATTCGCACCAACACCTTTGGGGCTATTATGAGGGTTCGGTCGAAATTGGCCTTTGCGGTTCATGAGTATTTTCAGAAGAACAATTTCCATTATTTCCATTCTCCAATTATAACGGGAAGTGATGCTGAAGGCGCCGGTGAAATGTTCAGAGTATCCGTTCTGGATCCTAAATCCCCACCACTAAACGATGCGGGTGAAGTGGATTATAAGCAGGATTTTTTCGAAAAAGAATCCAACCTAACCGTTAGCGGCCAATTAGAAGCCGAAACCTATGCGATGGGGCTGGGAAAAGTGTACACATTTGGGCCCACTTTCAGGGCAGAGAACAGTAACACTTCCCGTCATCTGGCTGAGTTCTGGATGATAGAACCCGAAATGGCCTTCTTCGATCTTGATGCCAATATGGATCTCGCTGAGGATTTTATAAAATATGTGGTAAAATACGCCCTGGACCATTGTGCAGACGACCTGGAGTTTCTTGAAAACAGGCTATTACAGGAAGAGAAGAATAAGCCACAGGCAGAGCGAAGCGAGATGACCCTTAGGGATAAACTAAAGTTCATTATCGAAAATAACTTCAAACGCGTAACGTATACCGAGGCTATTGAGATCCTGAAGCGCAGTAAACCTAACCAGAAGAAGAAATTCAAGTTCCTTATAGACGAATGGGGAGCCGATCTGCAGAGTGAACATGAGCGCTTTCTTGTTGAAAAGCATTTTAAATGTCCGGTGATACTTTTTGATTACCCTGCTAAGATCAAAGCATTCTATATGCGATTGAACGACGATGGGAAGACGGTTAGAGCCATGGACATACTGTTTCCGGGCATAGGTGAGATAGTAGGAGGCTCGCAGCGGGAAGAGCGGTATGATGTATTGTTAGATAAGATGAAAGCGATGGACATTTCTGAAGAAGAGCTTTACTGGTACCTGGACCTGCGGAAATTTGGAACCTGTGTTCACAGTGGATTTGGCCTGGGTTTTGAGAGATTGGTACAGTTTGTTACCGGGATGGGAAATATACGGGATGTGATCCCTTACCCAAGAACTCCGGGTAATGCGGAATTCTAGATGTAAGTGAATTTCAGGCCTTTCCTGAATCGTTTGCATAAGCCTCAAAAAAATCACAAGCTTTTATTAAAAACGGTACACTTTCCCTGTAAAGTAGACCGTTTTTTTTAAATTTATATATCACTATATTCAACCTATGTTAAAGCAACAATTAAACTTCAAATTATCTCAAAAGCTGTCTCCACAACAGATTCAGCTAATGAAGCTTATACAGTTGCCAACTCAGGCTTTCGAGCAGCGAATTTCCCAGGAATTGGAGGAAAATCCGGCTCTGGAAGGTGGGAAGGATGAAGGAGATACTTTTGAAGACGGTTTTGACGATGAGGCTTACGACGATAATTACGACGAAGGCACCGAGATAATTGAAACCGATATCAATGTGGATGACTATCTAAGTGATGACGAAACTCCCAGCTATAAGTTATCGGCGAATAATTATTCGGCGGACGACGAAGACAAGCAAACCCCATATGCTTCTGGAACTTCTTTTAATCAATATTTACTTACGCAGTTAAATACCTATCGTCTGGATGAAGAAGCTGAAGAAATCGCCAGATTCCTTGTGGGTAGCGTGGACGAAAGCGGATATATAAGACGGGATGTAAGCGATATCGTTGACGACCTGGCGTTCACTCAAAATGTATACACTTCAGAAGAAAAAATTGAAGAAGTGCTCAATATCGTACAAGATCTCGATCCGGCAGGAGTTGGTGCCAGAAACCTACAGGAATGTTTACTCATTCAGTTAAAGCGTAAAGAAAGTACGGCCGATGTGGATCTGGCCACACGGATCATCGAAGAAACCTTCGATCATTTCACCAAAAAGCATTATAAGAAATTGCTTCATAAATTTGATATTTCAGAGGAGCAACTCAGGGATGCTATCCAGGAGATAGAGGGTTTAAATCCGAAACCGGGAGGAACGTATTCTGGAAATACCCGTATGGTGGAACATGTGGTCCCGGATTTCACCATAAAGATAGTGGATGGCGAACTGGAGTTAACACTTAACGGAAGAAATGCACCCGAACTTCACGTATCCAGAGAATATACAAATATGCTGAAGGGCTATAAAGAATCGAAGGACAAATCGAAATCTCAAAAAGATGCTGTTATGTTCATCAAGCAAAAGCTGGATGCAGCAAAATGGTTCATAGATGCGATCAAGCAGCGACAGCAAACCTTATACGTGACCATGAACGCCATCATGCATCATCAACAGGAGTATTTTCTTAGTGGCGATGAACGTAAGTTAAAGCCTATGATCTTAAAGGATATTGCAGATAAGATCGACATGGATGTGTCTACGGTATCCAGGGTTGCGAACAGTAAATATGTAGATACCCCTTACGGCACCAAACTCATAAAAGAATTTTTCAGCGAGAGCATGAAGAACGACCAGGGGGAGGATGTATCCACTCGTGAGATTAAAAAGATCCTGGAGATCACCATTTCGGAAGAAAATAAGCGCAAACCGCTTACCGATGATAAACTCGCCAAGATACTAAAGGATAAGGGCTACCCAATTGCGAGACGAACGGTGGCAAAATACCGGGAGCAACTGGATCTGCCAGTTGCTCGACTTAGAAAAGAAATTTAATGAATATCTTCTTACGAATTGGCGCATATCTCTTTCATCCCTTATTGATGCCACTTCTTGGAACGTTATTATATTTTATAATTACCCCTCGTTATGTAGAGCCCGACCTGCTTTTTGCCAAAATAATGGCCGTTTGCATTATCACGCTGCTAATACCACTAGTGACCTATTTTCTTTTAAAGAACCTACATGTGGTATCCAGTATTCAGCTTGAAGATGTAAAAGAGCGCAAGGTACCGCTCATGCTGCAATGTGTATTGTTATTGCTTATTATTAAAATGGTTTTCGACCCATATGAGAATCCAGAATTGTATTACTTTTTTGTGGCTGTATTATTTTCGGCCATAACCGCTTTACTACTGGTGTTCTTTAAAGTTAAAATAAGCCTGCACCAAATGGGAATTGGAGGAGTTACCATGTTCCTCATCGCCCTGAGCGCTCATTTCAAGGTAAATTTACTGGTCTGGATCATTATTATTTTTGTAGCCAATGGTTGGGTTGCTTCGTCCAGGTTACATACTGAATCCCACAGCCCGGCCGAATTGGTAGTTGGATTTTTCGTGGGGGTAATCCCTCAGTTGATCTTGCTGAATTTCTGGTTATAGGATATAGAACATCAATCCCACCTTCACAGTTCTGAAATCGACATTCTGGCCGGAAACGGTTGTTGCATCTTTAAAGAAAGGATTTATGCTGTAATACACGTAGAAGTTGAACGTATTATATCCAAAACTAAGGCTGGCCCCTAAACGGAGTCGGTCGAATTCGGGGATATCGGTTTGTTCTACATTATTACCTGTTTGTTTAAAGATCGCTTTGTAATAATAGGTATAACCAATTCTGAATCCCGTATAGATTCTCCAGAATTTATAGGATTCGGCAGTAGAGGTTCGCCATCGAAACTGGATGGGTGCTTCTACAGTATAGGTAGAAAAACGATTGGAATTATAATCAACATCCCCATCCAGAATACTGAATATGGATTCATTATTTGTGGATTCACCAATAAACAGTGTTTGTCCAAACCTGTCGATCACCATCCCCGCACCCACAGCAATGGCCACATTCCGCCTTTCATTGATGGGCATATCACGCATATAACCAAATTGCAATCCTCCTGATAACCCTCTTGTAGAAACTCCGCCAGGAACATCGGTAATTACATTATAGGTAATACCAACATAAAATTGATCTTCCCGGTATACGGAGTCTATAATCGTAGAAGGGATACTATCCTGCGCCATACTATTCAAGCAGAATAATCCAAAGATGGTAAGCACTAAATTCTTGATCGACAGCTGCATTGGTTAAAGATAAAGGTATTTCAAAATATATAAAACAAAAACGCCCCGGCTTTATTGCCGGGGCGTTTTAAATATTAGTACCGGGTGTTAATTACCCAGATCACTTCCGGGAGTAGTGATATAGATGATCTTAAGTAGATTACGTTCTCTTAAGACCTGTTTTATATCGCTTACCAAACCGGAGTTAGTTTCCTTATCAACTTTTAGAGCCACATAAACCTTGTCCTGTAATTCGGGCAATAGTTTACGACGCGCTTCTTCAAGTGCTAAACCAATATTCTCTATGCTGGTGTATTTATCACCTATCTGAATTCTACCTTCTGTTCCGAAGACTTCCTGATAACGTGAACTTGGTTTCCCGGCATAAATATATACGGCTCTATCCTTTTTCAGCTTTTCAACCTGATCTGCTTTAGGAAGCTCGTTCTTTACAAGGAGGTTATTGTCTCTTAGTACCGTTACCACCATGAAAAAGAACAATAGCATAAATACAATATCCGGCAAAGATGCTGTTGAAATTGCGGGCAATTCGCCGCCTTTTTTCTTTTTAAATTTTGACATAATCTTCTTCGTTTATTGTCCTTTGGTTTTTGGCTCTGCTTCCGAAAGCTTTAAAGGATACATTTTCTGAATGGTCTCGAGTTTTTCTTTCGCGGCCTCTTCATTTCCTTTGTAGCTTCCTTCGTTGATCTGCTTACTTATTTCGGTAAATACGAAATTTTCACCATAGAGTCTTTTAGATTCCCGGTCCCGCAGAAAGTTATACGCGGCAACGAGTTCATTCTGAACCCTGATGTACATATCGTAAGACGTTAGCCTGTCATTCTGCACAGAGATCACCGCCTTTTCAGGATTATCTGAAGAAGACGAACTTCTGGCTCCTTTACAGTAGCTACAGTGTTCCGGACTTCCGGCCGGAGCACCACCATTATCCAGAAAGTCGATAGCAGCTTTTCTTAGATCTTTTAGCTCCATTAGGTTATCTTCCACTAAGAGTTGATCGTCCTTGTTCACATTTACTATGAAAAGGTTTTTCTCTTTAATTAGAGGAGGAGCTTCTGTGGGAGGTTCAATGGGTGGCAGTTGTCGCGCAATCCCTTTGTCTTTCTCAATGGTAGTAGTTACCAGGAAAAAGATCAATAATAGGAAGGCGATGTCCGCCATGGACCCTGCATTAACCTCGGGTGTTGCTCTTCTGCCCATTATCTAGTTGTTGCTTTTTTAATTCCGCTATAAATCATCGATCCTATTGCCACTATGGCTAAAATATAGAACGTATTCAACCCTGTGCCTACCCATTTAGAGCCGTTTGCAGACAGCATTTCACCATCTCGCATTTCGGTCTCAACGCCTTCAGACATGAAGTATGCAATAATTACAACCAGCAAAAAGGCTCCAATAGACATCAGTGTTTTCTTCAAATTTCCGGAGAAGGTCTCCTTCAATACATACACAAGAACAATGAACAAAGTTAATGCCAATGTGATGTAAGCTATATAAAGTTGAGCATCAAGCCCACCGCCGTTTAAAAGTACCATGACCAGAGACACAATACCTGCAACCGCGAGGAGGAGCGCAACTATTTTTAATATTTTATGTAAACCCATTCTATTTTGGTTTAGGATTAATTACTTCTTGTTTTTGTAGTCTACCAACATGTCGATCAAGGTAATTGATGCGTCTTCCATGCTGTTAACGATACTATCGATCTTCGCAATAATATAGTTGTAGAAAATCTGAAGGATGATCGCAACGATCAAACCAAATACAGTTGTAAGAAGGGCTACTTTAATACCCCCGGCAACAAGAGATGGGTTCATATCCCCGGCAGCTTCAATTTTGTCGAATGCCAGGATCATACCAATTACAGTTCCCATGAAACCAAGCATTGGTGCAAGTGCGATAAACAATGATATCCAGGAAACGTTCTTCTCAAGCTGTCCCATCTGAACTCCACCGTAACCAATAACAGCTTTTTCTGCTGCCTCGATACTTTCATCGGCTCTGTCCAGTCCCTGGTAATAGATAGACGCAACAGGACCTTTTGTATTTCTACATACTTCCTTCGCTGCTTCTACTCCACCACTATTAAGGGCATCCTCTACACTTTGAGCCAGTTTATTGGTATTGGTAGTTGAAAGATTTAAAAATATAATTCTCTCGATAGCAATTGCTAGACCAAGAATTAAACACAACAATACAATTCCCATGAATCCGGGACCTCCTTCAATAAAGCGTTGTTTCAGGGCTTGATGCCATCCCTGAGGTTCCTCAGTACTTGCTGCTTCATCATCTTGTACAAATGTTACTGTAGCTGAAGTCACCAATGTCTGAACGTTAGTTGGCATCGTTTGAACAGCTGTTGCGTTTGCGTTGAATGTACCCGCGAAAAATAACGCGGCAATCGCCATAATAGAAAATAATTTTTTCATTGCTATCGACTTAAAGTTTGTTTTTAGTTAAAGGTTAAAGATATAAAAATAATTAGTTAATGTGCAATAATTCTATGAATGTGCCGGGCATTATCAAAATTCTTTGTTGAAATAACAAATTCTTCGGATAAAATACAGTTGAAATCCCTGAAATCAATGTTTTTCATAAGATTTCGACATTTTATGTTTTCCTTAAAATGTCCGTTTATCGAACGAAAGTGTACTAAATTTCAGCAGCTTAAATCCATCAACTGCGTCTTGGTTGAACTCGTCCTATTTATGCCTGCCAGATCATTAATTTTTAGCAATCCTTGATCCCAATAAAAAATGCTGGCAATGAACATAGATGCTGCGCATCTTTAAGTTACTCGCTCAATTTCAGGATTAACTCGCTTCGCTCCTTGATCCCACAAGACAATGCTGGCAATGAACATAGATGCTGCGCATCTTTAAGTTACTCGCTCAATTTCAGGATTAACTCGCTTCGCTCCTTGATCCCACAAGACAATGCTGGCAATGAACATAGATGCTGCGCATCTTTAAGTTACTCGCTCAATTTCAGGATTAACTCGCTTCGCTCCTTGATCCCACAAGACAATGCTGGCAATGAACATAGATGCTGCGCATCTTTAAGTTACTCGCTCAAAATTTGCTCAAGCAAGCTTGGACAAATTCTTTCGCTCGTAACTTCCATTCGCAGAGAGGAAGGGATTCGAACCCTCGATACGCTTTTGGCGTATACACACTTTCCAGGCGTGCGCCTTCGACCACTCGGCCACCTCTCTTTTTCCCTTAACTTTATTAATGCATTAAAGGGCTGCCAAATAACAAAAAAAATAGCTGCTATTAAAATATTTTGGGTGGAAATTTTAGCTCATTTCCCCGCGAAGTGATGTCTCGAAAATAGTTCGGAAGCTCTTGGCCGATATACCCTGGCCTAGCAGATACATCAACTTTGCCAATGCGGCTTCGGTTGTTATATCCTTGCCGGAAATTACCCCTAGGTTCTTTAGTTTAACACTTGTTTCATACAAGCCCATACTCACACTACCTCCCGAACATTGCGTAACATTAATAACCGGAATTCCCCTTGCAATCACTTTCTTCAAACCTGAGATAAACCAGGATTGAGTGGTTACATTACCACTACCGTAAGTCTCGAGGATGAGTCCCTGTATCTGTGGAAAAGAGATCATATGCCGGAATGTTTCTTTATCCATACCCGGAAACATCTTGAGTAGTACGACGCCTGTTGCAAGATCTTTAGATACCCTAAATTTCTTTCGCCGGTTCGGAACCAATAGCGCCTTATAATTAATAGACAGGTCTACGCCACTCTCTGCCAGGGCCGGATAATTTAATGATGCGAATGCCTGAAAGTGTTGTGCATTGATCTTTGTAGTTCGGTTGGCCCGGTATAATTTATACTCAAAATAAAGGCAAACCTCTGCGATTTTCGCATTTCCTTTCTCTTGTAAAGCCGCTAATTGAATAGAGGTGATCAGGTTCTCCTTGGCATCTGTTCTAAGGTCTCCAATGGGTAATTGGGACCCGGTAAAGATGATCGGTTTGGCTAGGTTCTCCGTCATAAAACTGATAGCCGATGCCGTATAAGACATGGTGTCGCTACCATGTAAGACTACAAAACCATCATACTTTTCGTAATTATCCTCAATAATAGTAGCCAACTTTACCCAGTAACCTGGGTTCATGTTCGAGCTGTCAATAGGCTTTCTGAAACTTTTAGTGGAGATGGAACAATCGAGTAGCTTTAGTTCGGGAATATATTTTAACAGGTCTTTGAAATTAAAATTTCGAAGGGCAGCTGTTTCAAAATCCATGATCATACCAATGGTACCACCCGTATAAATAAGTAAAATGTGAGGTTTTGTCTTCATTTTTATACGCCGAATATATGCTTCGAATTTTCGGTTGTTATACGTGCGACTTCCTCTTCTGAAATCCCATAAATCCCAGCCACCTTTTCAGAAATTAATTTCAGATAAGAACTCTCATTTCGTTTTCCACGATAGGGCACCGGTGCAAGGTAAGGGGAATCTGTTTCCAAAACAATATGCCTGATGTCGATCTCGTGCAGAAAGGTGTCGATCTTTCCATTCTTAAAAGTAACAACTCCGCCAATGCCTAATTTCATATTAAACCCAATAGCTCTCTCTGCCTGTTCCTTCGTTCCTGTAAAACAGTGGAAAATTCCGAAGAGATCATCGTCCCGCTCAGTTTCCAACACTTCGAAGATCTCATCAAAGGCCTCTCGACAATGAATCACAATAGGTAATTTGTGTTTTTTTGCAAGTTGTATTTGCGTTCGAAAAGCTTCTTTCTGAATTTTTAAAGTGGAGGTATCCCAGTACAGATCGATCCCAATTTCTCCTACTGCAATAAATTTGCGTTGCTGAAAAGCTTCCTTTATATACTTTAATTCCTCTTGGTAAGACTCACCTTTCACAGAGGTTGGATGCAGGCCCATCATCAGGAAAACTTTGTTCGGATAATTTCTCTCAAGCGCATACATCGCTTCTGCATAGCTGGAATCTATAGCAGGGATAAAAAATCGATCGATACCTGCTTTCGCCGCCCTCTGCATCATGGCATCCCTGTCCTCTTCAAAAGCTTCACTGTAAAGATGTGTATGAGTATCGGTTAACATGGCTACAAAGCTAACTAATTTGTTGCCTATCTTTATCAAAAAAAAGTGACGACATTACGAGAACTCCTGGAGGCAAAAGGATTTTACCGAATCCCTCTGAAGAAACTTAAAACCGGCCATTATAAACTAAGAGCCAGGGTTAATGGCAAAATGGGCGATTTCATCCTGGATACCGGTGCTTCCAATAGTTGTATTGGTTTTTCCAGCGTGGAACGTTTTATCATGCTTACTGAAGAAAGCCAGGTAAAAGCGGCCGGCGCTGGTGCGATCAACATGCGAACTCATGTGGCCAACGACAATAATTTTACTGTAGGGAAGAAGGTTACACGCAAGATGTCATTCGTTATTTTCGACCTGAGCCATGTAAATGAAGCGCTTTTACAAGTGGAAGAAGAACCCGTTCAAGGAATTCTAGGTGCGGATTACCTCAAAGTGAACGCTGCGATTATTGACTATGGTAGGAATGTTCTTTACCTGAAATAGAATATAATACTCTATATTTGTCTATATAAAAGTCCCCCAATATACTTATATATGAAGGCGTTGCCGAAATTCTTATTCATACTTTTACTGCTGATCACTTCTAGTTCGTGGTCGCAGGATATTGAGTATTATATAAATCTTTCTGAAACGACCTCCGACCGCCAGGAGAAACTTACTGCTCTCGATTCGGTGATTAGTAAGGCCAGAGTGTCCGATCTGGATGCCTTTATTCAATACAGCCTTAAATATATAGAACTCGCCAAGGAAATGGACAGTGTCGAGGCCGCTGCCCGAAAAATGATCAATGTACACTACAGTCTCTCTTCGGTTAAAAATGAACCGCGACAAGCACTTACTATTATTGATGGTATCCTCGCCAGGAAATATAAAATAACAGACAGTTTTCTGCTGGGTGGACTATATCTAAAAAGAGGTGGTTCTAATTACAAACTCAATCTCAACGATGCGGTTGAGGATTATAAAATGGCTATCGCCAGTTTTTCTGAAAAAGACTCTGTTTTTATCGCCGATGCCTACTTGTTCAGTGGACAAGCCTATTCAAACATGGGTAAATTTGTGCCTGCAGGTGAAAGCTATCGGAAAGCATACAATTATTTCGAAGCCTTAAAGGATTATGAATATATGTTCTATGCCCAACAGGGTATCACTACCATGTTCAGCATGAATGGATTTCATGAAAAGGCAATGAAAGAGCGCGAAAAGAACATAAAAAAGATAGAATCCCTGGAGCTCACTCATCATCTCCCTACCGAATATTATAACCAGGCCCTGGACTACGAAAAAATAGGGAATAAGATAAAATATCTCGAATACCTGTTTAAAGCAAAGGACGCAATAGATAATTCCCGCAAAAACAATCTGGAGATCTCCAATGAAATGTATATCTATGCCGAGCTGGTTGATTACTACTGTGAAAGTGGTCAGCTTTCGGCCGCCGAAGATTACCTCGCACTTATCAATCAGTTTCATGAAAATTCCCAGGACGATCTTATCACTTCTTCCCAATACCTGGGCGCAAACGCAAAATATCATTTTACCCGGGGTGAGTATGATATAGCTCTCGATTTCGCCAAACAGAAATTGATAAAGGCCGAAACTCTTAAATACGAAGAAAACATATTGTCTTCACACAAGTTGCTTTCAGATATCTATTATGCACAGGGAGCCTTTAAAAGTGCACTGGAACATGAAAAGGCATATTCAGAATTGAAAGATTATATATACAATAAAGGAGTTGCAAATTCGCTTGCCTATTACCAGACCTTATATGAAACCGAAAAGAACGAAAAGGAACTGGTAGAAAAAAGTTCGAATATTCAATTACTGGAGAAGGACAACCAGACATTTAAGAAATTGATGATCTTTGGTGGGGTGGCGTTATTGTTACTATTTGGAGTTATATTGTTATACCGGAATCAGCTCTATTTCAAGAATAAAAAAGTATTGCAGGAGAAGTTTAGCCAGGAATTGATCGTTTCACAGGAGGAAGAGCGTATGCGCATTTCTAAAGACCTTCATGACGGCCTGGGACAGCGATTGCTGGTAATAAAAAATAAAATGATCGCTACCGGAGATGCGGAAACCAAGAATATGATAGACGAAACCATCGAGGAGGTTAGATCCATTTCGAGGGACCTTCACCCATTCCAGTTGCAGGAAATGGGAATTACCAAGGCTCTGGAACATACGGTGACTCAGATCGATGAAAATACTACTCTTTTCATTTCGTCCGAGATCGATAATATCGATAATATCTTTAATCAGGATGGGGAGGTTAATATTTACAGAATTGTTCAGGAAAGTCTGAGTAATGTTTTAAAACACGCAAAAGCGGAAGCAAGTAAGATTTCGGTTAAAAAAATGGCTAACTTTGTTGTTATATCCATTAAGGATAATGGAGTGGGTTTTGATTTCTCTGAAAAGCTTCAGAATGTAAAGTCTTTAGGACTAAAAACGCTCATGGAACGCACCCGTTTCTTAAATGGACAGATGAAAGTAGAGTCTAAGGTCAATAATGGCACCACCCTTCAATTTCAATTCCCAATCGTGTGAATAAAAACAAATCCATCATAACTGCAGACGACCATCCTCTGCTTCTTAAGGGACTTAACGATTTTCTTTTAGAAAAAGGCTATAATATTGTGGGTTGCGGCGCAAACGGCAGGGAGGCTTATAATCTCATTACCAAATTGAAACCGGATATTGCCATTTTGGATATTCAGATGCCTTTTATGTCCGGGCTGGAGATTGCCAAGAAATGTAAGACCAACGGTATTGATACCAAAATAGTATTAATCACTATTCACAAGGAAAAGGAGCTTTATAACAAGGCCCAGGAGTTAAATATCTTTGGTTATATCCTAAAGGAATTTGCCATAGAGGAAATAGAGAATTGTATCGGGATGGTTTCTGAAGGCGAGCCATATTTCAGCCAGAAGATCAAAGACATGCTTAATTCGAACAGTGCTGAAGATGAAGCTCTTAATGTTTTAACTCCTTCCGAAAAGAAGATCCTCAAATTGATCGCTCGCGACAAGACCAATAAAGAGATCGCTTCTTTACTCTTTATCTCATACCGAACTGTAGAGAAACATCGGTCCAATATCATCAATAAACTAAAGCTGGAACCTAAGACGAACAGCCTTCTCAGCTGGGCTAAAGAACACCACAATAAGCTTCAATAAACAGGTGATGCCTAATTAATTACGTGTTAACACGTATTTCAGTTTCAGCAAAACTTTCTCACATTTACAGTGTGAAAGATCTTATGGTTTCTAAGGAGAATAATCAGAGTAAAGCTCGAACACGAAAAATAGTGTTCATTGTATTAGCGATATTCATTATTTCAATCGTTTTACTTAATTTATTGAACTATTTTGTTTCGTATAAATAAGTCCGTTAAGATTTAACTAACTAACCAATAAAGCCCGGAATTTCCGGGCTTTTTTACTACGTTATGGAGTTGTTCTCTTAGAGTTCCAATGCCTTTTTCACATCGTTGTTCATTAACAATTCTTCGGGGTTTTCCAATGCTTCCTTTACGGCTACCAGGAATCCTACAGATTCCCGCCCGTCTATAATGCGGTGATCGTAGCTAAGGGCTACAAACATTACAGGTGCAATTACGATCTCCCCATCTTTTACCACAGGTCGTTCCACAATATTGTGCATTCCCAGGATGCCGGATTGTGGCGGATTGATAATCGGGGTTGATAACATACTTCCAAAAACACCACCGTTAGATATAGTAAACGTACCTCCGGTCATTTCATCGACAGTAATTTCGCCATCCCTGGCTCTTAAGGCCAGTCTTTTTACTTCGGCTTCCACACCACGGAAAGTAAGGTTCTCTGCATTCCGTATTACCGGAACCATAAGGCCTTTTGGCCCCGAAACGGCAATGGATATATCCTTATAATCGTAAGTTATCTTATAATCGCCATCGATCATGGAATTCACGTCCGGATACAGATCCAGTGCCCTAACCACAGCCAGGGTAAAGAATGACATAAATCCGAGACTTACCCCGTGTTTTTCTTTAAAAGTTTCCTTGTACTGTTTGCGCAATTCGAATATAGGTCCCATATCCACCTCATTGAAAGTGGTGAGCATCGCCGTCTCATTTTTCGCAGCGACAAGACGTTCGGCGACTTTTCGCCTTAGCATCGATAATTTCTTGCGTTCAGAACCGCGTTTTCCATGTCCGGGTGTTCCCATGGATGGAACTGCATTCATAGCGTCTTCCTTGGTAATTCTGCCATCACGGCCACTTCCTGTTACCGATCCGGTATCGATACCTTTCTCATCCAGGATCTTCTTTGCGGCAGGAGAAGCGGTCCCCGTCGCATATGTTTTCTTTGCAGCTGGTTCAGCCTTCTCATTTGTACTTTTACTTGTAACTCGCTCCTTATCCAGGTCGGGGCCGGCATTGCCTTCTCCTTTTTCATCACCCGGATTTTCGTAGGTCTCAGGTTTTGCATCACCTTCAGGCTTTGGAGCATCGGTGTCGATCAAACACACAACGTCACCAACAGCTACAGCATCTCCTTCTTCCGCCTTGAGCGTAATGATACCACTCGCTTCGGCCGGAAGTTCTAAGGTTGCTTTATCGCTATCCACTTCGGCAATCGCCTGATCTTTTTCCACGTAGTCTCCGTCTTCAACCAACCATTGTGCTATTTCTACTTCGGTTATGGACTCTCCCGGAGAGGGGACTTTCATTTCTAATGGCATACTATACTTATTTTCCTGTTCAGAATTATTAGTTGTTTTCTTCAGTTGGGTTAAATACGCTATCAATCACGCGCTGGTGTCTCTGTAAGCTACGTACCGAGCTTCCTGAAGCCGGAGCAGCATACATTTTACGACTACAAACCCGCCAATCCCTGGATTGTTCATAGTGCATCAACATGTGAGAATAAGCCCCCATATTCTTAGGTTCTTCCTGCGCCCATACAATGTCGGTCGCATTTTTATATTTCTTTATAGTGGCAGTTATTTCATCTTTGGGCAGTGGAAATAATTGCTCTATTCGAACCAGGGCAACATCGTCCCTTTTCAGTTCTTCCTTTTTTTCCAGCAGATCGTAATAGAACTTTCCGGTAAGGAATACCAGGGTTTTTATTTTAGATACTTTGGCATCAGGATCATCGATCAGCATTTTAAAGCTGCCATTGGCTAATTCTTCCCGAGTAGATACTACTTTCGGATGACGCAGCAGACTCTTAGGTGTGAAAACTATCAATGGCTTTCTGAAATCCACTATCATCTGTCTTCGCAAAAGATGGTAGAAGTTAGCCGGCGTGGTACAATCTGCTACAAACATATTGTCCACAGCGCACAATTGTAAATATCGTTCCATACGGGCCGAGGAATGTTCGGCACCCTGACCTTCGTATCCATGTGGCAGCAACATCACAAGTCCATTTTGCAACTTCCACTTATCTTCAGAAGCAGATATATACTGGTCTATCATGATCTGTGCCCCGTTACTAAAATCACCAAACTGTGCTTCCCAGATGGTAAGGGTTCTCGGGCTCGCCATCGCATAGCCATAGTCAAAACCAACTACACCATATTCAGATAACAAAGAATTATAAATATAAAAATCGCCCTGTTCTCCTTTTAAATCGTTTAATAATACAATTTCTTCCTCACTATCTTCAACTTTAACCACCGCATGTCTGTGGGAGAAGGTTCCCCGCTCCACATCCTGACCAGACATCCTAACATCGTAACCCTCGTCGAGTAAGGTGCCATATGCGAGTAATTCGCCCATAGCCCAGTCCAGTTTATTGTCCTCAAAGTACATTTTATGCCGCGCTTCGATTAGCCTGGATATCTTCCTTAGAAATTTCTTGTCCTCTGGTAATTTGGTAATTACCTCAGCAACCTCATTTAGTTTTTTTATATCGACGGTGGTATCGAATGTCTTTACCATACTATCGCCTTCGGCGTAATGAAAACCATCCCATTCGTCTTTCATGATGGCAGTGATCTCTGTCTTCTCTTCTTTACGTGAATCCTCCAGTTTCTCTTCCAGCTTATCCTTGTACTCTTGTTCCAATTGGGCAGTGAACTCTTTATTTATTACTCCTTCCTGTATCAGTTTTTCGGCATAGATATCCCTGGGGTTCTTATGCTTCGAAATAGCCTTGTATAATTTTGGCTGTGTAAAACGCGGCTCGTCACCTTCGTTATGACCGTACTTTCTGTAACCTAAAAGGTCTATAAACACATCCCGCCCAAATTCCATACGGAAGTCCAGTGCAAATAACATGGCGTGTACAACCGCCTCAACATCATCGGCATTTACATGAAGAATTGGAGAGAGTGTGACTTTCCCTACATCGGTACAATAGGTGGAGGAGCGTCCGTCCAGATAATTGGTTGTAAACCCTACCTGGTTATTTACTACAATATGTATGGTACCTCCCGTTTTGTAGGCATCGAGCTGGGCCATTTGTACCACCTCGTAAACCAGCCCCTGCCCGGCAATGGCTGCATCGCCGTGAACCACTATGGGTAATACTTTACTTATATTTTCCTTATAGCGTCTGTCCTGCTTAGCCCTGGCTATTCCCTGTACCACGGCTCCAACGGTTTCTAAGTGGGAAGGATTGGGCGCTATATTGAGATTTATTTTTTTACCGCTATCTGTCTGCCTGTTTGATGTCCAGCCGAGGTGATATTTTACATCCCCATCGAAGATAGCCTGCTCGTAATCCTTACCGTCGAACTCACTAAAAATATCCTTCGCACTCTTCCCAAAAATATTGGTTAGCGTACTAAGGCGACCGCGATGCGCCATCCCCATTACAAATTCTTCCACGCCTTTTTCAGCGGCATTTTCGATAAGCGTATCCAAAGCCGGGATCAGGCTCTCTCCTCCTTCGAGGGAAAATCGTTTCTGGCCCACATATTTTGTGTGAAGAAAATTTTCGAAGGCTACGGCTTCATTTAGTTTTTTCAGAATATGTTTTTTCCGCTCCGGGCTGTATTTTGGCTGATTATCATTAACATTAAGCTTGTTCTGGATCCATTCTATCTCTTCCGGTTTTCGAATATACATATACTCAATACCGATACTGCTACAGTAAATACTTTCTAGATGGCGAATGATCTCTTCCAGGGTAGCTTCTCCAATACCAATAACCTCTCCGGCCTGAAATTTTGTGTTAAGATCGTCTTGCGATAGCCCGAAGTTTTCGATGTCGAGGGTTGGACTATACTTTCGCCTCTCTCTAACTGGGTTGGTTCTGGTAAACAGATGCCCCCTGCTGCGATATCCATCGATGAGGCGGATTACCTGAAATTCCTTTTGTAGCGCTTCAGGTATCTCTGCGACGCCGCCTTCAATACCCAGGGCTTCCAGAGAACCATTCTCGATTCCGAAGTCAAATCCTTGAAAAAATGCCCTCCAACTGGGTTCAACCGTATCGGGGAATTGTAAATATTTATCGTAGAGTTCGGCGATATAAGCAGGATGTACCGCGTTGAGAAAAGAATATCGATCCATTGTAGAGATAAACGAGGCTATTAGTTTGATAAACGTTACAAAAATACAACAAATCCAATAACTTGCTCTTTTAAAATTATATATTTATCGGGAGAAACCATTAAAGTTTTCCCAATGAAATTTTGTCGTAATATATCTAATTATCTGCTTCTTAGCTTACTTCTAAGCTGTTCGTATCAATCTGTGGCCCAGGAACAAAAGTCTCCTTCACAGTTTTGGCAGCATGTTCGGTTTGGGGGTGGAATAGGTCTTAGTTTTGGAAATGGCTTCTTTAGTGGGACGCTTGCACCCAGTGCAATCTATCAATTCGATGAGCGTTTAGCCATGGGGCTTGGATTGAACGGGACTTACAACAAACAGAAGGACACCTATTCTTCTACTATTTTGGGAGGAAGTGTAATTACACTGTATAATGTCATCCCCGAAATACAGTTGTCTGCCGAATTTGAAGAATTGAACGTGAACAGAACCTACGATTCCCGCCTGGGCCTGGAGGATGAAAATTACTGGTATCCGGCCTTATTTCTGGGAGCAGGATTTAGGACTAACAATGTTACCGTGGGGATTCGTTATGATGTACTTTACGACGAGGCAGATAGTATTTACGCAAATGCGTGGATGCCCTTCTTCAGGGTGTATTTCTAAACTTTCCTTAGCATTAGCCAGGCACCGAAATTGCGCAACTGCTCTTTTCTTTCTTCAGAGATCTGAATATTATTTAATACCTCATTGGCCGTCTGGGTATAATTTGCGATTTCTTTTTCTGTTGCTGAAACGGCTCCCGAATTCTCAAAGATTCGTTTTACAATACTAATTTTATCTGAAGGGTCCTTCGGACTAATACTGAACAGATGTCTTAGTTCGGCTGCTTCGGATGCTGATGATCTTTCCAGGGCAGTGAGGTAGAGGAAAGTTTTTTTGTTGGCAATGATATCACCGCCTACCTGTTTGCCAAACGTATCCGGATTTCCGAAGGCATCGAGGAAATCGTCCTGTAACTGGAAGGCGATTCCCAGGTTCCTTCCAAATTCAAATAAACTGGACTTACACGCTTCGGAAGCACCTGCCACAATAGCTCCCATCTTCATCGCCGCACCAATAAGAACTGCTGTTTTACATTCGATCATTTTTATGTATTCTTGCAGGCGGACATCGTCACGACGTTCGAAATCCACATCGTATTGCTGGCCTTCACAAACTTGGATGGCCGTCTTACTGAAGAGGCGGGCTAATTCTCTGAACAAAGCGGGTTCGTAATCCTCGAACAGCCGATACGCTAAAATTAGCATGGCATCCCCCGAAAGAATCCCCGTATTGAGATCCCATTTTTCGTGAACGGTCTCCTTCTTACGCCTTAGAGGTGCATTATCCATAATATCATCGTGAATAAGCGAAAAATTATGAAAAAGCTCTACTGCCAGGGCAGCATTCATCGCCTTGTGATAATCGACTTCAAAAAAATCGCAACACATTAAAGTTAGTACAGGCCTTAGTCGTTTACCTCCCAGGCCAACGATATACTTAATGGGCTCATATAGCTGGGTTGGTTCCTGAACCGTAACAGCTTTTTCTAAATGTTCTTCAAGAGAATTACCGTATTTCTTCAATAAATCCATTCACGAAAAATTTCCTGCTAAAATACGGCTTGTCGTGATATTTGGTTGCATAGAATAGATAAAATAGGAACAGAGGTTTTCAGCCACTATGTTAAATAATTCTAAAACTTAGGAAACTTATTTTGTTTTATAAGTTTCCAAGATGTAGTTTTGCGCCTTCTATGAAAGATAAGATTATACATAAGGCAGGAGAGATGTTCATTACACTTGGATTTAAGAGTGTAACTATGGATGATATCGCAAATGAACTGGGGATCTCCAAGAAAACGATCTATACTCACTTTAAAAATAAATCTCAATTGGTTCATGAGGTAACGATGAGTGTTTTCGAAACTATTTCTCACGGGATAGATTGTATTTGTGAATTTCATAAGAATCCTATCGAAGAATTGTATGAAATAAAACGGTTGGTGATGATGCACCTCAAAAATGAGCGTACCTCTCCCCAATATCAACTTCAGAAATACTATCCAGAGATCTACGAAACTTTAAAGGCAAACCACTATCAGAAAATGAGTGAGTGTACTTTGCGAAATCTGAAACGAGGTGTGGAAATGGGCCTTTACCGTGAAAACCTGGATATAGATTTTGTCTCACGAATTTACTTTATTGGGGTAAATGGCATAAAAGACGAAGTATTATTTCCCCCGTCTAAATTTCAAAAAGACAAGATATTCAACGATTACTTAGAGTATCATTTACGAGGTATCGTAACCAAAGAAGGATTAAAAACTCTCAACCAATTTATTAATTCAACAGTGCATAATGCGTAACTTTTTTGCTATTCTTATTCTGTGTACGGGTGTATTGACATCCAACGCACAAACTAACAGGGATTATAATTTTTCACTTGAAGAAGCCATTTCCTTTGCGCTTGACAGT
This sequence comes from Flavobacterium sp., assembly GCA_008501705.1. Taxonomy (GTDB): domain Bacteria; phylum Bacteroidota; class Bacteroidia; order Flavobacteriales; family Flavobacteriaceae; genus Pukyongia. Next base: position 56,005 of record QQUG01000018.1, read on the forward strand.
AATTATACTGCGATCAATTCGAGGAGAGATATCGCCAAGGCGATTAAACAAAAGTGGGAAACAACAGCTACCGGGTTGCCTCAGCTTAGTGCCGGGCTTAATTATCAAAACAACCTTAAACAGCCCGTATCCTTAATTCCAGCTGAATTTGTTGGTGGAGATCCCGGATCTTTCGTTCCCGTAATTTTTGGCACTAAACAACTTGCCACAGCTACAGCCACGTTGGAGCAACTCATTTTCGATGGCAGTTACCTGGTAGGACTTCAGGCAGCTAAAGCGTTCCTGGATTATTCGGAAAATGCCGATGAAAAAATACGACTTGAAATTAGAAAAGGAGTGATAAACGCATATGCCAGTGTTTTACTTTCTGAAGAGCTCATCACTATTTTTCAGAAAAATAAAAACACCCTGGAGCGAAATCTGTTCGAAATTAGGCAAACCTTCGAAAACGGCCTGGCCGAAGAAGAAGATGTAGAACAGCTGGAGATCACTCTGCTGGATGTGGAAACACAACTCAGTAATGCCACCAGGACCAATATTATATCTCGGCAGATGTTTAATGTTGCCCTGGGGATCGATATAGACAAAGAAGTTGTTCTCACAGAGAACCTGGACCAACTTACTCAACAGAATATTAGTCTTGATATACTGAATTCGAGTTTGAGTGTGGAAGAAAATATTGATTATAAGATCGCTTTCAACCTCACCGAACAACGATCCCTCGAGTTAAAGCTGGAAAAAAGCAGGGCACTTCCCAGCCTGAATGCCTATGTAAATTATGGCACCCAGGCCTATAGCAATGACTTTAGTTTCTTAGACACTAATCAGCAATGGTTTCAATCCTCCATACTTGGGGTATCTATGAATATTCCCATTATGAGCAGCGGCATGCGTGGCGCAAGAACACAGCAGGCACGTATCGCTTTAGACCAGGCCGAAACCCAGTTGGAAGAGACCAAACAGAATATTCAGCTGGAATATGCCTCGGCCCTGAACACCTATCAATTCCAGTTGGAAAATTATCAGAATTCGAAGAAAAATCTACAACTAGCGGAGCGAATTGAGCAGAAAAACCAAATAAAATTCTCTGAAGGGATCGCTTCCAGTTTCGAATTGCGGCAGGCGCAAACTCAATTGTACACGGCTCAACAACAGTATATCCAATCTATGCTGGATATAATCAATGCAAAAACCGAATTGGAAACAGTTCTTAACATACCTCAACTTAAAAACTAATAACACCACACAACAATCCAAATGAAAAAACTAACTATTTCTCTGTTACTTCTCATCTTTATTACCTCTTGCGGAGGTGATGGTAAATCTGTGGAAGCCATTATCGAATCCGGTTCGCTGGAAGACATACGAGCCAAACGTGCAGAACTTGTTACCCAACAACAGGAGATCAATTCCCAACTGGAAGAGATCGACGCGGCAATCGCTAAACAGGATACCGTAAAGAAATTACCGCTGGTTACCACCTTTAAAGCTCAATCCAAGGTTTTCAACCATTTTCTGGAGATCCAGGGTGATGTAGACACCAAACTAAATATTGTCCTCTACCCCGAATACAATGGGGTCTTAACCAGGATTTATGTAAAGGATGGACAACAAGTAGTAAAAGGACAACTATTGGCTTCTATAGACGACGGTGGATTGTCTCAACAACTTGCACAAATGGAAGTGCAAGCTAATCTGGCCAAAACTACCTTCGAACGTCAGGAACGCCTGTGGAACCAAAAGATTGGTAGTGAGATCCAGTATTTACAGGCCAAAACGAACTATGAAGCCCAGCAGAACGCTGTAAATCAAATGAAGGCACAGCTTGCAAAAACAACTATTAGAGCACCATTTTCGGGCATAGTAGATGATATCATTACCGAACAGGGTACCGTGGTAAGTGCTGGCCAGACACCGGTGATCAGACTGGTAAACTTAAACGATATGTACATCAGTGCAGAAATTCCGGAAGTATATATTGGCAATGTTTCTGAAGGCAAAGATGTTGAGATATTTTTTCCGGTACTTGGTGACACAGTAAGTGCCCGAGTGAGGCAGGTAGGAAATTATATAAACCCAACCAATCGAACTTTTAAGATCGAAGTGAATGTCCCCAATAAGAATAAGAAGATAAAGCCAAACCTAACGGCAAAGTTAAAGATCAACGATTACAGCAATCCGGAAGCCATCCTTATCCCTCAGAGTGTACTTTCTGAAAATGCCAACGGGGATCAATACGTCTATGTTGCAAGCAATATGAATGGAAATAATGAAGCGGTAGCTAAACGAACTTTTGTAAATACCGGTAAGACGCAGGGCGATTATGTTGAAATACTCGAAGGGATCTCAAACGGGGATACCGTAGTACAGGAAGGTGCGCGCAGTGTTAAAGACGGACAATCCATAAAAATCTTAAAGGTAGAAGTCGATGAGTAAGAAGAAATTACAAGTAAACAAGGAATTCCGTTTGTCATCGTGGGCTATCGAGAATAAAACGACCATCTACGTGATGATCGCTATTATACTTTTCCTTGGGGGATCTGCCTATTTCGATATGCCAAGGGAAAGCTTCCCCGAAATAAAGGAAACCAAGATCTATATTAGTACTCCATATCCTGGAAATACCGCCGAGGATATAGAGCGACTCATCATCGATCCCCTCGAGGACCGATTGAAAAACGTGAGTAATGTAGTAGAGATCGTATCTACTTCCCAGGAGGATTATGGGATAATTACCGTTGAATTTGATGAGGATATTAACGTTGAAGAAGCTAAGTCGAAAGTTAAGGATGAAGTTGATAGTGAAAAGGCGGGTGAAGATTGGCCTACCTTTAATAATGCAAAGGTAGAGCCCGATGTATTCGACCTGAATTTTTCGGAAGAAGCACCCATTAGCAATATTAACATCAAAGGAAATTATCCAACCACCAAGTTAAAAGAATACGCCGAATACCTGGAAGACAAGATTGAAGATCTTCCCGAGATCAAGCAGGCAGATATACGTGGCGCCCAGGAAAAAGAAGTGGAAGTAGCCGTTGATGTTTATAAAATGATGTCGGCAAAGGTTAGTTTCGACGATGTAATTAACAGCATTCGAAACGGCAACGTAACCATGTCTGCCGGGAATCTGGTAACCAGCGGACAAAGACGTACTATTCGCTTACTTGGTGAGGTAGAAAACCCGAACGAACTTGACAATTTTGTTGTAAAATCGGAAAATGGCGCTGTCTATTTAAAGGATATAGCAACGGTTAGATTTAAGGAAGAAGAGAAAACAACCTATGCTCGCGAATTTGGAACCGGAGTGGTGATGCTGGATGTTAAGAAACGAGCCGGTAAAAATATGGTGGAGGCTGCGAGAAAGATAGAAACCATTGTTGAAGAGGCTCGTGATAACGAATTCCCTCAAGATGTCGAGGTCACTATCGCCAACGATCAGTCTGCAAAAACCATTAATCAGGTGGACGACCTGGTGAACAATATAATCTTTGGGATCATCCTGGTTGTAACCGTTCTGATGTTCTTCATTGGTTTTCGTAATGCCCTTTTTGTTGGTTTCGCAATTCCCATGTCGATGTTCATGTCCTTCATGATACTGTCGGGTCTGGGTTATACCATGAACACTATGATAATTTTTGCGTTGATCATGGGGCTGGGGATGCTGGTAGATAATGGTATTGTGGTAGTAGAGCACG
>QQUG01000011.1 GCA_008501705.1 Flavobacterium sp.
TGTCGATCCTCAACCGCATTACACAATACAATCTCGGGACGAAACTTTCTAATAATTTTGATTATCGCTAACTGTGCTTCTTTTGAATTCTGAAAAAATCCGTCTGAAAGCCCTAAATTCTCCCGAACCTTTACACCAAGTATCCTCGCTGCCTCATCTGCCTCTTTACTACGTATCTCGGCACTTCCACGGGTACCTAATTCACCTCTTGTGAGGTCTAATATTCCTACATTTTTTCCTGCGGCGATCTCCTTCGCAATGGTAGCCCCACAACTCATTTCAACATCGTCCGGATGAGCCCCAATGGCTAATATGTCTAATTTCATACAAGTGATTTTTGCAACTGATGCCTGGATACCTCCCTAAAAGCATGCTCCAGATCGGCAATTAGGTCGTCTTTATTTTCAATACCTATCGAAAATCGTAATAAACCATCCGAAATCCCCTGTCTTTCTCTTTCCGCTGCAGTTAATAAGGAATGTGAAGTCTTTGCCGGAGATAGTATAGTTGACTCCACCCCGGCTAAACTCGTGGATTGCTTGATCAATGATAACGACTGCATAAATTTATTGGGGTCCACCCCCCTAACTAATTCGAAAGAAAGCATGCCGGTGTAACCTCGCATCTGCTTCTTAGCCAGCTCATGGTCCGGATGTTCCCTTAATCCGGGATAATACACCTTTTTAACCAGGGAATGAGCATTCAGCCACTTCGCTATTTTTCGGGCATTACGGTTTTGTGCCTTTACTCGAATCCCCATAGTTTTCATACTTCGTTCTAGTAGCCAAACCGTATAATCACTCAAACTTCCTCCCAGATTCTTCCCTACATTCCAGATCTTTTTTATATGTTCTTCTGAAGCGGCAACAGCCCCCGCACACAGATCACTGTGGCCTCCCATGTATTTGGTCGCACTGTGAATTATAATATCGATCCCAAAATCGGTAGGAGTCTGATTTATTGGTGAAGCAAATGTATTGTCGATAATAGACACAAGATTGTATTCGCCAGCCAGCCGAGAGATCATTTCCAGATCGGTGATCAGCATCAACGGATTTGAAGGAGTTTCAACATAGATCACCCTGGTGTTTGGCTTTATTTTATTTCTGAAGTCGGTCTCTGCAAAACCATCTGTAAAATCGTAGCTGATTCCGTATTTTGGAAATTCTTCAACCATAAAATTATAAGCTCCTCCATATATAGTCTTCTGAACCACAACATGGTCACCCTGTTGTAGAAATGCCAGCATAGTATGACTAATCGCTGCCATTCCACTTCCAAAAATTAGGCCAGCTTCACAGTGTTCTAAAGCCGCCACTTTTTTTGCCAGGCCTTCCTGATTCGGCGTATTGAAATATCTGGGATAACGCTGTACATCCACATTCTCATAAGCATATGAACTGGACATATACAGTGGTGAGCTGGCTCCCTTATATTGTTCATCCTTTAGTTGTCCAATGTGGGTGCAAATGGTATTGACGCCGGGTGATTTCGATTTCATTTCAAATGATATTTTTTACCCTACTAATTTATAAATTCCTTTTCAGGTTTGCTATCTTTAGCCAATGAATGTTTTGTTAACCAACATTAAGGAATTACTCCAAATAAGAGACGCTTCTATATGTATACTAAAAGGCAGTGAAATGAAACATCTGCCTACCATAAAGAATGCCTGGCTTCACATAAAAAACGACACCATAGCAGACTTCGGAAGTATGAAAGAACCGCCCGACGGAACCTTCGATAAAACGATAGATTGTAGTGGTAAAATTGTACTTCCATCCTGGTGCGATTCGCACACCCATATCGTTTATGCAGGGAACCGGGAACAAGAATTCGTGGACAGGATCAACGGACTTAGTTATCAGGAGATCGCTGAAAAAGGTGGCGGGATTCTTAACAGTGCTGAAAAGCTTCAGCAAACTTCGGAAGAAGATCTGTTCCGGCAATCGGCACAACGCCTGGAAGAAGTAATGAAATTAGGAACGGGAGCTATAGAGATTAAAAGTGGTTACGGACTCACCACCGAAGCTGAACTTAAAATGCTACGAGTGGCAAAAAAACTTGGTCAATCCTATCCGGTTTCTGTACGCACAAGCTTCCTGGGAGCACATGCGGTCCCTAAGGAATTCATGAATAATAAAGAGGGCTATGTGGATCTCATTTGCAATGAAATGTTACCGGCAGTTGCATCCGAAAATCTGGCCGATTATGTGGATGTCTTTTGTGAGGATGGTTATTTTTCTGTGGAGGATACCGACAAGATACTTACTGCGGCATCTAAATATGGGCTAAGCCCTAAGATCCATGTAAATCAGTTTAACAGTATTGGTGGTGTAGCTGTTGGTGTAAAACATAATGCAATAACCGTTGACCACCTGGAAATTGTAAGTGATGATGATATTAAGGAGCTTCAGCAATCCAACACCTTAGCAGTAGCACTACCCGCCTGTTCTTTCTTCCTAAGTATCCCCTATACTCCGGGAAGAGCTTTGATAGATGCAGGTATTCCGCTGGCTCTTGCAACCGATTTTAACCCGGGATCCTCCCCTACCGGTAATATGAATTTTGTGGTAGCAGCGGCCTGTATTAAAATGAATTTAACGCCTGAAGAGGCCATAAATGCTGCTACCCTCAACGCGGCGCATGCTATGGGATTGAGCCAATCTCACGGGAGTATCACTAAAGGAAAGAAAGCCAATCTTATTATCACAAAGGAAATTCCTTCTTATGGGTTCCTTCCGTATTCCTTCGGAAGTAATTGTATTGATCAGGTAATTTGTAACGGAGAAATTCTATGAGTAAACTGAAGCTATACGATAAAAATTATCTGATCAGCAGGACCAAAATTCGTAAAGGTGAAACAAAATATGGTGAAAAGGTTGGAACTGTGGCTTCTTTGGATGAACTAAAATCTCATCCGGCCCGATATGTGATCCTGGGTATACCCGAAGATATTGGTGTATTAGCAAATTTTGGAAAAAAAGGTACTTCGGAAGCCTGGCATGAATGTTTAAATGCATTATTGAATATGCTGGCGAATTCGCTTACGAGACCAGAAAAAGTTATCGTCTTAGGTGAATTGGACTGCCGGGAAGAAATGAGGACCGCCCATATGCTGGACCCGGATGGGGATTCCTTTGGGGAAACCATAGGAAAACTGGTTGAACAGATCGATCTGGAAGTCTCACAGCTTATCCGAAAGTTAGTCGCTGCTGGAAAGATCCCAATAGTGATTGGTGGTGGCCATAATAATGCCTTCGGAATATTAAAAGGTACCGCCGACGCCCTGGGTAAGCCAGTGAATGTGATCAATATGGATGCACATAGCGATTTCAAACCTCTGGAACACCGCCATAGTGGGAATCCGTTTTCCTATGCGATGGAAAAAGGATATCTGAATAAATATGCCATTTTCGGTATTCATAAGAGTTATACTTCTCAGCAGGTTTACGACCGGATGGCACAATTTAAGAACAGGATAGCATTCTACTTCTTCGAAGACATTATCCTAAAGGAGAATCCTTCTTTCTATCAGGCGTTAAAACTGGCTAAACAATTTATCCGGTTCGGTAGCTTCGGACTAGAGATCGACGTGGATGCTATAGAATCATTTCCCAGTAGCGCAATGACACCTTCCGGATTTAGCTTTAAACAGGCCAGGCAATTTGCAAGGTTTTTTGCTACGAACCCGACCCCAGCTTATATACATATTTGTGAAGCTATCCCTAAACGAACCGAGAATGACACCGTGGGAAAGGCTCTGGCCTACCTGGTGCAGGATATAACTAATGAATAAATATTTCGAAAAAATTAAACAATGCAACAACAACTTATAGAATGTGTTCCCAATATTAGTGAAGGAAGGGATATGTCAAAGATCGAGGCTATAGCCAAGGTCGTAGAAACAGTGGATGGTGTTAAATTGCTGGACGTTGACCCCGGAAAAGCCACCAATAGAACTGTGATAACTTTTGTGGGCGAACCCGGAAAAGTTATCGATGCGGCCTTTTTACTAATTAAGAAGGCTTCAGAACTTATAGATATGAGCAAACACTCCGGGGAGCATCCAAGATTTGGTGCTACCGATGTTTGTCCGCTGGTCCCTATTAGAAACATCAGCCTGGAAGAAACTGCAAAATACGCCCATCAATTGGGTGAGCGAGTTGGTAAAGAGCTTGGTATTCCCGGATATTTTTATGAAAGTGCCGCGAAAGAAGAAAAAAGAAAAAATCTCGCTAACTGCCGTTCCGGAGAATACGAAGGATTACCAAAAAAACTTTCCGATCCTACATGGAAACCGGATTTTGGGCCAGCCGAATTCAATAAAGATGTGGCCACTACGGGCGCCATAGCTATCTCGGCAAGAGATTTTCTGATCGCCTACAACGTAAACCTCAATACTACCTCTACCCGGCGAGCCAATGCAATAGCCTTCGATATCCGGGAGGCCGGTAGGGTAAAACGGGAAGGTAACCCTATCACTGGTAAGAAAGTGTTAGATAAGAATGGCGAGCCTGTTCGTATTCCCGGAAAGCTAAAAGCTGTAAAGGGAATAGGCTGGTATATTGAGGAGTATGGGATTGCTCAGATATCCTATAATCTTACCAATATCTCGATCACTTCTATGCACGTGGCCTTCGATGAGACATGTAAAGCAGCCGAAGCCCGTGGACTTCGTGTAACAGGTTCAGAATTAATTGGTCTCATCCCCTTACAAGCCATGCTAGATGCGGCAGACTATTTCCTTATAAAGCAACAACGATCCCTGGGTGTTTCTGAAAGTGAAAAGATAAAGATCGCTGTAAAATCTCTTGGGTTGGATGATCTTAAACCATTTAACCCTAATGAGAAGATCATCGAATACATGCTCGATACCGACGACAAAAAGTTGGTCGACCTTAAGTTAACTCACTTTGCCGATGAGACTGCCGGAGAATCGGTGGCTCCCGGAGGAGGATCTATTTCTGCCTATGTGGGTAGTTTGGGCGTTGCGCTGGGTACCATGGTGGCAAATTTATCTGCACACAAAGCAGGCTGGGACGACAAATGGGAATACTTTTCAGAATGGGCTGAAAAAGGACAGGCCTATATGCAGAAATTGCTGTATCTGGTAGACGAGGATACCAATGCTTTTAATAAGATCATTGAAGGTTTCAGAATGCCCAAAGGTACAGACGAAGAAAAATCGGCTCGCCGTGATGCCATCGAAGAAGCCACCAAATACGCCACTCAAATTCCTTTTGAGGTCATGGAAACCTCACATCGATCCATAGAAGTTATGTTACAGATGATGAAAGATGGACTTCCCTCCTCTCTGTCCGATGCAGGCGTAGGAGTATTATGCGCCCGGACTGCTGTGGTTGGAGCATACTTTAATGTGAGAATCAATGCAAAGGATATAGAAGACAGAGACTTTGCCGAGGATATCATGTCTAGAGCAAGATCGATATACGAATCTACCCTAAAAAAAGAGGCTGAAGCCATCGAATACATAAATTCTAAAATGTAAGAATGAACCTCCAGATCATTCCGTATCAAAAAGAATACGCATCAGACTTCTACACACTGAATATCGAATGGCTGGAGACGTATTTCTATGTGGAGGATTTCGACAGGGAAGTCCTGAGCAATCCGGAAAAATATATTATCGGTCCCGGGGGTTATATCTTTTTTGCAAAAGAAGGTGATCAGATACTGGGTACGGTAGCACTAATGGTGCATCACAGTGGGGTTTTTGAACTTACTAAAATGGCAGTATTACCCAATCAAAGAGGAAAAAAAGTGGGGCAACAACTCATGCAGCATTGTATCGATCATGCGAAAAACCTGAGAGAATCGAAACTTATACTATATTCGAATACCATTCTTGAAAACGCCATTCATATCTATCGGAAATTTGGCTTTATTGAAATTGATGTAGAGCCCGACTCGCCTTATTTACGAAGTAATATCAAGATGGAATTAATGTTATAACGAGAACATCGATCTCTATCGACGAATAAAGGAATTGAAAAACAGACAAAAAGGAATATCTATGATCTCACAACTTGCTTATTGCGATCTTCGAACTAAATATGGGGTCTTTCAAGAGGCGCTGTTTTCGGATGGTTCCAAGGAAGTCATCGCCTTGTACATGGGCGAACTAAACGAGGCGGAGAATGTACTGTGTAGGCTTCATTCTTCCTGTATATTCGGACATTATTTCAACAGTGCTGAATGCTCGTGCCAGGAGGAAATGATCAGGTCACAGCAATTGATACAAAAGGCAGGAAAGGGAATTATAATTCTACTGGATCAGGAAGGTAAGGGTAACGGACACCTCGCTCTTATGAAGAGTGTTCCTTTTAAACGGCAAGGCATGAAACAGGCGGATGCCTATGTTGCTGCAGGTTATAAGAAAGACAACAGGGATTATAGCAACGCAATAGAAATTCTGAAATTCTTCAACATCGGCTCCATTTGTCTGCTTACCGAGAACACTTCCAAGGTAGAAATGATGCGAAATGCAGGAATTGAGGTTAGCAGTACAAAAAGCCTGGGCCTATAACCTATTCTTTATATTTCTCGAACCACGCAAGGGTATGAGCGATCTTTGTGATTAGATTACTTGGCCGTGCCGCTATACCATGAGAGGCCTCAGGAATCTCTACGAGTACGGTCTCCACTTTCCGAAGTTTTAATGCGTGATATAATTGCTTGGCCTCACTGGGCGGAGTTCTTAGATCGTCCATTCCTACCATCACCATAGTAGGTGTTTCTATATTACCAACTAGGGAAAGGGGCGAAAATTTCCAATACCCCTCAAAATTTTCCCAGGGTTGCCCCGGATAACGCGAATTAGCATAACCGTAGTAATTGTCGGCAACCAGGGTTTTACTTATCCAGTTTACCACCGGTTTAGCCACTACCGCAGCCCTGAACCTGTTAGTCTTCCCAACGATCCAGGCCGTCATGATCCCACCGGCACTACCACCGGTAACATATAATTGATCCGGATCTACTTTGCCACGTTTAATTACTGCGTCTACACCATCCATCACATCGTTATAATCCTGACCGGGGTAATTATTAAAAAGTAAGTTCCCAAATTCCTCTCCATAGCTGGTACTTCCACGGGGGTTGGGATAAAACACTATGTATCCGGAAGCTGCATACAGCTGCATTTCTGCCGAAAAATGGGGACCGTAATTTAAAATCGGGCCACCGTGATTCTCTACCAGAAGCGGATATTTTTTACGTTTATCGAAATCGGGTGGATATACCAGGTAGCCATGCAGGTCTCTTCCATCGTAGGAGGATTTATACCACATTTCTTCAACAGGTCCCATCATTCGATACTCCAGCAAGTCTTTATTAACCGAAGTGAGTACTTTAGGTTGCTTTTGCCCTTTATCGATTATCGCCACATCTGCAGGTCTGTCCGGAAAGGATATAGTATAGGCGATCTTACCAGTGTTAGACACAGAAAAACTACCACTGGAATATGGGCGGCCTAAGGTGGTTCCACCCACATTATCTACAATGTCTGTTACTTTTCCGTTTAGATCGATATAGGCTAATTTTGTTAATCCCTTGTCATTATACAGAAAATACAATCCTTTACTGTCGCTAGCCCAGGTAATATCTTGAGCACTTCTATCGAGATTTTTGGAGAGTACTCTTTTACCTTCCCCTTTTTTATCCATCAGCTCGATCTTTCTAGTTTGATAGGTCTGCACTTTATCAGCAAAGCCCACAGAGGCTATCCATTTCCCGTCCGGAGAAACCTTAGGCGAATTATCCGGCCCTTGGCGATCCGTATACGTTTCGTACAATAATGTTTCGGTGTTGATGGCATAGATCTCAGAATTTCTGAAATCGTACTCCCAATCTTCATTGAGGTTGGAAGAAAAGAAGATCCTGCGTCCATCTGGAGACCATGACAAACTTCCGCTGTGATTTCGGTCCCAACTCGTCATTTGCCTTGGAGACCCACCCTCTGCCGGGATGGTGAATATATGCGTGAACCCGGGCTTTATATAACCAGATCCATCCGCTTCGTGTTTCAAGCGATCGGTGATCCTGGGAGCGTCGGCCCATTTTGCGTCCTTAGGTTTATCGGGCATCTTGGCGATGACGGGCGCTTTGGCATCTACTTTCATAGTAAAGGCGATCTGCTTGCCATCGGGCGACCAGCTCAGGGAGGATGGGCTGCCTTCCAGTTGGGTTAATTTTGCCGTTGCTGCCGTTTCGGTCCAGTATAAAAAGATCTCACTTCCTTCATCGGTGCTTCTTACAAAAGCTATTTTATCTCCATCAGGCGACCATCGGGCCTGACGTTCGTTACCTTCGAAACTGGTGAGCTTGTGGTGTATTTTTCGGTTATCTGTGCTTAGCAACCATAAATTGCCTTTGGCGCGATCCTTCATTATAT
>QQUG01000135.1 GCA_008501705.1 Flavobacterium sp.
TGACCACCTCAATTTCTCTTTTGTGAATCAGGCCGATTTCGGTAGGGTACCTATCAGCGACCCCGGAAGGAATTTCAGCGGCTATATTCAGTATAGTTTCTAACAAAACCTTTAAATAAATAAAAGCGCTCAATTTGTTGAGCGCTTTTATTTATCCGGCCTGTATTGGATCCGGAGGATAAAATATGGTTGTGGTGACTAAATCCAACAAGGTTAAACTTTTTTATTCGGTCTAAAATCGATAAAATATCCCACAGACAGATTTATATAAAAACTATTTTCAAGTTGCTCATCTTCTGCTTCACCATTAATTGTAATAGTAGATGGATTTTGAGGAATCACATAGGCAGGACTTGTTGAAAGCACAAACTTTCCGAGAGTTACATATATTGGCACACTTACTTCTATTGCCAGAAACTCGAAGTTTTTAGCATTTTCGATAATAATAGTACTCGATGCTGACGAAGTGTTATTTGGATTCGATTTTCCTTTTCGATTGCCAAGCCTACTGCTTTGATAATAGGCTTCATAAAAATTTTGTGAACCTGCTTGCACCGAAACAGTAGGAGTAACTAATACATTTCGATCATTAAAATAGAAAGGTGCGCCAACCGATAGATCGGTGAAGAAATCAGGATCGTCAGAACTATTCAAATAACTGCTCACTAGCAGTGTTGTTTCAACAAAATCCATATCGTAATTTATCATTCCTGCAATTGCTGCTTCAACTTCCGTTAGAACACTATAACTTTCCTGGTCATAAAAATATTTCGAAACCATTAGGCCGGCGCTCCAATCGTCAAAATCTAACAAGTATCCTGCGCCTAGCAATACGAGGTCGATACGATTTTGATCTGCAGACAACAGATACGAAAGAGTCGCATTTGCGAAGAATCCCGATTTATGGTAGTAGCTCAACCCCGGCATCAAATAGGGTGCTGCAATAGAATCTTTCCTACCCATGAAAATAGCATCGCTGGTATATTCCAATTCAAGTTGAAGCAAAGAGCCTTCTTTGTTCGTATCTTTTACTTGCTGAATGGACTCCGTTTGTGCTAATAATACCCAGGGAGAAATTATCAGACAGATCAATATTAAAATTCGATTAACCATTACATTGTAGTTATAAGTATTACAAGGTGCTTACTGATATAAACACCTTGTAATAATTATTGAATATCACATTTTTCCTGTTTTTCTCATTCCAGGTTTTTTAGTGAAGGGTTTGTTCTTCATCTTTTGAAATTTGTTCATTTTACGGAACTGATTTAGATTTTTAAACATGACACCCGCATTGTTCAGGCATTCCCCATCTCGCAGCTGTAGTTGCTTTCCATTATTTTTACGATCTAATCCGTTGGTCTCAACTTCAACATCACCATTTAGTGTCATTCTTTTTTGGAGTCGACGTTGCGCCATGGTTTGAAACTGCCAAACTTCTCCGTCTACCATAGCGTAATGGATCCTGTTTCTGTTCCTTTCCTGGATCATAGCCTGATCAAGGCCTTTGTTTTCCTGTTGAATTTTATAGCGGTATTGATATTCGTTTCGATATCTTATCCCGTCATTGTCTAAACACTCTCCATCCCGAAGTTTAAGTTTTTCTCCAAATTTTGTGGTGTATCTACCGTTGCTTTCGAGTATGGTTCCATCGTTTAACCTTAGTTGATTGGTTAATCTTTGCTGAGCTCTTTCCTGTACTTCAAGCATTTCTCCATCTATCATTACAAGTTTAGTTCTGTCTTGATCCTGGACACGGTCCTGATCTCTTTCCTGCGCCATTAAAACAGATGATCCAATCATCAGCATAACAGCAATAATTAGCATTTTTTTCATGACATTAATATTAGTATTAATTATATGGCTAAATTAAAGTGGAGACGAAGATGGAACAATGATTGAAATCATGTAAAGCCAGTATTAACAGTATTTAACAGAGGTTTACATGTAACAAATGTTACATAAAAAAGCCTCCCGTTTGGAAGGCTTTTCAACTAACTAACCACGGCTGAAAGGATGCTCCAATCGCATCCTTTTGCCAACACATCACAAATTTTTTACCTTAAAGAATAATTCATTGCCTTTTCTTTCCGGAATGGAGTTATAGGCCGTTTCCATTTTATCTATCTTAAAGTAATTTGAAAACAGTTCACGGTATTCTTTTTCACTACCTCCGAAGGGAGGGTGGTCATCAAACAAGGGGATATTGAATAACAAGCCCACAAGCGTTCCGTTCGGTTTAAGCAAATTTTGCATTTTTGCCGCATATTGATCTCGTTTCGATGGAGGCAGTGCACAGAAAAAAGTCTGTTCGATAATTAGATCGAAGGTATCTTCAAGATCGAAAAAATCTATATGTAAAATCTGTTCGGCAGGAAATTCGGGGACTCGATCCCTAAAATTATGTAGGGCATTTTTCGAAATATCCAGCACATGTATATTCTGGAAGCCTTTATTGTATAAATATTCGGCTTCATACGAATTGCCCGATCCCGGAATAAGGATCTTCAGTTCCTTGTTTTGGAGTTGATCGAAATACTCTTTGAGTGGATAAGAAACATAACCTATATCCCAACCTGTCTCTCCCTGTTCATACCTTTGGTTCCAATATTCCTTCTCCAGATTCATACATTTGGTCTTATAAACCACTTAGCCACGGGACTTTTTCATATTTTTTCCTTTTCCCATGCCATTGCCGTTACCTTTACCCTTCATTGAGTGATTTCCCTGGCAATTCCCGGAACAGCCTTCAGAACAATTTCCCATACCTTTTTTCATTTGCTGTTTCATATGGGTTTGAAACCATGCCGGCTGTTCGATCTCATAATCGTACATATACTCGGAGATCTGCCTAATGGCCTCTTCAGGAAAAATTTGCTTCGGCATCACGCCAAAACGTTGAACTGCTCCATACATTTTTGCACTGGCTTCAGTAGGTTCATCCAGCCACGCCATCATTTCTGTTGTAAACTCTTCCTTGGTAGTCCCTTCAGCTATATAGTGCTTTTTTATTGCGATCATAGGCGGTCCAATTCTGTCTTCCTCAGCTGTAGTAGCATCATGACAGGCATAGCAATATTGTATCATTAAAGCTTTGCCCGGATGTTCAGGTTCATCGAGTGAAATCATCGTTGTGCTCAACACAGCCTGGTAGGGATCATTCTGGGTTGAATTACAACTCGATATTATTATTAATCCGGAAAGTAATGCGAGTATTTTCATGATAATGTATTTAGTTCCATTGCATATAACCACCCTTCAGGTCGTAGATCTCGGTGAAACCCATTTTAATCAGTTGCGCCGCAGCGCCTCTACTTCTCGATCCTGATCGGCAATAAATATACACAGCTTTGTTCTTGTCTAGTTTTTCAAATTTTTCAGCAAAAATTCTAGGTTGAAAGTAATCTATATTCACAGCATTCGGGATATACCCGGCCCGGTATTCGTTTGGGGTTCGAATATCCACTAATTGTACATGTTCCTTTGTGATCGCTGCTTTGTAATCGGAAGCATTTAAAATGCGGATACTATCTGAAGCCGACCCAGCAGAAGTACCTAATAGTGTTTTAAAAAACATAAGTAATTAATTTATTATTGATTGTCGTTAATTATTAATGAAGCAGCCGTATTTCAGACTGCTTCATTAAACCTAACATAAAAACCCTTCTACACAAGCTCTTTTTTAGCCAGGTAGAAGTCAACTTTCTCTACTGAATCATCGTTAATTCGATCTTCCATTTCGCTAAGAGTTTTGGGTGGTGGCACTATAACCTTATCACCTTTTTTCCAGTTTAGTGGTAATGCCACCTTGTAATCATCAGAAATCTGAAGGGCTTCTAAAGCTCTTAAGATCTCTTCCATATTTCTTCCCACATTAAGGGGGTAGTACATAATGAGTCTGATCTTTTTAGCCGGATCGATAAAGAAAACGGCTCTCACCGCAGCGGTCTCACTTTCGTTGGGTTGCAACATTCCATAAAGCTTTGCTACTTTCATGTCGATGTCTGCAATGATCGGGAAATCGAAGTATACCCCGGTATTTTTACGCACATTATTCACCCATGCCAGGTGGGCATGAATACTATCTATACTTAATCCCAGCAATTCTGTATTCATGGCCTGGAATTCCGACTGATGTTCTGCAAAACCACTCATCTCGGTAGTACAAACAGGTGTAAAATCGGCTGGGTGCGAGAACATGACGATCCACTTGTCATTCGCATATTCGGAAAGTTTTATATTTCCTTTGGTACTCACCGCTTCAAAATCGGGGGCCATATCCCCTATACGCGGCATGCTAAATTGTTGATTCTCTTCAGTTGTCATAATTTCATTCTTTAAATTCAGTATAAAATTAATCCTTCCCCAGGTCCTGCGCAGTAACTAATGTTACATAAGAAAAGAGCGGGCACTTTTGTCCCGCTCTTCCTTGTTGTGTCCAATAAAATGAAACAAAAAATCAAACAACTTATAGCATAGTAGTTGGACACACGTAATCGGTCAATGGAAGGCCCGATTTTTTCATATCATCTACTCCGCCGGCTATATCGATAAGGTTGTGTATTCCGCGACTCTTTAAGATAGAAGCTGCGATCACACTTCGATATCCGCTCTGGCAATAGAGAAAAAATATTTTTTCTGAAGGGAATTCAGCGATATGATCGTTCAAATAATCCAAAGGAGTATTTATAGCACCTTCTAGGTGTTCGGTGTTATACTCACTTGCTTTACGAACGTCGAAAACCCTGTCACCTGTTTCATTCATGTAGTGCTCTTTAAAATCCTGTACACTAATAGTGGTAAGGGTATCGTATTCTTTAGCCGCTGTCCGCCAGGCCTCGAATCCTCCCTTTAGGTAACCTAAAGTATTGTCGAAGCCCACCCTGGATAATCGAGTTATCACTTCATCTTCAGTTCCCTTGGAAACTACAAGTAGTATAGGTTGTTTAACATCGGATATCAGCGCACCGACCCAGGGAGCAAAATTTCCGTCAAGCCCGATATAGATCGACCTCGGGATATGTCCGCTGGTAAATTCATCTCTCGTCCTTACATCAAGGATAACCGCTCCGGATTGTTCAGCTATGGCTTCAAATTCCAGGGGATCTAATGGACGTATGGCTCTTTTTTTGATGCTATCCAGGCTTTCATACCCTTTTATATTCATTAAGACATTCTGTGGGAAATATCCCGGAGGAGGAGTTAGCCCGCTTAGTAATTCTTCCACGAATTCTTCCTTGGTCATATTAGCTCTTAAGGCATAGTTTACCTGTTTTTGATGACCAAGCGTATCAGTAGTCTCCTTACTCATCATTTTGCCACAGGCAGAACCGGCACCATGATTGGGGTACACAATTAGGTCGTCACTTAGGGGCATGATCTTATTACGCAGGGAATCGTATAAGTGTCTTGCGAGTTTTTCTTCAGTAAGTTCCGAAACTACATGCTGAGCAAGATCTGGCCTCCCAACATCCCCGATAAACAGGGTGTCACCAGTAATGATACCATGTTCCTTACCGTTTTCGTCGATAAGAAGATAGGTTGTGCTTTCCATGGTATGTCCGGGTGTATGGAGAACCTTTATCTTATAATCCCCTACCTTAAAAACCTGATTGTCTTCGGCTATAATGGCCTTATAATCCGGTTTGGCGGTAGGGCCAAAAACTATACTGGCCCCGGTTTTATTTTTCAGATCCAGGTGGCCACTAACAAAATCGGCATGAAAATGTGTTTCGAATACGTACTTGATCTTTGCCTTATCTTGTTCGGCCCGGGCCAGATAAGGTCCTACTTCACGAAGTGGATCGAAAATGGCTGCTTCTCCATTACTTTCCAGGTAGTAGGCAGCATGCGCGAGGCATCCTGTATATATTTGTTCTACTTTCATCTAAACTGACATTATAATTTGTTGAGGATAAAAGTAAAAAGTAAGCGGGCGCTACACAGTAACTTAGGTTACAGAAGGATTAACTGGTGAATTCCTTGATGATTATGTAGAAGGCCATCAGCAGAACAAACCATCCGAAACCTTTTTTTAATTTGCTACCATCGATAAATTTGTTTAACCAAACTCCTATAAAGATCCCTGCAACAGAAACACCGGTAAATAGCAATAGGAAATTCCATTCAATCTTCATGTTCTCTATATCACCTATAAAACCAATAAGTGATTTTATAGCTATAATAAGCAAGGAAGTCGCTACCGCCTTTTTCATGGGGAGCTTGGCAAGTAACACCAGTGCAGGAATGATAAGAAAACCACCTCCGGCGCCAACTATTCCGGTAAGCAGGCCAACTACAAAGCCTTCAATAAAAATAAGCGGGAAATTTAGCTTTACCGCTTGTTGCGGTTTTTCCTCCTTGTTATTATTTCTTATCATGGAAAAGGAGGCAATAAGCATGATCAGCGCAAAAAAGACCATGATAGCTGTATTCTTGCTTACGTCATATTCGCCTAGAGTAAAAAGGGATTCCGGAATAGCAGGAACGATAAATTTGCGGGTTATGTAAACAGCAATAAAGGCCGGGATCGAAAAAACGATGGCTGTTTTGAAATCCACCAATCCCTTCTGAATATTTCTAACGGCACCTACCAGTGCCGAAACACCAACTACGAAAAGAGAATAGGCCGTTGCAGTAACCGGGTTCACATACAGCAAATACACGAAAACGGGAACCGTTAAAATGGAACCCCCGCCACCAATTAATCCTAGTACGATCCCAATAAGTAAAGCACCTATATATCCTGCAATTTCCGTAATAACAATATTAATTTAGAACTAAAAAATTTATCAAATCGAAATAACCTCGATACTGTTTCTGTGTAATTGGATTTTACCCAGTTTTTCCAGCTTTTTTAAGAGCCTTGATATTACCACCCTGGAGGTATGAAGTTCGTATGCGATCTCCTGATGGGTGTTATTGATGGTATTACCACCAGCTATATGGACTTTTTCCTGAAGATATTTTAACAATCTTTCGTCCATTTTCAGAAAGGCGATACTATCGATGGTTTTTAGCATTTCCTCCAGCCGGTCGTGATAACTTTGAAAGACAAAATTTCGCCAGGTCTTATATTTTCCGGTCCATTCTTCCATTTTCTGAATAGGGATCATGATAAGTTTGGTGTCGGTTTCGGCTATAGCCCGAATCTCACTCTTGGTATGTCCCATACAACAGGTCATAGTCATAGCACAGGTTTCCCCCCGTTCCAGGAAATAAAGCAGGAGTTCGTCCCCGTCGTCATCTTCCCTGAGTATTTTGATAGCACCGGAAACCAATAAGGGCATGGACCTAATGTAATCACCAATTTCCATAAGCTTCTGCCCGGCACTCACTTCTTTAATGGTGCCAACCTGGTTTATTTCTGAAAGCAGAGCTTCCTCAAATAAGCCGCCAAAATTTTCTTTTAGTTCTAAGATCATAGGTTGTAAAAATACTCACTTTGCGAAAGAACCTGGGTAACAATTGTTACAAATTTTTTAGAATCCATTATTTATCAAATGAAGGCAGACAGATGATAATTCACGTATCTTTGCGTAAAATTAGTTATGAGTCACAAAGCCGGGTTTGTTAATATTATAGGTAATCCTAATGTAGGAAAAAGCACGCTAATGAATGCTTTTATTGGCGAAAGATTGTCCATCATTACAAGCAAAGCACAAACCACTCGACATCGCATACTGGGGATCGTAAATGGAGATGATTTTCAGGTGATACTTAGTGATACTCCTGGTATAATAAAACCTGCGTACGAATTACAGCAAAGCATGATGGATTTCGTTACATCTGCTTTCGAGGACGCTGATGTTTTACTATATATTGTTGAATTAGGGGAAAAGGAACTCAAAGACGAATCGTATTTCAAAAAAATAAAAAATTCTCCCATCCCGGTACTCTTACTAATAAATAAGATCGACAAAGGTGATGAAGAACAACTTGCTTCAGCCCTGGAACTTTGGCAGTCTCAGTTGCCCAACGCAGAGATATTTGCCATTTCCGCACTGGAGAATTTTGGTGTTGCAGAGGTCTTTCAACGCATTATCGAACTCTTACCAGAGTCCCCACCTTTTTACCCCAAGGATCAGCTTACCGATAAGCCGGAGCGATTCTTTGTGAACGAGATCATAAGAGAGAAGATTCTGCTGCATTACAAGAAGGAGATTCCCTACGCCGTGGAGATCGATACCGAAGAATTCTTCGAAGATGATAATATCATCAGGATACGCTCTGTTATCATGGTGGAGCGAGAAACCCAAAAAGGGATCATTATCGGTCATAAGGGTGCTGCTTTAAAAAGGGTAGGCGTAGAGGCACGTAAGGATCTGGAAGCTTTCTTCGGAAAACAAATTCACCTGGAAACCTATGTGAAGGTCAATAAGAATTGGAGGAGCGACAAA